>CANHZX010000049.1 GCA_947465215.1 Betaproteobacteria bacterium | reverse complement strand
TGTAATAAGTACCGACGCCGGGCTTCATCATTTTCGACAGCGGCCCTTCGCCGATCGCCTCCGGGGCAATCTTCAGGTAACCGCCGACATGATGCTGCGCCAGTTCCTTGACGTATTCCGGCGATTCGACTGCGAGGTCATAACGAACGCCGGAACCGATCAGGATTTTCTTGATACCGGGCAAGGTACGCGCGCGACGATACAGATGAATCAGCGACGAGTGATCGGTATTCAGGTTGGGGCATACGGCCGGAAAAACACAGGACGGCCGCCGGCATGACGTCTCGATCTCCTTGCTCTTGCAAGCGAGTCGATACATATTCGCTGTCGGCCCGCCGAGGTCGGAAATCACCCCGGTAAAACCCGGTACCTCGTCGCGGATCTGCTCGATCTCTCGGATGATCGAATCTTCCGAGCGGTTCTGGATGATGCGGCCCTCATGCTCGGTGATCGAGCAGAAAGTGCAGCCACCGAAACAGCCGCGCTGGATGGTCACCGAGAAACGGATCATCTCGTAGGCGGGAATCCTCCCATTGCCGTAAGCCGGATGCGGCACGCGCGCATAGGGCAACTCGTACAGCGTATCCATCTCCTTCATCGTCAGCGGGATCGGCGGCGGATTGATCCACACCTCACGCGCGTTTTTTCCCTCGCCGTGACGCTGGATCAGAGCGCGCGCATTACCCGGATTCGATTCAACATGCAGGATGCGCGAGGCATGGGCATACAAAATCGGATCATTCGCCACAGCCTCGTACGAGGGCATGCGAATCACGCTGCGCGCACGATCTTCATTTTTCACTTCACGGATGAAACGCACCACCTGCGCGCCCTTCGGCGCTTCCGGTGCTGCGGCCTGGGTCGTCACGCCTTCCATCGCATAGGGATCTACGGGCGGGTTCAACGCTCCCGGCGTGTCGATGCGTGTTGAATCGATTTCGATCCAGCCGTCCGGCGTCGCGGATCGCATGAATGCCGTGCCGCGGATGTCGGTAATGCTGTCCGGTGTTGCCCGAGCCGCCAGCCGGTGAGCGATATCGACAATCGCGCGCTCGGCATTGCCGTACACCAGAATGTCAGCCTTGGCATCGACCAGAACCGAGCGCCGGACTTTTTCAGACCAGTAATCAAAATGCGCGATGCGTCGCAGGCTGGCTTCGATACCGCCGATGACAATCGGCACTTCCGGATAGGCTTCACGAGCGCGCTGACTGTAGACAATCACTGCCCGGTCGGGACGTTTCTCACCTTCCGCATTCGGCGTATAGGCGTCATCGCTGCGCACCCTGCGATCCGAGGTATAGCGATTGACCATCGAATCCATGTTTCCGGCAGTAACCCCGAAAAACAGCTTCGGTTTGCCAAGCGCACGAAAGGGATCAACGCTGTGCCAGTCCGGCTGGGCAATGATGCCGACGCGGAATCCCTGGGCTTCCAGAAGGCGGCCGACAATGGCCATACCAAAGCTGGGGTGATCGACATAAGCGTCGCCGGTGACGAGGATAATGTCGCATTCTTCCCAGCCGAGCTTGTCCATCTCGGCACGCGACATCGGCAGGAAAGGGGCAGTACCGAAGCGCGCCGCCCAGTATTTACGGTGACTGAAAATGTCTTTCGGAGCGGCGGGGGCGGGTTGCATACGCGCATTATATGTCGCAGCCCCGCTTCCCCCCTAACCGGGCGGACAGCAATCCCGTGATGCGCACATGGCTGTTACAGCCCTGCGCTTCAGCCGACCATAGGTCCGCCTACTGCTTTTTCCATCCCGAATCGGGATTAAAGCGGGTGATCTTGCCAGCGGCAGACGCAGTATCCGGACCAAGATCCTTCTCGTAGACCACGCCGTCGTGATTCACGATAAAGGTCATCACACCGGAATTCCGGTAACTCGCAGGCCAGGCGATCAGTGCAAATCCGCCGATCATCTTGCCCTTCGCCATATAGTCATAGGCGCCACCCGCCGCATCCTTACCCTGACCTTTGAGAATGCGGTAGTGATAACCGTGATAAGCCGTTGATTTTTTATCCGCTCCGCCATAACCCTCGGCCTTTGCCGCATCAAAAAGCGGGCCCAGCGGGCTCAACGGCTCACCGGCCTTAGTCGGGTAATAAAGCCCATCACGCTTGCCTTTGCTGCTGACCAGCTTTTGCGCGTAGCCCTGCAGCTTATCCTGCTGCGGATTGAGGCGGTAGTAATCGCGTTGTGCATCGACATAGGCCAGCATCGACTGGATCGTCGACAGTTCATTGCTGCCGATGCGGCGGTTGAGGATTTCGTCTTTGCCGGCCTTGGTATCGAAGCGCCAACCGGCGGAATCCTTGACCAGCGGAATCGGAAACGGCCATGCGTCCTTGCCGGTGGTCAGAACAGCCTTTGTGTCGCCGGATCGCTCCAGCTTGCTGGCCTCGTCGTATGAGGCGACAAACCGTGCGCGGCGCGCCTTATCGGAAACGGCATCACCGGAACCGATCAGCGGCTTTGCGTCAGCTCCGAGAATCGCAATCATCCCTTTGGAATCGGCAGTCTTTGCCGCCGCGATCAATGCCTGCACCGCTTCTTCAGGTGAAGCGTAAGCCAGTTGTTTGGGCGCAGCAGCCTTTTGTTTGGCCGCTGGTTTTTGCGCAGGATCTGCGGCATGAACCGGCAGCGCCAGCACGACCGCGGCAATCAGCGTGCCGGATACAAAGCGCATGATGGATGTTACAGACATGGTGAATTCCTTGAACGGGTTATGCATTGTCATCATCGTCTCCTGTCAGCTCAGCGATGACGACCGCCGCCGCCGCCCGCGCGCACCGCGCTGCCGCCGGAAGGACGTGAATGACCTGCAGCAGAAGCTCGACTGGCCGCACCACGGTTGCTGACATCACGCGTGTGGCTACCCTGACCGATACCATCGAACGCACCGGAGTCGCGGCCACCCGACGGACGCTGCACGCTGCGATCGCCGGTACCCTTGGTGTTGAGGTCCCGCGAGCCGGCATTCGGCCGTGCATCACCGCCGTCGGGACGGCCCTTCAGATTGTCGGCCCCACCACGCGCAATTTCCTGACGGCCCTGCTCAGCCCGGCCGCGGAATGCCTCACGTGAATCAGCACCCTGTGACGGCCCCTTGCCGAATTTCTGCTGCGTCGCCTGATCACGGTACTGCACGCCTTTACGATGGGTAGGATTGTGATTCCAGTCACCGGTGTTGATATTGGTTTTATTGAAGTTGTTATAGGTGGTGTGGTTGATATAGACATTGCCGCTGCCACCCCAGTGGCAACCACCCCACATCGCATTACCGACAGCCACGCCAACAGTAAAGGCAAAAAACACGCTGCCGGCGCTGTAACCCGGCGGATAGTAGTAATAAGGCGGATAAGCCGTATACGGCCACGGACCATAAACCACCGTCGGGTTGTACGTCGGCACGTAAACCACCTGCGGATTGGTCGGCTCAATGATGATGACCGTCTGCCCGTCCTGCTGGGTAGTCGTTACCTTCTGTTCCTTGCCCGACTTCAGATTGCCGGCCTTGTCAGCCTTGGCGCGCAGCGTCTGGATCGCCGCCATCACGTCCTTCTGCTGGCCGAGGAAAGCGTCACCCAACTTCTGGGTCATATCGAGCTTGTCGTTGAGCATCGCCAGCACGCTGGGGAACGCCGTCAGCGATTTCACGCTGGGATCCCAGGTCTGTTTCTGCATCGCGTCTTCCAGCGCCTTGTCCTTGACGCTGGCATTTTCTTTCGACCAGCGTGCAGCCGAAACAATTTCCAGCGGATAGGTAGAAGCCATCAGGATCTGCGCTACCAGTGCATCGGGATACAGTGCAATCGGAGCGACCAGCTGTTCAATCTCTTCTTTCTTGAACTGCGTTGCAGCGCCTTCCTGCGCTCGCGCACATGGCAGGACGGTTAGCGCGACAACCAGGAAAGCCGCCACGAATCTGGATAGTGAGTGCATTACTTCCCCTCGGAAAATGCGTCAAACAATCTGCAAGTTAATAATTTTTCGGCTTTAATTATACGGCGTTAACAGACTACGGCGCATTCGCATCAACCGGCTTTGATTGCCCGCACCTCTGCGGCCCTTTCGTCGACCGGCATCACCGGCAGCCTGCGCAGTTAATCCATGATCGCCTGCCATTCCTTGATCTCGAGACCGGCGTTTTTCCCACGTACCTGTTGCGACGCTGATTGTATTGGTCGTAGCCGGCGACGGTAGTGCAAATGTCAATGTCATAATCGCGCACCCAGTTTGCCAACGAAACGCTTATCCGAATGATTCGGTACGAGACAGAAGGGAACAATGATGACACCAGCCCAGATGCGAAAACGCTTCTTCACCGAGTTACTCAAAGGCATAAAAGTGGTCTGGCCGATTTTGTCGGTATTGGTCGGCGCGATGGCCGCGACCGGGTTCGTGGTCTGCGAACTGGAAGGCTGGCCAAAAGGCGATGGCGTCTACTTTGCGTTCGTATCGGGCCTGACGATCGGCTACGGCGACCTGGTCCCCAGACACCCGGTCTCGCGACTGCTGTCTGTAATGATCGGCTTCGCGGGCATCCTGTTAATCGGTCTTGTAAGTGCGGTCGGAATGCGCGCCCTCGACAGCGCCTGGCAGCAGCATGGCGGTAACGCGCGTGCTCCGGGAAAACCGGACTGACCCGCGCTTAACTTTAATTCCTGATCGCGTACATGATTGCCGCCACCACCGCCCCCCCCATACAGTCAGCAAAATATTGCCGATGGCGTACGGCACCGTATAAGCCAGCGCACCGATATTGCTGCCGCTGGCTTCGCGCAGGGCATTCAGTCCCGGCGTGCAGGTCTGCTCCCCGGCGATCGCGCCGAGCACCATCAGCGGATTCATGTTGAATACCTTGCGCGCGAAAATCGTACCCACGGTAATCGGCATCATGGTCACCACCATGGCGGCAAAGAAAATACTGACGAAATAAGAGCAGCCGCTTTTTTCATAAGCTTCAACTGCGTGCGGCCTGAAGCAAAAAATTCTTATTCGCGATATAAGACCCGCACCGGAAGCGCATTTGCCCAACCATCGATCCGATGGTTGGGCCGCCAACACAGCAGTCCTTTTATTTTGCAGGCGGGCTGAGACGGGCCACATCTTCCTTGATGGCAGCCATCCAGGAATCCAGCTGAGGCTGGACAACCTTCAAAGTCAGCGGGGTATCGCCCTTGACTTCGACCCCCTTGGCAACACGCACGGCCCGGGCCAGAACTTCACCACTGACACTATCCAGCCATTCACCTTCCACCATCAACTTGACGTCATATGTTTCAATTCCGGTTCCCCGCTTTGCGGCGGTAACAATCAGTGCAAAGGGGATCAATTGATAAGCTTTCAAACTCTTATCGACACTGGAAGCGGTAATCGCCCAGCGAAAACGGATAACCCCAGGACCGTCTGTTGAGACCACCGGCATGCTTGCCTCGACGGCTTTGCGAACGCCGCTGTCGATGTAAGCGCGGATTTCGTCGAGGGCGCCCATGGAAACCTGCTCCGTCGGACTGGGGGCCGGGAAAAAAGTGATCGGCTCAATAATGATCTTCTGGTAATTCTGCGGCCTCAGTTTGGGATTGATCCAAATCTTGCGCTCCACGCCTTTGGCGTCTTTTCTCATCTCCAGCTGGGAGTAGTCCTTCAGGAAACCCGTATCCTGCGCCAATACCGGCGCAATGGTTACCATGACAAGCATTGCTCCAAGCAAAAAGGATGTCGGTTTGATTTTTTTATGATTACTCATGTTGAACCTTTCAGTAGCAAATTTAGTTTATATAAATCATGAAAAAGCGGGGCTACCGATCGCCGTGAATACGGGTTGGCCGTGATTACGGGTTAGCAGGAATTTCGATGCTACTGCCCATTTTAACAAGCGTGCAGCCGTCCGACCGACCTTTACTCTGCTTTAATTCCAGAGTTGCGTAACACGCCGCCCCATTTTTGCAGATCATGGGCCAGAAACGCCGCAAAGGCTGCCGGCGTACTGGTAACCACCGTTGAATCCAGTGCCACCAGTTTGGCTTGTGTCGCCGGCTGCTGGAATGCCTGCGCAATTTTCTGCTGGATGCCGCTGACGATCGCCGACGGAGTACGCGCCGGAGCGACCATGCCGAACCAGTTCACGAACTCGAATCCGGGCAAGCCCTGTTCAGACACCGTCGGCAGATTAGGCAACTCCGGCGAGCGCTTCGCACTGCTGACCGCAATAGCGCGCAAACGGCCCGCACTCACAAAACTCTTGGTGGTGATATGCGATCCGAACTGGAACTGCAACTGTCCGGCCATCAGATCGATAGCTGCGGGGCCCGCGCCTTTGTACGGCACATGCGTGGCATCGATTTTGGCCATCTGCTTCAACAATTCGCCGGACAGATGACCGCCGCTGCCATTGCCGGCGGAACCGTAGACCAGCGGTTTGGATTTCGCCAGTGCGATCAGGTCCTGAACTTTGTGCACGGGCAATGACGGGTGCACCACCAGAATCAGCGGCGCTTCGGTCAGCTGCGACACTGCGGCAAAATCCTTGAGAGCGTCGTATGGGAGTTTTTTCTGCAAATGCGGCAGCACCGTGTGCGGCGTGTAAATGATGCCCAGCGTATGACCGTCGGCCGGTGCGTGCGCCAGCATTTCGGTGCCGAGAATGCCGCCCGCGCCGCCACGATTGTCCACCACCACCTGATAAGCCAGCGCCTCAGCCAGCCGTTCGGCAGCCAGGCGACCCAGCAGATCGGTAGTGCCGCCGGGCGGTGCCGGTACGATCATGCGTACCGGCCGGTTCGGATATTTTGTTACGGATTGCGCCAGTGCGGTTTGCACAACCGCGCAGATCATCACCATTGCCAGTTTATTGAGGATATTTCTGCGCATGACAATGCCTCCGTCAGCTGATTTTTCCGAGCGTCCTACCCGGCCGCCAGACTTTAGGTGCCGCGCGTTCGTATTGCGACGCGTAGGCCACTTCCACTCCCAGACTGACCGCCGCGTGCTGTGGCCACCGCGGATTGAACAGCATCGCTCGCGCCAGTGAAATGAAATCCGCCTGACCGTTGGCGATGATGGCCTCCGCCTGCTGCGGGTCGGTGATCATGCCGACGGCGCCGGTAGTGATGCCGGTTTCTTTTTTGACGCGCTCGGCAAACGGCAGCTGATAACCGGGACCGACCGGAATTTTCGCATCCAGTACCACGCCGCCACCCGATACCGTGACATAGGCACAACCCTCAGCTTTTAATGCCCGAGCATATTCAACTGATTCGTCCGGCGAAAATCCGCCATCGACAAAATCGGTGCCGGAGATTTTTGCGCCGACAAAATGGTCTGCCGGAAACGCCTCGCGGATCGCGCGGAACACCTCTAACGGAAAACGCATGCGGTTTTCGAGACTGCCGCCGTATTCATCCGTGCGTTTGTTCGACAAGGGCGACAGGAATTCCGACAGCAGATAACCGTGTGTTGAATGCAATTCGATGAAATCGAGCCCGATGCGCGCAGCACGCTGCGCCGCCTGCACGAAGGCCTGGGTCAACTGCTGCATCTCGGCTTTACTCATCGCATGCGGCTCGGGCCAGCCGGCGGCAAGCGGCACTGCCGATGGCGCCAGCGTCTGCCACGCACCCTCTGCCGTCTGCAAGGGACCATGCCCCTGCCACGGCCGGTGACTGGAGGCCTTGCGGCCGGCATGGCCGAGCTGCACGCCGAGAACAATCGGCGAAATGCCGCGAACAAAATCGCTGACGCGTTTCATCGCCGCTTCATTGGCATCGGAATACAGCCCCGGGCAATGTGGCGTGATGCGCCCAGCCGGCGTTACCCCGGTCGCCTCCATCACCAGCATCGACGCGCCGGAAATCGCCAATGAACCGAGATGCATCAGATGCCAGTCGCTCATCGAGCCGTCGTTCGCGCTGTACTGGCACATCGGCGCAATCGTGATGCGGTTGGACAGTTTGTGTTTGCCGATCTGCAACGGCGTGAACAATTGCGATGTCATCCCGATCTCCCGAAATCAGTGCCCGAAATAGCCAATCACCCGCCACCACAGATACTGCAGCGGGATCAGCGCGAGGATGCTGATCAAGGCCAGCGGTATTGTCAGCCGCAGGGCATCGCGCACTTTCAATTGCGCAAGCTGCATGCCGACCACCATCGGCGGTGCCTGGTACGGCAGCAACAGCGTTGAAAAACCCACGGCAAAAGTCATCAGTGCCGTCTGAATGGGCCAGCCCGAAGCATCGGCAAGTGTTCCCGCCAGCGGTGACAGCAGTGCGGGCTGCGCCGGATTGGTAACAATCATTGACGCAAAAGTGCTCATCACACTCAGTGTGAAGAAATTGGCTGCATCCGCGCCATGCTCGAGCCGGATCACCGACAGCAGGACATCGCCGAAGGCTTTGCTGAATCCGGAATCCAGCATCACGGCGCCGAGACCGAGCACCGCGCCGATATAGAAAAAACTGCCGAACTTGATGCGCTCCTGGAATAGCGTCACCGGTACCGCACCGATACGCGGCAGCATCGACACCACTGCCGCCGCCAGTGCGATCCAGCCCGGACGGATGCCGTGCAGAAAATCCGTCGCCCACAGCGCCAAAGAGATCATGACAATCGCAGCGAGCCGCTTTTCATTGCCGCTCATCGGCCGCAGATCAGCGGCGCTGCCCGCGTTGCTGGTCGTCGCCGGAAATACCCGACAGGTGATCAGGATGATCAACGCCCCCTTAACGAAGCCCAGAACCGGGAACTGCGCCCACAAATATTCGGCGTAGATCAGGTGCACGCCGTAGAGGGTTTCGGCAGCGCCGGCGAGAACGAGGTTGGGCGCGTTCGCCGGCAGGATCGACGTACCGCACTGGAAGGAGGCGACGATAGTCGCAAACATCACACCGTTATGGCCCTTGCTGCCCGGAACCAAACCATGGCGTTCCGCTACCGCGGCAATGATCGGCACCAGCAGCAGGATCCTGCCGACCGTCGCCGGCATCACGAAGGCCAGCATGATCGCGACCATCACCACTGCAGCGACCAGTTGCGGGTAGGTCCAGACGCGGGTGCCCAGCGCCGCACGGGCGACCCGCTCGCCGAGGCCGGTCATGCGCATGGCCTCGGCAATCACCAGTCCGCCGAGCACCAGCCACAGCGTGCCGGAGGTGAAGCCGGAAAAAATAACTTCCGGTTTCGCGACGCCCAGCAACACCGCCAGCGCAAAGAAGATCAGCGCCGTCAGTGACTCCGGCAATGCACCGGTGGCCCACAGCCCCATCACCAGCACGAGCAGTCCGCCGGTATGCATCACGTTGACCGACACCCCGGCCGGCGGCGGGGTGAAAAATATCGCTGCGGCCACACCCACGATCAGTGCAATCAACAGCGCCAGCGTTCTCGGCATCGCCATCAGAAATCGGCGCTCACGCCGGGGTTACTCCCAAGTATTTGTTTTTATTATTATTTTTTAAATTTTGCGGCGAGTGCCTCACTGCCGCGGGCCAGCATCACCAGATCGGAACCGACCGCGACAAACTTGTAGCCCATGTCGAGGCAGCGCTGACCGTCGGCTTCGCCAACCAGAATGCCCGGCGCCTTGCCGGCCTTGGTGATGCGCTTCGCGGCGTCTTCCATCACCTTCCACACTTCCGGATGCTGCCAGTTGCCGAGATGGCCCATGTCGGCGGCAAGATCGTTCGGTCCGATAAACACACCATCGACACCTTCGACCGCGGCAATCTGCTCGATCTGTTTCATTGCCGACAGCGTCTCCACCTGGACCAGCACGCAGAGCTCGTCGTGTACGCGCTTGAAATAATCCTTGGTGCGGCCATAACGGTTGGCACGCGTGCAACCCGAGACGCCGCGAACACCCTGCGGCGGATAACGCGTCGCAGCCACCGCACGTTTGGCTTCCTCAACGTTCTGAACATACGGAATCAACAGTGTGCGCGCGCCGACATCGAGGAAGCGCTTGATCATCACGGTGTCATTCCACGCCGGGCGCACGATGGGTTCTGTAGTGCCGGCGAGCATCGCGTCGAGCTGGTTCTGCACGATGGGAAGTTCGTTCGGTGAATGTTCGGAGTCGAGCAGCACCCAGTCAAAGCCGGCATCAGCCAGCACTTCGGCGGAAATCGCGCTGCACAGGCTCGACCAGATACCGATCTGCGCTTTGCCGGAAAGGATGGCCTTCTTGAATTGATTGACGGGTAAATCCATGGTCACACTCCCTCTGATGAATGACTTATTTTGAAATTAATGAATGACTTCGGGATCCGGCGTCGGTTTGCCGTGATGCAGGATGTCGAGATCACAGCCCTTGTTGGCCTGGGTGATGTGCTGCGAATAAATCGCGCCATAACCGCGGGTGTAATGCGGCTCCGGCTGCTTCCACTCGGCCTTGCGCTTGGCCAGCTCTTCAGCACTGACTTTCAGCTCCAGCTTGCGTGCGGCGACATCCATCTCGATCAGATCGCCATCGCGCACCAACGCCAGCGGACCGCCGACATAGGACTCGGGGGCAACATGCAGCACACAGGCGCCGTATGACGTACCGCTCATCCGCGCATCCGAAATGCGCACCATGTCGCGCACACCTTTCTGCAGCAGTTTTTTCGGGATCGGCAACTGCCCCCACTCCGGCATGCCGGGACCGCCCTGCGGACCCGCGTTCTGCAGCACCAGCACGGAGTTTTCATCGACAACCAGATTCTCGTCATCGATCCGCGCGTAAAGATCGTCGTAGTTCTTGAATACGACGGCGGGTCCGGTGTGTTTCATCAGATGCGGTTCGGCCGCAGTCGGTTTGATCACCGCACCATCCGGCGCAAGATTGCCGCTCAGTACCGCAAGGCCGCCGCTGGCCGCCAGCGGATTGTTGCGGCGGCGGATCACGTCATCGTTGTAGATTTTCGCGTCTTCGAGATTTTCGCCCAGCGTGCGGCCGTTGACCGTCAGGCAGTCGAGGTTCAGCAGATCCCTGAGCTCGGACATCATCGCGCGCAAACCGCCCGCGTAATAGAAATCCTCCATCAGGTATTTCTGTCCGGCAGGACGGATGTTCGCCAGCACCGGCGTTTTTTCCGAGAGCTCGTCGAAACGTTCCAGCTTCAGGTCAATGCCGGCACGCCCCGCCATTGCCACCAGATGAATGATCGAGTTGGTTGAACCGGACAGCGCATGAACGATGGTGATCGCGTTGTCGACGGCAGCCGGCGTGATGATTTCCGAAGGTTTCAGGTCATCCCACACCATCTCGACAATGCGCCGGCCGCTGGCCGTCGCCATGCGCGCATGGTTGGCATCCGGCGCGGGAATCGATGCAGCAGCCGGGAGCGTGAGGCCCAGGGTTTCCGCGACGGAAGTCATCGTCGATGCCGTGCCCATGGTCATGCAATGGCCGTAGGAGCGCGCAATGCCCTCTTCGACCTCACCCCATTCGCGCTCGCCGATGGTGCCGGCGCGCAACTCAGCCCAGTATTTCCAGGAATCACTGCCCGAGCCCAGCGGCTCGCCGTGCCAGTTACCACGCAGCATCGGACCCGCGGGCACATAAATGAACGGCAAACCCATCGACGTCGCGCCCATGATCAGCGCCGGCGTCGTTTTGTCGCAGCCGCCCATCAGCACCGTCCCGTCCACCGGATAACCGCGCAGCAGCTCTTCGGTTTCCATCGCCAGCAGGTTGCGGTAGAGCATGGTCGACGGCTTCTGGAAGGGTTCGGCCAGCGCAATCGCCGGCATTTCCAGCGGGAAACCGCCGGCCTGCCAGATGCCGCGCTTCACTTCCTCGGCGCGGGTGCGGAAATGCGCATGGCAGGGGTTGATGTCGCTCCAGGTATTGATGATCGCGATCACCGGTTTGCCGGCGAAATCCTCGCGGGCATACCCCATCTGCAGCGTACGCGAACGGTGGGCAAACGAACGCAGGCCTTTGACGCCGAACCAGCGGTGACTGCGCAACTCTTCCGGGCGTTTTTTTGTTCTCGCCATCGGGACTCCTCCGGGATTGATGTGCCGTGCGGCAAGCAGGACTGCCAACTGCAGTTATTCTAACCGAGCCGCCGCAGCGGTCATCGGGTAGACTTTCCGCCTCACTGCAGGGCACACCACATCATGGACGGAACGCATCTTGGACACCATCGCTAAGCCGGGCACGCTGGCCCACAACGTCAAACGCCTGTCCCATCTCGATCTGCCCGGCGCCGGCCAGGTCTATGTCGAGGGCAATTACGCTTATATCGGGCACATCCCCAACAAGCAGCAGCTCGGCACCAGCATCCTCGACATCGCCGACCCGAAAAATCCGCGCATCGTCTCCCAGCTGAATGTGGCCGACCCGGACTCGCACAGCCACAAGGCGCGCGTCATCGGCGACCTGATGATCATCAACAGCGAACGCAACATGACCGCGATCGGCCGCAAGGCTGACGAGCTGCCGAAACTGCGCACCCGCCTCAAAGCCGAACTCGGCCGCGACGCTACCCACGCCGAACTCGCGGCAAAACTCGGCGTTGCCGTGGCTGACATTCCGGCGGTGGAAGAAGCGGAACGCAATCCCTACGAGCGCGGCGGCTTCAGCCTGTATGACGTGTCGGACAAATCAAAGCCGAAACTGATCCATTTCCAGAAAACCCACGGCCGCGGCGTGCACCGCTTCGACATGGACAAGGATTACGCCTACATCTCCACCGAGATGCCGGGTTTCATCGGCAACATCCTCGTCACCTATGACATCCGCAATCCGGCGAAACCGGAAGAAGTGTCGAAGTGGTGGATGCCCGGGCAGCACATTGCCGGCGGCGAAAAGCCGACCTGGCCTGGCCGCCAGCACCGCCTGCACCACACGCTGCGCTTCGGCAATGAACTGTGGGCCGGTTGCTGGCATGGTGGCGTGCGCGTGATCGACGTCACCGATATCCGCCAGCCGAAGACGGTCGGCGCCTACAACTACCACCCGCCCTATCCGGAACCTTCGCACACCTTCATGCCGGTGCTGAAAAAGCTCGACGGCAAACGCATCGCAGTGGCCATCGATGAGGAAGACCACGCGCATGACGCCGAGGAAATGGCGCGCCGCCGCGGCCGTCCGCACGGCTGCCTGTGGGTGCTCGACGTCACCGACCTGTCGAATATCAAACCGCTGTCGCTGTTCGAAGTCAGCGAGCTCGACAGTCCGTGGAGCCGTACCACGCCCGGCCGCTTCGGAGCACACCAGTTCCAGGAGAACTGGAAAGGCGGCGACACGCTGCTGTATTGCGCGTGGTTTGCCGGCGGCCTGCGCATTGTTGACGTCGCCGACCCGTCAGCCCCGCAGGAAGTCGGCTGGTACATCCCGGAACCCTGCGGCGGTAAACCCTGTCCGCAGACCAATGACACCGATGTCGATGACCGCGGACTGATCTACATCGTCGACCGTTACTGCGGCTTCGACATTCTGGAGTACAGCGGCCGCCGCTGATCACAACAAAGCCCCGAGGAGACACGCCATGAACCGATCGTTGAAACTGCAGGGATTGCTTCTGACCGCCGTCACACTGTGCACTGCAACCATCGCTGCGGCGCAATCGACGGCTTATCCGGTACGCCCGGTACGTATGGTGATTGCACTGGCGCCCGGCGGCGGCGTTGATACCACCGGACGTTTCCTCGCCCAGAAACTGACCGAAGCGTGGAACCAGCAGGTCGTTGCCGATAACCGTCCCGGCGCCGGCGGTTCGATTGCCGCGGAAATCGTCGCGAAAGCGCCGCCCGACGGTTACACGCTGCTGATGACATCCTCCGGTATTTCAATTACGCCGAGCATCATGAAGCTGGCGTATGACCCGCGCAAAGATCTGCTGCCGGTATCGCTGGCGGTGATTTCGCCCGGCGTGATGGTGGTTCACCCCTCGGTGCCGGCAAAAAACGTCAAGGAACTGATTGGCTTGGCCAAAGGCAAACCCGGCGAGGTGCTGTACTCCTCGTCGGGCCAAGGCTCAGGCCAGCATCTCTCGATGGAAATGTTCGCGCAGATGACCGGCACCAAACTGACCCATGTGCCGTACAAAGGCACGGCGCCGAGCATCACCGACGTGGTCGCCGGACGTATTTCAGTAACCATCGCCAGCGTGATCTCGACGCGCCCCTTCTTTGATTCGGGCAAGCTGCGGGTACTGGCCGTAGTCGGTCCGAAACGCACGCCTGCGCTGCCGCAATACCCCACCGTCGCCGAATCCGGCGTGCCCGGCTTCGGCTTCGACAACTGGTACGGTTTGTTCATGCCCGGCGCATCGCCGAAAGCGCTTGCGACACGCATCCAGCAGGAAGTCGCCAAATCGGTCAATTCGCCCGATGCGCAAAAGCTCCTGATCGGCCAGGGCCTCGACCCCATCGGCAACACCCCCGATGAATTCGCAAAGATGTACATCGACGAGATGAACCGCTGGGCCAAGGTTGCAAAAGCCATCGGCATGCAGGCCAACTAGCGTTCCCGGAACCACAGTAACCGGACGGTGACTCATGACTGCAGAAAGTCCCGGCCGGGCAAGCCCCTCTTTTTCCTGAATGTCCACCCATGGAGCCTGAAATGAAACGATCCATTTGCGCGTTCATCGCGGCCGCCATTCTCTCGCCGGCGACCGCATCTGCAGCCGACGTACGGGACACGGCCTGCAAAACCACCAAGGAGTGCCAGGAGGAGTCCAACCGCATTCGCGGCGTGATCGTCCGCGATGAAACCAGCGCCACAGCAAAAGCCCAGGACACGTTCTACTGGATGGGCCGGATCAACATGGCGTCGACCGTCATGCTGCTTGAAGAAGGCATCATTCCCGCCCGCCTGGCCAAACCGATTGCCGAGGGCGTCCAGTATTCAATTGCACAGGCTTCGCAACCGGGCGGCAAGCGGCCCACCGATGTGCTGCAGGTCGAACGCATCATCTCGGACAAGGCCGGTCCCGATGCGACCCTGATCCACAGCGGACGCAGCCGCCAGGACATCGGCGCGACCATCCGCGGCATGCGTCTGCGCCGCGCCGTGCTCGACACCGCCGATGCGCTGATGAGCACCCGTCAGCTCGTGCTCGATATCGCCGGCAAGAATACCGAAACGTTTGTCCCCGCCTACACCAACGGCGTCCAGGCGCAACCGGTCAGCTACGGCCACTATCTGATGGCGTTCGCCGACTCGTTTGCTCGGGATGCCCAGCGCCTGCGTGATCTCTATCCTCGCCTTAACCTGAGCCCCCTGGGCACTGCTGTTCTCGCCAACTCCAGCTGGCCCTTGAACCGGCCGCGCCTGGCAGAGCTGCTGGGCTTTGACGGTGTTGTGGTCAACTCCTATGACTCCGGCCAGATCCACAGCATGGATGTCCCGCTTGAAGCTGCAGCCATCATGAGCTCCGTCGCCATCCGCGTCGGCGCCATGCTTCAGGATATCCATACCCAGTACCACCAGAGCGTTCCGTGGATGCTGCTCGACAACTCCCAGACCTACACCAGCAGCGCGATGCCGCAGAAACTGAATCCGGGCGTCGTCATGACCGCACGGGCCAAGGCGTCTGATGTCGTCGCCAGCACGCAGCTGATGCTGATGCGCGTGCACAACATCACACCGGGCATGACCGACTACAAGGGCACCTTCGATGCGTCCAAAACGTTCGTCTGGTCGGTTGAAATGCTCAATCAGCTCA
>CANHZX010000048.1 GCA_947465215.1 Betaproteobacteria bacterium | reverse complement strand
CGTACTGCGCGGCCGCCGGAGTCGACTTCGACTTCCTCGACGCCGGTGGTGCCGTGCAGGAATTTTTCGTAACTCTGCTCAAGCCCCGTCTTGCCGATGTAGTCACTGCCGCGGTAATTGGCAAGTCGATCTTCCGAATCCAGTTGTTCGACTTCTTTTTGGTTGATACGCCCGATGTGGCCGACGACATGCGAGAACATTTCGCCCTGAGGATACTGGCGGAACAGCCTTGCTTTGGCTTCGACACCGGGGAAGCGGTAGCGGTGAGCGGCAAAGCGCGAGATTTCCTCGTCCGAGAGCCGGGTGCGGATGGGCAGACTTTCGAAGCGTTTGCTTTCCTCGAGCAACTTGCGGAAGCGGCGGCGGTCACGAGGAGTGATTTCAACCACCTCGGCAAGTTCGTCAATCGTCGCGTTCAGGTCAGGTACTTTGCTGGGCGTGATTTCAAGCGTGTAAGCGGAATAGTTATGTGCCAGTTGAATGCCGTTACGGTCAACAATGATCCCCCGATGCGGCGCGATTGGTTGAATCGATATGCGGTTGGCTTCAGCAAGAGTACTGTAGTGACCATGCTGGATCACTTGCAGGTAGAAATAACGCAGGAAAAGAAGACCGAACAGCGACAGCACAAAGACGCCGAGCATGGCGAGACGGCCGCGGAAGCGCTGCAGTTCGCGTTCCGAGTCGCGGATCTCGATGCCGGGGTTGATCGAAAGATCAGACACGGTCCGGGTCTGGGCGAGGGCGCTGGGGCAGTTTCAGCAGATGGGTGAGCGGCGGCCACAAAGCGGCGCCGGCGAAGCTGCCGAGGAAGTAGGCATATCCGGGGAAATCGGCGCCGGCGAGCGCACGCACCAGCAGCACCACGCAATCAGTGAACAGCAGCAGCGGGATCACGTGCAGGATCTGCGGTGCCATCGAGAAACGCTGTACGCGGCGGTGCAGAGCCATGCCGGCGTAAGCGAGGATGATATAGGCCAGCGCGTGTTCGCCGAACAGGCTGCCGTCGGCGATGTCCATCAGCAGGCCGAGCAGCCATGCCGCGAGGAAGCCGATTTTGCGCGGCTCGTGAATGCACCAATAAAGTACCAGCAGCGCGACAAAATCCGGTACGAGCCAGGCCATCCAGCCCGACCATGACAGCAGGTTGGCGAGCAATGCCGCCACCAGAGTGACAAAAATGAAGCCCGGGCGGACCGGCAGCAGCAGTTCCTGCGGCGTCATCGATGGGCCGCTCATCAGGATTTTTTCCTTTTCTTCTGCGGCGTGACTTCCTTGGTCTCTTCAGGGCGTTCCGGCGTTGCCGGCATCGGCCCCAGTACCAGCACCTGCGCATGGTTGTTCACACCGGCGACCGGTTTGCAGGTGATATTGGCGAACAGGTAGGCGGTGTTGCGCTCGACATTGGTGACTTCGGCCACCGGCAGGCCGGGCGGATAGACGCCGTCGATGCCGGAGGTCACCAGCCGGTCGCCGTTCTGGAAGTCGGCGGCCAGCGGAATGAAGCGCAGTTCGAGCTTGCCGTCGTCTCCCGTGCCGGCGAGCACCGCACGTAATCCGGTGCGCACGTTCATCACCGGCACCAGATGGCCCTTGTCGGTGATCAGCGTGACTTCAGACAGCCAGGGATAGACGCGAGTGACCTGGCCGATGACGCCGACATGGTCGACCACCGGCCGTCCCGCTTCGATGTCGCGCTGCAGGCCCTGGTCGATCATCACCTTGCGCGCGAAAGGATCGCGCGCGGCATAAAGAATTTCAGCGGCAGTTGCAGGCACCGCGAGTTTTTCCCGTGCGGCGAGCAGGCCGCGCAGATGGGCATTTTCGAGTTGCAGTGCCCGGGTCTGCTGGGTTTCACGCGCCAGTTCGAGGTTCTGCTGGCTCAGCCGCTGGTTGTCATTGCGCAGCGAGCTGTGCGTGACAAAAAAATCCGAGATGTGTCCGCCGATCGCTGCTGGCGCCGCGGCGAGTCGCTGCAGCGGGTAGACGATCACCGCGGTGACCTGACGCAGGAAGGTCAGGTAGTTGAAGCGGGCATCGGCGATCAGCAGCACGACCGACAGCATCGAAAAAATCATCAGTCGCGCGAGCGGCGTCGGTCCGGTGCGGAACAGGGGTGGTGGCGTGTGTTCCATCGAAGATTAAGCGCGCGAGGCCGGCGCCGGTCCCGATTCGCTGCCGTTGCCGGCATGGGTGCGAACGCGGGACGGCGGTTGCTGCATCAGTCGTTGGCGAAGATGCTGCCGAGGTGTTCCAGTTTTTCCAGTGCCTTGCCGGAGCCGCGCACGACGCAGGTCAGCGGGTCTTCGGCGATGATCACCGGCAGGCCGGTCTCTTCCATCAGCAGACGGTCGATGTCGCGCAGCAGCGCGCCGCCGCCGGTGAGCACCATGCCTTTTTCGGCGATGTCTGCCGCGAGTTCGGGCGGCGTTTGTTCCAGCGCTGATTTCACCGCGGAAACGATGCTGTTCAGCGGATCGGTCAGGGCTTCGAGGATTTCGTTGCTGGAAATGGTGAAACTGCGCGGGATGCCTTCGGCGAGGTTGCGGCCTTTGACTTCCTTCTCGCGCACTTCGGAGCCCGGAAACGCGGAACCGATTTCCTTTTTGATCAACTCGGCCGTGGTTTCGCCGATCAGCATGCCGTAGTTGCGGCGGATGTAATTGATGATCGCTTCGTCGAATTTGTCGCCACCGACGCGCACCGAGCCCTTATAGACCAGGCCGCCCAGCGCGATGACGCCGACTTCGGTGGTGCCGCCGCCGATGTCGACGACCATGGAGCCGGTGGCTTCACCCACCGGCAGGTCGGCGCCGATTGCGGCCGCCATCGGTTCTTCAATGAGGTAGACGCGTGAAGCGCCGGCGCCGATGGCCGCATCGCGGATCGCGCGGCGTTCAACCTGTGTCGAGCCGCAGGGCACGCAGATGACGATGCGCGGCGACGGCGAGAAAAACTTGCTGCGGTGAACGCGCTTGATGAACTGCTTGATCATCTGTTCGGTGATGATGAAGTCGGCGATCACGCCGTCTTTCATCGGCCGGATGGCGGTGATGTTGCCGGGCGTGCGGCCGAGCATCTGCTTGGCGGCGAGGCCAACTTCCTGAATGACTTTCTTGCCATTGGGTCCGCCTTCCTGGCGGATCGCGACAACGGAGGGTTCATCAAGCACGATGCCCTTGCCGCGGACATAAATCAGCGTGTTCGCGGTGCCGAGATCGATGGCGAGATCGTCGTTAAAGTAACCACTGAGGAAACCGAACATAAAGCCTTTCGTATCAACGGATTTTGCTGCCTCGCAGGGCACCGGTATGATACCCTACGCAGCCCTTGTTTTTAACGGTTTTTTCACCCCGATCATGGCCCTGACCCTCGACGATGTGCAGCGTGCAGCGCACCTGGCGCGGATCGCGATTGACGACGCCGAAGCCGAGGCTACGCTGGCCCAGCTCACGCGCGTGTTCGGGTTGATCGAGGATATGCAGGCTGTTGATATTTCCGGCATCGCGCCGATGGCGCATGCGCAGGATCTGATGCTGCGATTGCGTGCCGATGCCGTCACCGAGGGTGATCAGCGCCAGCTGTTCCAGTCCGTTGCGCCCGAAGTCGAAGCCGGACTTTATCTGGTGCCCAAAGTCATCGAATAATCCGAATCGGGCCTGTTACCGTCGGCCGACACTCCAGCAATGTCCAACGCCACTCTTAAAGAACTGTCCGCCCAGCTGGCCGCCAAGGCCTGCTCCAGCGTCGAGTTGGCGCAGGATTTCATCAATAAAATCAATGTTTTGAATAAAGACCTTGGCTGTTATGTCACGGTCGATGCTGAACGCACGCTGGCCCAGGCGCAGGCGGCCGATGCGCGCCGTGCTGCGGGAGATGCCGGTGTGCTGACCGGCGTGCCGCTCGCGCACAAGGACATCTTCTGCGCCAAGGGCTGGCGGACCACCTGCGGTTCGAAAATGCTCGCCAATTTTGTCGCGCCTTATGACGCGCATGTGGTGGAGCGTTGCGATGCCGCTGGCATGGTGACCCTGGGCAAGACCAACATGGATGAGTTTGCGATGGGCTCATCCAATGAAACTTCCTTTTTCGGTCCGGTGCGTAATCCCTGGGACCGCGATCGCGTACCCGGCGGCAGTTCCGGCGGCTCGGCGGCAGCAGTGGCTGCGCGACTGGCGCCGGCCGCGACGGGTACCGACACCGGCGGCTCGATCCGCCAGCCCGCGGCGCTGACCGGCATCTGCGGACTCAAGCCGACCTACGGGCTGGTGTCGCGCTACGGCATGATCGCGTTTGCCTCCAGCCTCGATCAGGCGGGGCCGATGGCGCGTACCGCCGAAGATCTCGGTCTGCTGCTCAATGTCATGGCCGGCCACGATACGCGTGACTCCACCAGCCTTGAGCGGCCCGCAGAAGATTACAACCGCGATCTGGCGAAACCGCTCAAGGGCCTGCGCGTCGGATTGCCGAAGGAATTTTTTGCCGCGGGCATGACCGCCGATGTGCAGAAGACCATCGAAGCCGCGATTGCCGAATACCGGAAACTGGGCGCAACGGTGGTCGACATCAGTCTGCCCAATATGGGCCTCTCGGTGCCGGTGTATTACGTGCTGGCCCCGGCGGAGGCGTCGAGCAACCTGTCGCGTTTTGACGGCGTGCGTTACGGCCACCGTGCCGCCGAATACACCGATCTGCTCGATATGTACAAACGCAGCCGCGGCGAAGGTTTCGGCGCGGAAGTGAAACGCCGCATCCTGATCGGTACTTATGTGCTGTCGCACGGCTACTACGACGCCTATTACATCCGCGCGCAGAAGCTGCGCCGGTTGATCGCCCAGGATTTTGCTGCAGCGTTCAAGCAATGCGACGTGATCATGGGACCGACCAGCCCGACGACGGCGTTCAAGCTGGGTGAAAAAAGCAGCGACCCGGTGCAGATGTACCTGTCCGACATTTACACGATTGCGGTGAATCTGGCCGGCCTGCCCGGCATGTCGATACCCTGCGGTTTAGACGGGAGCGGATTGCCGGTCGGCCTGCAGATCATCGGTAATTATTTTGACGAAGCGCGCATGCTCAACGTGGCCCATCAGTACCAGCTCGCCACTGACTGGCATCAGCGCGCGCCGCAAGGAGCGGCCTGACCATGCAATGGGAAGTGGTCATCGGGCTGGAAACCCACGCCCAGCTGTCGACGGTGTCGAAGATTTTTTCCGGCGCCCCGACGGCCTTTGGTGCCGAGCCCAACACCCAGGCCTGCGGAGTTGATATCGCACTGCCGGGCGTGCTGCCGGTGCTGAACACCGGTGCCGTAGAGCGCGCGATCCGCTTCGGTCTTGCGGTGGGTGCAACCATCAATTCGCCGTCGATTTTCGCGCGCAAGAATTATTTTTATCCCGATCTGCCCAAGGGCTACCAGATCAGCCAGTACGAGCGGCCGATTGTCGAGGGCGGCACGCTGACCATCCAGGTGGGCGATGCCGCGAAAACCGTGCGCCTGACCCGTGCGCACCTTGAAGAAGATGCCGGCAAATCGCTGCACGAGGATTTTCACGGCCATACCGGCATCGACCTCAACCGCGCGGGCACGCCGCTGCTGGAGATCGTGTCGGAGCCCGACATGCGCTCGGCGGAGGAGGCCGTGGCCTACGCCAAGGCCCTGCATGCCCTGGTGCGCTGGATTGATGTCTGTGACGGCAATATGCAGGAAGGTTCTTTCCGCTGCGATGCTAACGTCTCGGTGCGGCCGGTCGGCGCGAAGGAACTCGGCACCCGCCGCGAAATCAAGAATCTGAACAGCTTCCGTTTCCTGCAGCAGGCCATCGAATACGAGGTGCGCTGGCAGATCAACGAGCTGGAAGATGGGCGCGCGATCCAGCAGGCCACCGTACTGTTTGATCCGGACAGCGGCGAGACGCGGATGATGCGCACCAAAGAAGACGCGCATGATTACCGTTATTTCCCGGATCCCGATCTGCTGCCGCTTGAGGTCACTGTCGAACGTCTGGAGGCGGTGCGTGCGGCGATGCCGCCGCTGCCGCAGGCACGACAGGAAAAATTCTGTCATGAGTACGGACTGACCCCTTATGACGCCGGACTGCTGACGGCCAGCCGCGAGCTGGCGGATTATTTTGAATCCGTGGTCGCCGGCGCTGATGCAAAAACCGGAAAACTCTGCGCCAACTGGATCAACGGCGCCCTGAGTGCTCGGTTGAATGAGGAGGGTCTGGAGATCGCACAAAGCCGGGTGTCGGCCACACAGCTCCGCGGAATGGTCGATCGCATTGCCGACGGCACCATCTCCGGAAAAATTGCCAAGGATATTTTTGATGCGATCTGGGCCGGCGAAGGTGATGCCGACGCCATTATTGCCGCCAAGGGGCTGAAGCAGATTTCCGACAGCGGTGAGATCGAAAAAATCGTCGACCAGGTGCTCGCCGCGAATGCGCAGCAGGTGGCCGATTTCCGCGCGGGCAAGGAGAAGGCTTTCAACTCCCTGGTCGGTCAGGTGATGAAGGCCTCGCGCGGCAAGGCCAACCCCCAGCAGGTCAACGACATCCTGCGGCGCAAGCTCGCGTCTTAAGTTTATTTCTTTGCGGCGGGCGCGGCTGGTGCGGGCGGGGTGCTGCCGCCCCGCAGTTCGAGGTAGCGCGCCTTTTGATCGGCGTAACGCTTGTTGATCGCCGCCTTGTCAGCTTCCTTTTCCGCTACCCGCGCCTCGATACGTTTGCGTTCGTCGGTAGCGCGGGTCAATTCGTCTACCAGCGAAGGCGATACCGTCTTGCCGGATTTGACGATTTCGGTATTGCGTTTATGGGAGATGGCTTCCGCTTCCGTCGCGTTTTTCAACGAGTTCTTGAGCTGGGTCAGTTGCAGTTCGACGACCTGCAGTTCGCGGTCGCGCCGCTGGTCGATTTCCTTGTCCGAGGTATAGGTGTTGACCAGCGCCGAATCCTGGCGGCGCTGTTCAGCGATCTGGCGGTCTTCTTCAACCTTGAGGGCCGCTTTTTTCTCGGCTTCCAGCTTCAGACGCGCGGCTTCTTCTGCCGATACATTGGTCTGGCGGGTGATGCCGCGGTTATCCAGGGTTTTGGATTCGTTTTGCTGGAATTCAGGAGGCACGCGGTCGCCGCATCCCACGACTTTACCGGTCTTGTCTTTCCAGCAGACGATTTTCTGCGCCTGCACTGTCGGCGCCAGCGCCAGCAGCAGCGCAGTTGCGCAGATGCCGGTTACCGCCAGAACCCGGGAACGCTCAAACATATTGCACTCCATACTGTTTGCGATAAGCGGCGACTGCAGCCAGTTGCGCCGCCATTCCCTTCTCGTTTTCGAGGAACCCGACCAGATCGTCGAGTGTGGCGATACTGACCACCGGAATGCCGTAAAGCTGCCCGACCTCCTGTGTCGCCGAGAGCTCACCGCTGCCGCGTTCCATCCGGTCGAGGGCAATCAGCACGCCGGCCGGGGTGGCGTTGGCAGTGCGGATCAGATTGACCGATTCACGCACCGAGGTGCCGGCGGAAATGACGTCATCCACAATCAATGCCCGGCCCGTCAGTGCTGCGCCAACGATATTGCCGCCTTCTCCGTGATCCTTGGCTTCCTTACGGTTGTAGCTGAACTTCACATTGCGTCCGGCTTCGGACAGCGCTACAGCCACTGCCGCCACCAGCGGAATGCCTTTGTAGGCGGGGCCGAACAGCATGTCAAAAGGCACATCGGCCGCGGAAATTGCTTTGGCGTAAAATTGCGCGAGTTGCCGCAGCGAATTGCCGTCGCAAAACAGCCCGGCATTGAAAAAATACGGTGACAGGCGTCCGGCCTTGGTTTTGAACTCCCCAAACAGCAGTACCCGGGTGTCTATTGCGAAGCGGATGAATTCGTGTCGGAAGCTGGCGGCCATGGCTGAAATTTCAAGGGGAAAACGTTCAAGGGGAAGTTCGGCGTTTTGCCGGATTTTTCCAGAGTGAAAACAATGAAAATTATAACCCTGAATCTCAATGGCATCCGTTCTGCTGCCCGCAAAGGTTTCCTGGAATGGCTGCCGCAGCAGTGCGCCGACGTGATTTGCGTGCAGGAACTCAAGGCCCGGGCGGACGACATGACCGCAGAACTGCTGGCGCCGGACGGTTATCAAGGCCATTTTCATTACGCCGAGAAAAAGGGGTACAGCGGCGTTGGCATCTATTCGAAAGCAGCGCCGGACCGGGTGAAGACGGGCTTCGGCGTTGCCGAATTTGATGAAGAGGGGCGTTATCTGCGCGCCGATTTCGGCGACCTGTCAGTGATTTCGCTGTACCTGCCTTCGGGTTCCAGCGGTGAGCACCGCCAGGCCTCCAAGTTCCGCTTTCTCGATACTTTCCTGCCGCACCTGAAAAAGCTGCGCAAAGCCGGGCGCGAGGTCGTGCTCTGCGGCGATTGGAACATCGCGCACCGCGAGATCGACCTGAAGAACTGGAAGGGCAATCTGAAGAATTCCGGATTTCTGCCGGAGGAGCGCGAGTGGATGACGCGGATATTCGACGAACTCGGCTGGGTTGATGTCTACCGCCGTCTGCATCCGGAGGCGACCGATACGTCTTATACCTGGTGGTCGAATCGTGGCCAGGCCCGCGCCAAGAACGTCGGCTGGCGTATTGATTACCAGATTGCCACGCCCGGCATCGCCGAACGTGCAAAGGATGCAGCGATCTACAAGGACCAGTGGTTTTCCGACCACGCGCCGCTGACCATCCGCTACGACGGGAAGCTCGTTTGACCGGCGGCCGCCCGACCTGGCGCGAAACGCTGCGGGCCGCGTTCAGCGGCCGGATGCTCATTGCACTGCTGATGGGGTTTTCCTCGGGACTGCCGCTGCTGCTGACCGGTTCAGTGCTGCAGGCTTGGCTCAAGGACGGCGGCGTTGATCTGACGCGTATCGGTCTGTTTGCGTTGGTGGGTCTGCCGTACACCCTGAAATTCCTGTGGTCTCCGCTGTTTGACCGCTATGCGCTGCCGCTGGGACGGCGCCGCGGTTGGATGGCACTGATGCAGCTGTCGGTGGCAGGTGCGCTGCTGCTGCTCAGCATGACGCAGCCGGCGGCCGATCATCTGTGGCTGGTGATGCTGGCCGGCCTGCTGGTGACTTTTTTCGCGGCATCGCAGGACATTGTGATCGATGCCTACCGCCGGGAAAGCATGGCGGAATCCGAGCTCGGACTGGGTTCGGCGCTGTACGTCAACGGCTACCGCGTCGGCATGCTGCTTGCCGGCGGCGGCGGGCTGATCCTCGCCGACTGGATGTCGTTTGAAGCGATGTACCGGCTGATGGCGGTATTCATGGCGGCCTGCGTTGTGGTGACGCTGCTGGCGCCCGAGCCGCCGCTGCCCGAAGGCCGGCCGCGCAATCTGCGCGAGGCCGTGATACTGCCGTTCCGTGATTATTTTTCCCGCGACGGCGCGTGGCTGATTCTTGCCTTCATCCTGCTCTACAAGTTGGGCGACACCATGGCTTCGGCGATGACCACGCCGTTTTATCTCGATCTTGGTTACAGCAAGACCGAAATCGGCGCGGTGGTGAAGCTGTTCGGATTCTGGGCGACCCTCGCGGGCGGCACCTTGGGAGGGCTCTGGATCCTGCGAGCAGGCATGCATCGCGCGCTGTGGCTGTTCGGTTTCGGCCAGATGATTTCGACTTTCGGCTTTGTCGTACTGGCGCAACTGCCGCCGAGTGAAGTGGCGCTGGCTGCGGTGGTGGCCATCGAAAATCTGACCGCGGGCATGGGTACGGCAGCATTTGTCGGTTTCATGGCGGCGCTGACCGACCGTCGATTTACCGCGACGCAGTACGCACTGCTGTCGAGCCTGATGGGCGTACCGCGGGTGCTGTTGTCTGCACCGACCGGCTGGCTGGCGCAGACGCTGGGCTGGTCGGGGTTTTTCCTGCTTTGCGTGCTGATCGCGATCCCGGGCTTGCTGATGCTGCGCTGGGTGACGCGGCTGGCCGCAGCAAATCCTCAGCCGCCGAACTGATAAACCGCGAGTTCCCCGAGCAGATTGGGCAGCGACGTCACCGGCTGTCCGTTGGTGAGCAGTGTGCGCGCAACAATGCGGATGCCGCGTTCGCCGCAGAATTTCTCGAAATCGGCGACCGTGCACAGATGGATGTTCGGCGTGTCGAACCACTCGAAGGGCAGGTTTTCCGATACGGGCATATGGCCGCGCAGTACATTCAGGCGGTTTTTCCAGTAGCCGAAATTGGGGAAAGTGACGATCCCGCTGCGGCCGACACGTAGCATTTCACGCACGATATGCTCGGTATTGCGCATGGCCTGCAGGGTTTGCGACAGCACGACAAAATCGAATGAGCCATTGTCGAAATCCGCCAATCCGCGCTCCAGATTGCTCTGGATGACATGCACGCCGTTTTTGACGCATTCCAGCACGTTGCCGTCATCGATTTCAATGCCGTAGCCGGTCACCCCGCGCGTCTGCTGCAGGTATTTGAGCAGCGTGCCGTCGCCGCAGCCCAGATCCAGTACGCGGGCGCGCTGAGGGATCCACTCGGCAATGACGGCGAAGTCGGGGCGCTGGTTTCCGAGGGGGCCGTTCATCTCGCGATCTCCCCGTGCACGCGTTCGAAATAGGCAGCGACCAGCCGGTGATAACGCGCGTCGTCGAGCAGGAAGGCATCGTGCCCGTGGGGCGCGTCGATCTCGGCGTAGGTCACCGGGGCGCGGTTCTTGATCAGCGCATGGACGATTTCGCGCGAACGTTCCGGCGAGAAGCGCCAGTCGGTGGTGAACGACACCACAAGCATGCCGGCCACCACGGATTGCAGGGCTTTTGCCAGATCGCCGCCGTGCTCGAGTGCCGGGTCGAAGTAATCCAGTGCCTTGGTGATGCGTAAATAGGTGTTGGCGTCGAAGTAATCGGCAAACTTGTTGCCCTGGTGGCGCAGGTACGACTCGATCTGGAATTCGGTGTCGAAGGTGTAACCCGGCTTGCCGTTTTTCAGTTGGCGGCCGAACTTGTTGGCCATCTCGTCATCCGACAGATAGGTGATGTGGCCGACCATACGCGCCACCCGCAGGCCGCGTTTCGGTGCGGTGTTCAGCGCGCGGTAGTTGCCGTCATTGAAGTCCGGATCGGTGATGATGGCCTGGCGCGCGACTTCATTGAAGGCGATATTTTGTGCCGACAGATTGGGTGCGCAGGCGATGACGATGCTGTGGCGCAGGCGTTGCGGATACCGCGCCGACCAGGCCAGTGCCTGCATCGCACCCAGGCTGCCGCCCATCACCGCGGCAAATTGCTGTATGCCCAGGTGGTCGGCGAGGCGCGCCTGCGCGTCGACCCAGTCTTCGACCGTGACCACCGGAAACTCCCCGCCCCACACGCGGCCGGTATCGGGGTTGATGCTCAGCGGACCGGTGGAGCCGTGGCAGCCGCCGATGTTGTTGACGCCGATGACGAAGAAGCGGCGGGTGTCCAGCGGCTTGCCGGGGCCGATCATGTTGTCCCACCAGCCGGTGTTCGCGGGGTCGTCGGCGTAGTGGCCGGCGACATGATGCGAAGCGTTGAGTGCGTGACAGACCAGCACCGCATTCGAACGATCAGCGTTCAGTGTGCCGTAGGTTTCGTAGACCAGCTCGTAATCGCGCAAAGATGCTCCGCAACGCAGCGCCAGCGGCGCGGCAAAGCGTGCAACTTGCGGCGTCACGACGCCGACCGAACGGGAGGGATCCTGAATTTTGTCTGCAGCCATAAAAAAACCCCGCAGCCTGCGCTCCGGGGTTACGAGAATTCATTCATCTCTTTAGCCGGATTTATTACGCGCCCGCAAGCTGACTCAAATCGGCGCGAAACCACGATCTGACGTTACCTGCGGCAGGGCGGCTTGTCAAATTTCCCTGAAAAATCAGGCGTTGAGCTTGCCGAGCAGGCTGCGCAGCTTGACCGGATCCGTGGTGCGCAGCATCTTGCGCGCCAAGGGGTGGGCATCGGCGAGATCGGTTTTGAGCACCCGCTGTTTGACGTCCAGCAGATGCGCCGAATGCATCGAAAAGCGGCGCAGTCCCAGTGCCAGCAGCAGCCGCGTCAGATCGACGTCGCCGGCCATTTCTCCGCAGACGGCAACCGGCATCTGCGCTTTGCCGGCGGTCTCGAAGATATGCGAAAGCACAGTCAGCACTGCGGGATGCAGCGGATCGTAGAGATGGGCCACAGTGTCGTCGGTGCGGTCGATGGCGAGCAGGTACTGGATCAGGTCGTTGGTGCCGACGGACAAAAAATCCAGGCGTTTGGTCAGCAGGCCGAGCGCGAGGGCGGCCGCAGGAATTTCGACCATGCCGCCAATCGGTATTTCGCGGTCATAGGTGATGCCTTCGTCATCGAGACTGCGTTTTGCCTGCTCGACCAGTTGCAGCGACTGATCCACTTCCGCGGCATTCATCAGCATCGGGATCAGGATTTGCAGCTTGCCGTAATTCGAGGCGCGCAACATGGCGCGCAGCTGCGTGATGAAACGTTTGGGCTCGGTCAGGCAAAGCCGGATCGCGCGCAGGCCCAGCGCAGGGTTCGGTGATGCGCGCGCCGAGTCGTCGATCTGCTTGTCGGCGCCCAGATCGTAGGTGCGGATGGTCACCGGTTTTCCGCGCATTTCTTCGAGCACCTTGCGGTACGCCTCGAACTGTTCATCTTCGTCGGGCAGATCCGGCCGGTTGAGAAACAGGAACTCGGTGCGGAACAGGCCGATGCCGGTGGCGCCGCTTTCGACCGCCAGCGCCACGTCGCCCGGCAGTTCGATATTGGCGTGCAGTTCGATCTGGGCGCCGTCGAGCGTTCGCGCCGGCGTGTCGCGCAGCCGCTTGAGTTTCTGCCGTTCCAGCCCGAATTCGCGCTGGCGCAGCTGGTATTCGGCGAGGATCTGCGGGTCCGGATCGACGATCAGCACCCCCTGGGTACCGTCGACGATGACCATTTCGTTTTCGCGTACCAGCTGCCTTGCCTGGTGCAGCGCGACGATGCAGGGAATATTCAGGCTGCGCGCGACGATCGCGGTGTGCGAGGTCGAGCCGCCGAGATCAGTGACGAAACTGGCGAACTGGTGCTGTTTGAACAGCACAACGTCTGCAGGTGACAGGTCATGCGCCACCAGCACCAGATTTTCTTCGGAGTCTCCCGCCGGCGGCGGCAAGTAACCGGGTTGGCCGGACAGCGCTTTCATCACGCGCTGGGCGACCTGGATGACGTCGGCGCGGCGTTCGCGCAGATAGTTGTCTTCGATGGCATCGAACTGCTGCAGCAGTTCGTCGGTCTGCATTTTCAGCGCCCACTCGGCGTTGCAATGCTCGGTTTCAATGATGTCCCTGGGAATGCCCGACAGTGTCGAGTCGTCGAGGATCATCAGGTGCAGGTCAATGAACGCCGCGAATTCCGCGGGCGCGCCTGCCGGTACGGCGCTGCGCAGATGGTTGAGCTCGCCGCGCACAGTCGCTACCGCGAGATCAAAACGCACCACTTCGTCGGCGACCTGCTCCGGCGGCACTTCATAGTGGGCAACCTCGAGTTTCGTGTGCGAAACCAGATGGGCGCGGCCGATGGCGATGCCGCCGGAAACGCCGATGCCGTGGATCGTGAAACTCATGGATGTCGAGGCCGGAAGGTGCTGCGATTAGTGACGATGGAACGTATTCTGCCCTTTGCGGGCCGGCCCCTCAATCCTTGACGGTCATTCTCCTTCGCCGAAACGGTCGGCGATCAGTGCCAGCAATGCCTTCATCGCCTCGGATTCATCCGGACCGTCCGTTTCGATGGTGACTTTCGAACCTTTGGCAGCGGCCAGCATCATCACGCCCATGATGCTCTTGGCATTGACGCGACGGCCGTTGCGGGTCAGCCAGACGCTGCTGGCGTAGGTGCCTGCTGCCTGGGTCAGTTTTGCCGAAGCCCGCGCGTGCAGCCCGAGCTTGTTGATGATCTCAGCTTCCTGTTGCTGCATGCGGAACGGTGGTGAATACCGGGGGCACCCGCAGTACGCCTTCGCAGCCGCCGCTGATGGCCTTGGTGATCATCATCTGCAGTGACTTGTCGCGGTAGGTCAGGGCGCGGATCAGCATCGGCAGGTTGACCCCGGCGACGCTTTCGATTTTGCCGGGCAGGACCAGCTTGGCGGCAATATTGGATGGCGAGCCGCCGTACATGTCGGTGAGCACCAGCACGCCGTCACCTTCGTCGAGTTCCTTGATCATCTTGCGCGCCTGGGGCACCAGTTGCACCGGGTCGTCCTGGGCGGTGACGCCGATCTGGCGCAGGCGCGGCGGCCGCTTGTTGAGCATATGGCTGGCACAGTGGATCAGGCTTTCGCCCAGGGTGCCGTGGCTGATAATCAGGATGCCGATCATGTGGTGGGGCTGCTGCTGTCATGAAAGCGCAATACTCTACGCCCCCTTTTCTTGCGCTGCAACATAATTACCGGGGGCCGCGTCATTCGTGGGCTAAAATAAATTTTCCAATTTATTCAATAACATACCGGCAACGTTAAAGCCGGTCTGCTGGGTGATTTCCTGGAAACAGGTCGGGCTGGTGACATTCACTTCGGTCAGACAGTCGCCGATGACATCGAGTCCGACCAGCAGCAATCCGGCCGCCATCAGTTGCGGCCCCAGGGTTTCGGCGATTTCACGGTCGCGGGCGCTCAGTTCACGGGCGACGCCGGTGCCGCCGGCGGCCAGATTGCCGCGGGTTTCACCGGGCTGGGGAATCCGCGCGAGACAGTAGGGCACCGCTTCGCCGCCGATCACTAACACGCGTTTGTCGCCCTTGCTGATTTCCGGCAGATAGCGCTGCGCCATGATCGTGCGTGCGCCGTGGCTGGTCAGTGTTTCGATGATCACACTGACGTTGGGATCGCCGGCACGCACCCGGAACACCGAGGCGCCGCCCATGCCGTCCAGCGGTTTGAGGATGATGTCGCCGTGTTCACCGAGGAATTCGCGCAGCAGGTCTTCGCGCCGGGTCACCAGTGTCGGTGCCGTGAACTGCGCAAAGCGGGCGATGGCCATTTTTTCGTTGTGATCGCGGATCGCCTGCGGACGGTTGAACACCCGGGCGCCGCGTTTTTCCGCCATCTCCAGCAGATAGGTGCTGTAGATGTATTCCATGTCGAAGGGCGGATCCTTGCGCATCAGCACCGCGTCGAACTGTTCCAGCGGTGTGTCCGCAGCGGCTTCGAGCCGGTACCAAGACGGCGTCGCCGCAGTCGTCGACGTTGTCGTATCAGTGAGGTGCAGCCTTGACGCGCGGCCGTTGACCGACTGTTTATGCCAGGCCAGATCACCCTGCTGCATTGCGAATAGCTGGTGACCGCGCGAGGCCGCTTCACGCATGATCGCGTACGTGCTGTCCTTCTTCAGATTGAAGGAGTCGAGCGGGTCGACGATGAAAGCGATTTTCATGGTGCCGCTACGGTTTCCGGTGTTTCCATGCGTTCCAGCTCGATCGAAGCCGCCAGCAGCGCCAGCCGGGCGATGACGCCGTACGAATAAAACCGGTTGGGCGGGCAGTCCGGGTCTCCGGGGTTGGGCGATGAACAGGGTTCGGCAAACGCCAGTGGCACGAACTGCATGCCGGGTGCGTTGAGGTTCTGGTCCTTGCCGCGTTCGGTATGCACGCGGTAGAAGCCGCCGACGACGAAGTGGTCGATCATGTAAGCCACCGGTTCTGCGATGGCGTCACCGACGTTTTCAAAGGTATACACCCCTTCCTGCACGATCACGTCGTTGACCTCAAGGCCTTCCTTGACCACGGCCATCTTGTTGCGCTGCTTGCGGTT
>CANHZX010000047.1 GCA_947465215.1 Betaproteobacteria bacterium | reverse complement strand
GCCGCGCAACCTGATGCTGTCGACACCGAATCCCGGCGTGCTGGATTTCCAGGATGCTGTGTACGGACCGATCAGCTATGACGTCGCTTCATTGTTCCGTGATGCCTATCTGAGCTGGCCGGAAGAGCGGGTCATCGACTGGGTGGCACGTTACTGGGAACAGGCCAAACGTGCGCAGCTGCCGGTGGATCCTGATTTCGGCGCGTTTTACCGCGCGCTGGAGTGGATGGGTCTACAGCGCCATCTGAAAGTGCTGGGCATTTTCGCGCGCATCCATTATCGCGACGGCAAACCCGGATATCTTGAAGACACGCCGCGCTTCCTGCGTTATGCACGCGAAGTCGGCGCCCGTTACGCGGCGCTGAAACCGCTGTTGTATCTGCTCGATGAACTCGAACAGCGCAGTCCGCAGGTCGGATATACCTTCTGAGGCCTGTCACTTGAAAGCAATGATTCTGGCGGCGGGACGCGGCGAACGGATGCGGCCGCTAACCGACCACACGCCTAAATCGCTGCTGGAGGTGAACGGTAAATCATTGATTTCAATGATTATTATTTCGCTGTCCCGGGCGGGGATCACCGAACTGGTGATCAATCTGGCGCATCTCGGTGAAAAAATTGCCGGTGCTCTTGGTGATGGTTCGGCCTCGGGAGTGCGCATTACCTATTCCCGCGAAACCGAAGCGCTGGAAACGGCCGGCGGTATTGCCTATGCACTGCCGCTACTGGGCGATGAACCGTTCATCGCCGTCAATGCTGATGTCTACAGCGACTACGATTTTGCCGCGCTGGTGCTGGCGGCGCAGCGCCTGCGGGCGACGGGACCACTGGCGCATCTGGTGCTGGTCGACAATCCGCCGCAGCATCCGCGCGGTGATTTCGCGCTGGAAAATGACCGCGTCCAACGCAACGGCGCTGCAAAATTCACGTTCAGCGGCATGGGCGCCTATCACCCGGCCTTGTTCGCGGACGTCACCCGCGGCGCGCGCGCACGACTCGCCGATCTGCTGATCGCTGCAATGCTGGCTGGGCAGGTCACCGGGGAGCATTATCGCGGACGCTGGCATGATATCGGCACGCCGGAGCGGCTGGCGGCGGTGGACCGGGCGGCCCGCGGCGGCTGACCCGTTTTCCGCGTCGTCCCTGCGGGTGCGACGGCTATAATCATTCCATGTCTGTCGCCATTGACGCTTCGATTTACGCCCGCCGCCGCGCCCGTCTTGCAGCGCGCCTGGGCAAGGGTGTGGCCATCGTGCCAACCGCACCGGAATGCCTGCGCAACCGAGATGCCCACTATCCCTACCGTTACGACAGTTATTTCTATTACCTGACCGGATTTCGCGAACCGGAAGCGGTATTGGTGCTGGTCGGCGGCGATACCCCGCGCAGTATCCTGTTCTGCCGCGACAAAAATGCCGAGCGTGAAATCTGGGACGGTTATCGCTACGGTCCCGAAGCCGCGCGCACAACCTTTGCATTCGAGGAAGCCTGCAGCATCAGCGAACTCGACACCCGCATGCCGGATCTGTTGGCCGACCGGCCGGCGGTACAGGTGCATCTCGGCAGTGATCCGGTATGGGACGGCCGGGTGCTCGGCTGGATCAATGCCGTGCGCAGCCGCGCGCGCAGCGGTGTTGCGGCGCCCGGTGATCTCCGCGATGTGCGCGTGCTGCTTGATGAAATGCGCCTGATCAAGGACGGGCATGAAATCGCGCTGATGCGCAGGGCCGGCGAGATCTCCGCCGCCGCCCATCGTCGCGCGATGCAGACGTCGCGACCCGGCGCCACCGAATACGAGGTCGAGGCCGTGCTGCAGCACGAGTTTCGCCATCACGGGGCACAGGCGCCGGCTTACACATCGATTGTCGCCGGCGGCGCCAATGCCTGCGTGCTGCATTACGTTGAAAACAATGCGGCGCTGGCCGATGGCGACTTGCTGTTGATTGATGCCGGTTGCGAACTGGATGGTTATGCCTCCGACATCACCCGCACGTTCCCGGTGAACGGCCGCTTCAGCAGTGCACAGCGCGAGGTCTATGAACTGGTGCTGGCGGCGCAGGCCGCGGCGATTGCCGCGGTCAAACCCGGAGCACACTGGAATACACCGCATGACGCCGCCGTCGCCGTGCTGGCGCAGGGCTTTATCGATCTGAAGCTGCTCAGCGGTACGCTGGATGCGGTGCTGGAGCAGGAAAGCTACAAACAGTTTTACATGCACCGCACCGGTCACTGGCTGGGGCTGGATGTGCACGACGCCGGCGAATACAAAACCGGCGGCGAATGGCGCGAATTGCAGCCCGGCATGGTGCTCACTGTGGAGCCCGGCTGTTATATCCGGCCGGCGCCGGGTGTGCCCGAAGCCTTTATCAACATCGGCATTCGTATTGAAGACGATGCGCTGGTGACCGAAGACGGTTGCGAGATTCTCAGCGCTGCGGCGCCAAAGAGTGTGGCGGATATCGAGGCGTTGATGCGCGACCGTCATGACTGATTCTGCCGGCATTGTGACTGGCGAAGCCGAAACCGCCGATGTGGTCATCATCGGTGGCGGCCCCGTCGGCAGCGCGCTGGCGCTTGCCTTGCAGCCGACCGGATGGCGCGTGGTGCTGCTCGAAGCACGCAACGCCGCCACGGGCGATTCGCGGCCGCTGGCTCTCTCCTACGGCACGCGGCTGATTCTGGAGCGACTCGGTGTTTGGTCGGCACTCGCCGCGAACGCGACGCCGATACGCCATATCCATGTCTCGCAGCAGGGTGGATTTGGTCGTGTCGGCCTTGAGGCCGCGGAAGCCGGCTTGCCCGAACTGGGTTATGTCATTGACTACAGCGCGCTGGTGCGCGAACTCGCCGGTGCGGCTGAAGCCTCTGCCGCCGATTGCAGGATCGGCGCCCGCGTCGAAGCCTGGCAGGGTGGGTCGTCTGCGCGGGTGCAGTACGAGATGAACGGCGTGCAGCAGATATTGACCGCGCCGCTGATTGTGGTTGCCGATGGCAGTGGCGTTACGGATGCTGAAGTTGTGGACTATCAGCAGTGTGCGGTTACTGCGCGCGTGGTGAGTGAGCGCCCGCATAACAACAGGGCCTTTGAGCGGTTTACACCGCATGGCCCGTTGGCGCTGCTGCCGGACGGTGCAGGCTGGGCGCTGGTGTGGACTACATCGCCAACGCGCGCCCAGGTCCTGTGCGAATTGGATGAACAACAGTTTCTCGATGAATTGCGCGCCGAGTTCGGCTCACGTGTCGGCGATTTCACCAGCGTTAGCGGCCGTGCGGCGTATCCGCTGAAATTGCGCCGTGCCCCGCGTACGGCGCCGGAGCACACGGTTTTGATCGGCAATGCGGCGCAGACGCTGCATCCGGTGGCCGGGCAGGGCTTCAATCTGGGGTTGCGCGATGCCTGGGAATTGGCTGAACACGCGCTGAGTGCCAATGCGACGCCGGGGACTGCAGCCTGGCTGCAGGCCTATCGCAAGCGACGCAATGTGGATCGCGGCGGCGGCATCGGCATTACCCACACGCTGGTCCAGTTGTTTTCCAATGATCTGCCGCCTTTACGCGTCGCACGCGGGCTGGGTCTGACGCTGCTGGGTTGTCTGCCGCCGCTGAAAAATTTCCTGGTGCGCCGCATGACCTTTGGCGCGCGCGGTTGATACCGCATCGCGAGTACTGTTTCGCGTCCGCAGTTTGCCGTGCGCACTGCAGGTAGCGTTCCAGCAATACGCAGTAACTGCGCGGATTGAATGCGGATTTGACCGGAGGTCCGCAGCCCCGTGGTGCAAAGAACACTCCTGCCCAAAAAATAGGCAATTTCTTCTTTGCACACCGCGCCAGTGTGATTACAATTGCGCCCTTTCCCCGTACACCAACACAAAGAACAAGTCCGGTGCGCATCGGCCCTTACCAACTGAAGAACAATCTGATCGTCGCGCCAATGGCCGGCGTCACGGATCGTCCGTTCCGCCAGTTGTGCAAGCTGATGGGTGCGGGCATGGCCGTGTCGGAGATGGTGGCGAGTAATTCATTACTGTGGGGTTCGGCAAAAACACTGCGCCGCGCCAATCATGAAGGCGAAGTCGATCCGATCTCGGTGCAGATCGCCGGCGCCGATCCGCAGATGTTGGCTGATGCCGCCCGTTACAACGTCGACCAGGGGGCGCAGATCATCGACATCAATATGGGTTGCCCGGCAAAGAAGGTCTGCAATGTCATGGCCGGTTCGGCGCTGCTCAAGGACGAGCCGCTGGTCGCACGCATTCTCGAGGCCGTAGTTGGTGCCGTCGATGTGCCGGTGACATTGAAAATCCGCACCGGCTGGGACCGTGATCACCGCAACGCCATCATCGTCGCACGCATCGCCGAACGTGCCGGTATCCAGGCGCTGGCGATCCACGGTCGCACCCGCGCCTGCGGTTACAGCGGTGAAGCCGAATACGACACCATCGCTGCAGTGAAAAGCGAAATCGCCATTCCGGTGATTGCCAATGGCGATATCACCACGCCGGAACGCGTCAAACATGTCCTCGAATACACCAAAGCCGATGCCGTGATGATCGGCCGCGCGGCCCAGGGCCGGCCGTGGATGTTCCGTGAGATCAGCCATTTTCTGGAAACCGGTGCGCATCTGCCGCCCCCCGAAGTCGCCGAGATTCACCGCGTGCTGGTCGGGCACCTGAACGATCTGTATTCGTTCTACGGCGAATACACCGGTGTCCGTGTCGCGCGCAAACACATCTCCTGGTACACCAAGGGGCTTGCCGGATCGGCAGCGTTCCGCCACGCGATGAACCAGTTGCAGACCTGCGCCGAGCAGATGGACGCGGTCAATACATTTTTTGCTGAACTGTCGGGTCAGGGCGAACGCCTGACCTATGTGGAGGAGGAATTGGCAGCATGATGAATGAAACAGAAATGGCCCGTGTCGTACGCCGGGCGATTGATGGCTATTTTCGCGATCTCGACGGCGAAAAGGCCAGCGGCGTCTATGACATGGTGATCGGCAGCGTTGAAAAGCCGCTGCTGGAATCGGTACTGCACAAAGTGCGCGGCAACCAGTCGCACGCGGCGGCGATGCTCGGCATCAACCGCAACACGCTGCGTAAGAAAATTAAAACCTACAACATCAAGTTCTAGCAAGGTCTCCGGGCACGCCAACGTGCCTGATGCCAAGCCCGTCTTCCCATGACCACCATCAAACAGGCACTGATCAGCGTTTCGGATAAAAACGGCGTTGTCGACTTCGCCCGAGGTCTTGCCGGTTTCGGCGTGACCCTGCTGTCCACCGGCGGCACTGCGAAACTGCTGCGCGACGCCGGATTGAAGGTCACCGAAGTCGCCGATTACACCGGCTTCCCCGAAATGCTCGACGGGCGCGTGAAAACGCTGCATCCGCGCATCCACGCCGGGCTTCTGGGGCGTCGCGATCTGCCGGAACATGTTGCAGCGATGCAAAAGGCGGGGATCGCCGGCATTGATCTGGTTTGCGTCAATCTGTACCCGTTCACCCAGACCATCGCCAAGCCTGACTGCACACTGGAAGACGCCATTGAAAACATCGATATCGGCGGCCCGGCGATGGTGCGCAGCGCGTCGAAGAACTATCAGCATGTTGCAGTGGTGACCGACCCCGCGGATTACGCCGGCCTGCTGCAGGAGATGGGCGCGGCGAACGGCGCTCTGGGGGCAAGCACGCGTTTCCGTCTCGCCTGCAAGGCTTTCTCGCACACCGCCGCCTACGATAGCGCGATCAGCAATTTCCTGACGTCGCTGCAGCCTGATGGCAGCCGTGAGCCTTTCCCGTCCCGCTTGAACATGCAGTTCGATCGCGTGCAGACCTTGCGTTATGGTGAGAATCCGCATCAGAGCGCTGCGTTTTATCGCGACTTGGCGCCGGCGCCGGGAAGTCTCGCCGCCTATCGTCAGATCCAGGGTAAGGAGCTCTCGTACAACAATATTGCCGATGCCGACGCCGCCTGGGAATGCGTAAAGACTTTTGATGCGCCCGCCTGCGTGATCGTCAAACACGCCAATCCCTGTGGTGTTGCGATCGCCAAGGATGTCGCCGCAGCCTATGACAAAGCGCTTGCCACCGATCCGACCTCGGCGTTCGGCGGCATCATCGCAGTGAACCGGCCGCTCGACGCAGCGACGGCGCAGGCGATTACCAAACAGTTTGTCGAAGTCATCATTGCCCCGGCAATTGCAGCCGATGCGCTGGCAGTTTTTGCGCAAAAGGCCAACATCCGCGTGCTCGAAGTACCGCTGGCGCCGGGTGCGAACGCTTATGATATCAAACGCGTCGGCGGCGGCGTGCTGGTGCAAACGCCTGACGGCATGAATGTCGCCGCAACACAGCTGAAAGTGGTGACCCGGCGCAAACCGACCGACGCACAGATGGCAGACCTGCTGTTTGCCTGGCGTGTGGCTAAGTTCGTCAAATCCAACGCCATCGTGTTTTGCAGCAATGGCCAGACCATGGGTGTCGGCGCCGGACAGATGAGCCGTGTCGATTCCGCGCGCATCGCTTCGATCAAGGCCGGTAATGCCGGACTGACACTCAATGGATCCGTCGTGGCTTCCGATGCCTTTTTCCCGTTCCGCGATGGCGTTGATGTCGCGGCTGCGGCGGGTGCAAAAGCGATCATCCAGCCCGGCGGCAGCTTACGCGACGATGAAGTAATCGCCGCTGCGGACGAACATGACATTGCAATGGTATTCACCGGTTTCCGTCATTTCCGGCATTGACAGGCGCTGCACCTGTATTTGGTTCAACTAACAACGCTGCACCCTTTACGACCTCTATGAAAATTCTCGTGATCGGCGGCGGTGGCCGCGAACATGCGCTGGCGTGGAAACTCGCGCAGTCACCCCGGGTGTCCAAAGTGTTTGTAGCGCCGGGCAATGCCGGTTCTGCACGCGAAAACGGCGTGCACAATATCGCCCTCAATGATAATCAGCAAGTTGTTGATTTTATTGAAAAAGAAGGGATTGCGCTGACGGTGGTCGGTCCTGAGGCACCGCTGGCGGCGGGTGTTGTTGATGCCGTGCGCGCCGCAGGACATCGCATTTTCGGGCCGACGCAAAAAGCGGCGCAGCTCGAAAGCTCCAAGGATTTCGCCAAGAACTTCATGGTCCGCCATCGCATTCCGACGGCGAAACACGCGACCTTCACCGATGCAGCCCAGGCGCATGCCTATATCGACCGCGAGGGTGCACCCATCGTAATCAAGGCCGACGGTCTTGCGGCCGGCAAGGGCGTAGTGGTGGCGATGGATGCCGCTGAAGCGCATGCCGCCGTCGACATGATGCTGGTCGGCAACAAGATGGGCAGCGCCGGCGCGCGCGTGGTGATCGAAGAATGCCTCGTTGGCGAAGAAGCAAGCTTTATTGTGCTGGCCGACGGTCGCAATGCACTGGCGCTGGCGAGCAGCCAGGACCACAAACGGCTGAAGGACGGCGACCAGGGACCGAATACCGGTGGCATGGGTGCCTATTCACCGGCGCCGGTGGTGACGCCGGAAGTGCACGCACGGGTGATGCGCGAAGTCATTCAGCCGACGATCAACGGCATGGCCGCCGACGGCATTCCGTACACCGGATTTCTGTACGCCGGCCTGATGATCAGCGGTAACGGCGAATTGAAAGTACTGGAATTCAACTGCCGCATGGGCGATCCGGAAACACAGCCGATCATGATGCGTTTGAAAAGCGACCTGACGGCGCTGCTCGATGCCGCGATCGACGGCAAACTCGATAGCGCCGAAGCCGAATGGGATCCGCGCGTGGCGCTGGGTGTTGTGCTCGCCGCCGCCAACTATCCTGAAGATCCGCGCAAGGGCGACGTGATCACCGGACTGCCCGCCGAAGGTGACGATTACCATGTCTTCCATGCCGGCACGGCCTTGTCCGGTAAGAACGTAGTCACCAGCGGCGGACGGGTAATGTGCGTGACTGCGCTGGGTCACAACACACGCACCGCGCAGAAGCGAGCCTACGAGATTGTCGACCTGATCCGTTTCGACGGCATGCAGCATCGTCGCGACATTGGACATCGCGCGGTTGGCAGCGGACGCAAGTAGCGTTCCCTCAGGATACAACTCCATGGACACCGCTGCAGTCAAAACCTATCTGACGGGACTGCAGGACCGCATCGTCAACAAACTGTCCGGACTCGACGGCGGTACGTTCATTCGTGACGCCTGGGACCGGCCCCAGGGCGGTGGTGGTATCACGAGACTGATCGAAGGCGGCAAGCTGTTTGAACGCGGCGGCGTCGGATTTTCCCATGTGTTCGGTGACAATCTGCCGCCTTCAGCTTCCGCGGTGCGCCCGGAACTCGCCGGCCGGTCATTCCAGGCGATGGGTGTGTCGCTGGTACTGCATCCGCGCAATCCCTATGTGCCGACCGTGCACATGAACGTGCGCTGCTTTATCGCTGAAAAGCCGGGTGCCGATCCGGTGTGGTGGTTCGGCGGCGGCATGGACCTCACACCCTATTACGGATTTGCCGATGATGCGGCGCATTTCCACCGGACCTGCCGCGATGCGCTGGCGCCCTTCGGTGCGGAATACCACCCGAAGTTCAAGCAATGGTGCGACCGCTATTTTTTCCTGAAACACCGCAATGAGCCGCGTGGCGTCGGCGGCATTTTCTTTGACGATCTCGACGAGCCGGATTTCGACCATTGTTTTGCGCTGATGCGCAGCGTCGGCGATCATTTCCTGCCGGCTTATTTGCCCGTGATCGAACGCCGGCGCGATTTACCCTACGGTGAACGAGAGCGTGATTTTCAGGCTTATCGCCGAGGCCGTTACGTCGAATTCAATCTGGTATTCGACCGCGGTACGCTGTTCGGTCTGCAGTCCGGCGGGCGCACCGAATCGATCCTGATGTCACTGCCACCGGTTGTGAATTGGCGTTACAACTGGCAACCCGAAGCGGGGACGCCCGAAGCCTCGCTCTACACGGATTTCCTGGTCGCGAAAGACTGGCTGTAGCCAGCCCTCAGCGGCCTAACCAGGATTTGATCGAGTGAATCCTGCCGCGCAGTGCTTCCAGCAGCGAACTGTCGCCGCCGCGAGCCGCGGCGACGCGGTGCTGCTTGAGCAGTTTGGGTGATTTGCGGAAAGACTGGTAACGCGCCAGAGCTGCCTGCACATGCTGTTGCAGCATTTTCAGGTTCAGCGGCTTGGTCAGGAAGCGGAATACCTGAGCCTGGTTGATCAGGTCGATTACCAGTTCTGAATCCGAAGCCTCGGTCATCACGATGGCGAGGATTTCGGGATGATCCTGCTTCAGCAGCTTGAAGGCGGTGAGTGAGGTCTGGTCGCTATGGCCGATGTCGGCAACGATGACGGCGATTTCATGTTCCTGCAGCACCGCCAGTGCACGGTCGATATCCGGCGCGTGCAATACCGGGCAGACCCCGCCGATCAATTCGTTAGTGGCGCGGTATACGCTCTGCCCGGATTCGATCACAAGCACGCCGCAGTCGAGTTTTTCCGGCAGGATCACCGGGCTGGTCGCCATGTCCGCCAGCTCGAGGGCGATGGCTGCGGCTTCACCGATGGTTTTCTGGATTTCGTTGTTGTCCCAGGGCTTGCTGACAAAACGGAAGACTTCGCCGTCGTTGATCGAACCGACGATGGAGGCCAGATCCGAATAACCGGTCAGCAGGATGCGCACGGTGTGCGGCGCAATGTCTTTGACCTGACGCAGGAATTCGACGCCGGTCATCTCCGGCATGCGCTGATCGCTGATCACCACATGCGGCTTGAAGCGTTTCATGAATTCCATCGCTTCGGGGCCGCTGCTCGCGGTGAATACGTTGTAATGATTGCGGAACACCGATCGCAGTGCCGTGAGAATACGTTCCTCGTCATCGACAAACAGCAGTTTGGCTTTTTTGCCGCCGGTATCGAAGGTGGGTGCAACTGCTGCACCGGGAGCCGCACCTGCCGCAGCAGGACTGGCATTGCGCGTCGGTACATTGAGTCCGGCAATAACCCGGGCCGCCGACACCAGCTTCGGATCCAGACGTTGCGTTGTGGTGTGGTCGCTGTTTCCCGCGTGGTCGTTCTTTGCGGCGCGCACGCTGGCGGCGATGCCCTGTACAAAGGCGAGCGCAAACTCCCGCGCGGACTGGAAACGCTCTTCGCGCTTTTTTGCCAGCGCCTTGTGCGTGGCCCAGTCGAGCTGTGCTGATATCAGCGGATTGAATTCCGAAGGGTTGGGCGGACGTTCGCCGATCACCTGACGCATGATCTCGACGTTGCTGCCGGTGAAGGGCTTACGGCCCGCCAGCAGTTCATAGGCAATGACGCCAACGGCGTAAAGGTCGGTCCGGGAATCGGGTTCGTCGCCGGTGAACTGCTCGGGCGACATATAACCCGGTGAACCCATGATCTCGCCGACCTGGGTCAGCGACGAAGTATCGATGTGGGCAATACCGAAGTCGCTGATCTTGATGCGGCCGTCGTCGTTGATCAGCAAATTGGAGGGCTTGATGTCGCGATGTACGACGCCCTGTGCGTGGGCATAACCCAGTCCGTCCAACAACTGGCGGATGATTTCGCCGATTTCCGGCAGATCAAACTTGGCATTGTTCTGCAGGTGGTCGTACAGCGAGCGTCCGTGGACGAGCTCCATCACGATGTATGCCAGATTCTCGTCTTCACCGTAATCGTAAATCGCAGCAATTCGCGGATGGGTCAGCCGGCCGACAGCCTGGGCCTCGTGGCGGAAACGAGCAATCGCATACTGCAGTTCCGAGGGATCCATCGCCGATTTGGTGATGGTCTTGATTGCCACCTGCCGGTGTATCGCCGGATCGAATGCCTTGTAGACGACACCCATCCCGCCGCGTCCAAGGACGCCCTGGATCTCGTATTTGCCGATCTTCTGAGGGTGGTCAGTGGCCATTTATTATTATTCGAGTTCTGCGGTAACCGGGGGCACCAGCGGCAGCACGATAGTGAATGTCGTGCCTTTTCCAACCACGGAATTAACGCTGATTTTACCGCCGTGCTGTTCAATGATTTTATAGGAAATCGACAGTCCGAGACCGGTGCCCTTGCCCACGGCCTTGGTGGTGAAAAACGGGTCGAAGATTTTTGACATGATTTCCGGAGGGATGCCCTTGCCGTTGTCTGAAATCTCGACCGCAACATGCTGCGCATCCTCGACCCGCGTTTTCAGCGTCAGTTCCCCGCCGCCGGATTCGATGGCCTGCGCGGCGTTGTTGATCAGGTTGAGGAAGACCTGGTTCAGCTGCGACGGCGAGCAGGTGATGGCCGGAATTTCACCGAACTGCCTGTTGATCTTCAGGTGTTTGAGCTCATGCTTGGCCAGCAGCAGCGAGCTTTCCAGACCTTCATTCAGGTTGAAGCTGGATACCTTGCTGCGGTCGAGGCGGCTGAAGTTTTTCAGGTTGAGTACGATTTCGGAAATCTGGTTGATGCCGTAAAGGCCGTCGGTGGCCAGTTGTCCCAGTTCTGCCAGAGCCTGCTGTTCGGCAAAGTGGTGGATCAGCTCGCGCACTGAAAGGAATTTCGCCTGCAACCGGTCCGGATCGGGCTCGCCCGATTCCATTAATTTCAACAGCTTGTTGGTTTCAACGATCAGCTGTTTAACTTCCGGCAGCTTGCCCGCGACCGAACCCAGGCTGTTCTTGACGTATGCCAGCGGCGTGTTGATCTCGTGTGCGATGCCGGCCACCATCTGGCCGAGCGAGGACATTTTTTCAGTCTGGATCAGCTGCGACTCCGATTCCTTCAGCTGGTGCAGCGCCGTCGACAGTTCACGGGTGCGTTCCTGCACCCGTGATTCGAGCAGACGGTAGCTGACCGCCAGCCGTGACAGCAGCCAGCCGGTGAGGATCAGCAGCGCCCCGGCATACGCAATCAGGTAAATGCGATAACGTTCGCTGTCGATCTGGGTGTCGGCGGTTTCGGCGCTGAAGGCGTCGGTCAGGCTGTCGATGCGCGGTCCGGTTGAGGCGATGGCGATTTTCTGAAACAGTTCGTCTTCCACCGGCTTCGCGCCGAGGATTTGCTGAACCGTTTCGTCAATCCGCGCCAGTCCAGCGCCCAGTGATGCCGGCATGCCGCCGCCGGCCTTGCGCAGGTCGGCCGCAAACATTTCCACATTTTTGCGCTCGGTGTCCGTCGGGTCCGCGGCATAACGCATGACATGGGCGAACAGCAGCGCCGAAGTGCTTTCGACGGCGACCAGCCGTTCCCGCTGCGGCACGCTTTGCCACGCGCCGCGCACCAGACCGGCTATTTCGGTATCAAAAGCGACCATGCGCCCTAGCGCCTGAGTGACCGTGGCACCGGCTGCCCGGTAACGGTTGAGCAACTCGGTTTTCTGTTCAAAAGCTTTCACCAGCACCGGCAGACCCTGCTGCAGCACCGGGCTGTCAATCTCAGCGGCTGCGGTTTTCAGGCGGCGCAGCAGGTCGGGTACGCGCGTGCCGCGGTCGGCGACCGTCGGCGCCTTGCCGGAAGCGCCTTCGACGCGCGCCCGCAGGACCTCGAGATCCCAGCGCGCATCGATCTCCTTCAGTTCGCGAAGGTAACCGAGGACCTCACTCTGTTGGCGGTAATCGACGCCTTGGCTTTTGAGGTAGATGAACCCGAGTAGCGACACCAGGGCAATAGCACCGATCACGAACAGCGCCAGCCTCGCGTTACCGTCTGCTCGCGCACGCTGCAGCAGGGCCGTACCCTGGGTTTTCAGCGTCGCAGCATTCCAGGATTTTTGGGGCAGCAGGTTATTGATCAAGATCATTCACCAAGATAGGCATGTCTGACTTGCGGGTTGGACAACAGGGATTTTGCGTCATCGGCCAGCACGATGCACCCGCTTTCCATGACATAGGCGCGGCTGCTGGTCTCCAGGGCGAGTCTGGCGTTCTGTTCCACCAGCAACATGGTCACACCCTCGGCAGCGATCATGCGAATCGTTTCAAAAATCTTCTGTACCATCAGCGGGGCCAGTCCCATGCTCGGTTCGTCGAGCAAGAGCATCTGCGGCCGTCCCATCATTGCCCGTGCGATGGCCAGCATCTGCTGTTCACCGCCGGACAGCGTGCCGGCGAGCTGTTCGCGACGTTCGGCGAGGCGGGGAAACAGTGCGCATACCCGTTCGGTATCGGCTGCAATGCCGGCGGCGTCGTGGCGGATATAAGCGCCCATCGCCAGATTCTCGGCGACCGTCAGCCGGGGAAACATGCCGCGTCCTTCGGGCACCAGAGCCAATCCGTGATCGACCAAATGATACGCCGGTTTACCGGTGACATCTGCGCCTTTGTAGGTGACGCTGCCGGCTTTGGGCTGCAGCAATCCGGCCAGCGCCTTGAGGGTTGTTGTCTTGCCTGCGCCGTTGGCACCGATCAGCGCGACGACTTCGCCGGCATCGACTTTGAGGTCGATGCCCCTGACAGCACGGATGCCGCCGTAAGCCACTTCCAGTCCGCGGACCTCAAGCATGGTGATGTCCGTTCATACAAAACCGCCGCCGAGATAGGCTTCAATTACGCGCGGATCACGTTGTACGGTTTCTGGTTCTCCCTCGGCTATTTTTTCACCGTAATCGAGTACCGCGACGCTGTGTGACAGGCCCATCACCAGTTTCATGTCGTGCTCGATCAGCAGCAGTGTGATGCCGTCCTCGCGGATGCGCTCCAGCAGCGCTTTCAGTACAGCGGTCTCCGTTGCATTCATGCCGGCCGCAGGTTCATCCAGCGCCAGCAGCTTCGGATCGGTGGCGAGTGCGCGGGCAATCTCCAGCCGGCGCTGGTCGCCGTAGGGCAGATCGCGCGCGAAGTCATCGGCCCGCGCCGCGAGGCCGCAGTAGTCGAGCAGTTCACGGGCGCGGCGGGTGATGGCCAGCTCTTCCGCAACCGCAGCGCGCGTGCGCAACACCGCACCCAGCACACCGGTATGCGAACGCAGGTGTCTGCCAACCATGACGTTTTCCAGCGCGGTCATGCTGCCGAAAAGACGGATGTTCTGGAAAGTGCGCGCAATGCCGTGGCCGGCCACGGCATGCGGCTTCAGTCCTTCGATGCGCTGGCCGTCGAATACCAACGAGCCGGCATCGGGTGCGGAGAGTCCGGTCAGCACATTGAACAGTGTGGTTTTGCCGGCGCCGTTAGGGCCGATCAGGCCGAAAATTTCACCGCGCCGCACGCTGATCGACACGTCAGACAGCGCGGCGAGTCCGCCGAAATGTTTGCGGATGCCGCTGGCGGCGAGCAGGATGTCAGCCGCCATCGGTGTTCCTTTTGACAGCATGGCGGCGCCGCGCGGGCCACAGGCCTTCCGGACGCAGCAGCATCATCAGTACCAGCGCCAGACCGAACAGCAGCATGCGCAGGTCGGCCGGATCCACTAGAACGCCGCCGAACCAGCGCTGTTGCAGCGGACCGATATAACGCAGTGCTTCCGGCAGTGCGGTCAGCAGCACGGCACCGAGCGCGACGCCGGCGACATTGCCCATGCCGCCGAGCACCACCATGCACAACACCATGATCGAATCGATCAGCTGAAAACTCTCGGGGCTGATAAAACCCTGGAATGACGCAAACAGGCCGCCGGCAACGCCGCCGAAAGTCGCGCCCATCGCGAACGCCAGCAGTTTGACGTTGCGGGTATTGATGCCCATTGCCGAGGCCGCCAGTTCGTCGTCTCGGATGGCGACCCAGGCGCGGCCGATGCGCGAATTCTGCAGACGCAGCGACAGCGCGACTGTCAGTGCGGCGCAGACCAGAAACACAAAATAATAGTTGTGCACCGGCGAGAAAGTCAGCCCGGCGAACGAGTGTGTTTGCGCCAGTGAAAATCCGCCCATCTGCAGCGGGTCGATCAGCGTGATGCCCTGAGGACCGTTGGTGATATTGACCGGACGGTTCAGGTTATTAAGAAACACGCGGATGATTTCGCCGAAGCCGAGCGTGACGATGGCGAGATAGTCCCCGCGCAGCCGCAGCGTCGGCGCGCCGAGCAGGATGCCGAAAACCGCAGCAATTGCTGCTCCGAGCGGCAGCAGCAGCAGGAAAGGCCAGTGCACGGCGAACTGCGGAGAAGCCAGCAGAGCGTAACTGTAGGCACCGACGGCGAAAAAGGCGATATAGCCCAGATCGAGAAGGCCGGCGAAACCGACCACGATGTTTAGCCCCAGCGCGAGCATGACGAACAGCAGGGAGACTGCGATGATGCGTACCCAGCTGCGGCCGAGCACGGCTTCGGTGATGAAGGGCAGCGCAAGCAAAAGCAGCGCCACCGCGCCCCAGGCGAACCAGCGCCAGCGGCGGTCGCTGAACAGCGCGGCAATATTCAAGCGCGGTCCCCGCTGTGCTGGCCGAGAAGACCCGAAGGCCGCAGCACCAGCACCAGCACCAGTACGAGAAAGGCGAAGATGTCGCGGTAATTGCTACCCAGTACGCCGCCGCTGAGGTCGCCGATGTATCCCGAGGCGAGACTTTCAATGACGCCGAGCAGCAGACCGCCCAGCACGGCACCGCCGACATTGCCGATGCCGCCGAGAACCGCGGCGGTGAAAGCCTTGAGCCCGAGCATGAAACCCATGAAGTAGTGGCCGATGCCGTAGTAGAGAATGATCATCAGGCCGGCGATGGCGCCGATCGCCGAGCCGAGCACGAAGGTGAATGCAATGACGGTGTTGGTGTTGACGCCCATCAGGCCAGCGACATCCGGATTTTGTTCCGTCGCACGCATCGCGCGGCCCATGCGACTGACTTTGATGAACCAGAGCAGGGCGGCCATGATCGCGCAGGCCAGCAGGAAAATCGCCAGCTGTAGTGTGGTCAGCTGTGCGCCGGCAATGTCGATCGCCGCCGGCTCCAGCAGCTTGGGCATCGCGATGTACTGTTTCCCCCAGATCAGTGCTGCGGAATACTGCAGCAGGATCGATACGCCGATCGCGGTGATCAG
>CANHZX010000046.1 GCA_947465215.1 Betaproteobacteria bacterium | reverse complement strand
ATGCCGGCATCGGCGATGGTCAGCGTGTCCTGACCTGACAGCAGGCCGGTGGTGCGTGGCGGCAGGTTGCGCGAGCTGTCGGCGACCACGATGGCGCGGTGATTGACGATGTCGGTGCGCAGCAGCGGTTCCGCGGTACCGGCAAGCGGGTGTGACGGCGACACGGCGAACACCCAATCAATCTCGCCCAGCGGCCGTGTCTGATATCCGCCGCCGGAGGGGCCATCGCCCGATGCGCCGATGGCGAGATCGGCGCGACCTGAAATCAGCGCATCCCAGCAGCCGCCCAATACCTCGTTGCTGAAGCGCAGTCGCGTATCGGCGTTCTGCGTATAAAAATCCTGTGCCAGCCGGAGCATTGCAGCGGCGGGCAGGATGCCGTCGTAGGCAATGCGCAGTTCGGCTTCCCATCCGGTAGCGACGCGTTTGATGCGGGCTTCCAACTCGCCGGCGGCGCGTAACAGGTGGCGGCCCTCGGTCAGCAGTTCGCGTCCGGCGACTGTGAGTTTGGCGCGGTGACCGCGGCGGTCGAACAGCAGGACATCCAGATCCTCTTCGAGTTTTTGCACGGTATAGGTCACCGCCGAAGGCACGCGGTGCAACTCGTGCGCGGCTGCAGCAAAACTGCCTTTGCGGTCGATGGCGTCAATTACCAGCAGGGCATCCAGGGACAATCGCATGTTGTAAATTTATGGATTTATTTTAATTAAGTAATAGAAATAACAATATAACACAATGTTTTTAAACAATATTTATGTTCATTAAATTTGATTGATTCAGTCAAAATCTTCCGATTTCTTGTTGCCCCAGGCCTGCCTAAGATGCGCCTCATTGCAATACCCGATCAATTCATACGGAAAAGGAGCTGCGATGCAAACCCTGCGTAAAGCTGAAGACCGTGGCCATGCCAATCATGGCTGGCTGGACTCGTACCACAGCTTTTCATTTGCCGATTACTACGACCCGGACCATGTCAGCTACGGCCCGTTACGCGTGATCAACGAGGATCGCGTGCAGGCCGGTGCCGGCTTCGGCACCCATGGTCACCGCGACATGGAAATCATCAGTTATGTGCTGGATGGTGCGCTGGCGCACGAAGATTCGATGGGTAATGGCTCGACCATTGTTCCCGGTGATGTGCAGCGCATGAGTGCCGGCACCGGCGTGCGCCACTCCGAGTTCAATCACAACAAAAGCGGCGTGACCCATTTCCTGCAGATCTGGATCCAGCCGAAGTTCACCGGCATCAAGCCGTCGTACGAGCAGAAGAATTTTTCTGCTGAAGAGAAGCGCGGACGTTTGCGTCTGATCGCTTCACCCGACGGACGCGACGGGTCGGTCAGTATGAATCAGGACGCCTTTCTCTACGCCGGACTGTTCGACGGCGAGGAAGCCGCCGAACAGGTCATCGCGGCCAGTCGACGTGCTTATATCCACGTCGCACGCGGCAGCGTCACCGTCAACGGACAAGTCTTGCGTGGCGGGGATGCCCTGAAAACGGGGTTAGGCACGATCCGCATCGAAGACGGCCGTGCTGCCGAAGTGCTGGTGTTCGACCTGCCCTGATTTTTTGTGGTTCCAATTTATTCAGCTCCAATCCGGAGAAGTCAACATGAGTAAAGTCGCAATTGTTTTTTACATTGGTTATGGTCATGCGGCTGAAGTAGCGAAGGCGGTTGCCCGCGGTGCCAAGGAGGTTGCTGAAGCTGAGGTGCAACTGATCCCGGTTGCGACCGCTGGAAGGCGGTCTTAAGGCCTGGATCGAGACCGGCGGTCCGGTGGACGTATTCAGCTTTGCCTGAGGTGCGGCGCAGCGGCCATGCGCTCGGTTATGATTGCGCCTCGCCGCCTTCAACCCATGACTGATCCCCTCACCGAATCGCCGCCATCCGCCTGGGCGCCTTTGCGCCAGCCGCTGTTCCGCGCGCTGTGGATTGCCACGCTGGTATCCAATATCGGAACCTGGGTGCATGAGGTGGGCGCGGGCTGGCTGATGGTCACGCTCAATCCGAATCCCCTGATGGTGTCTCTGGTGCAGGCCGCGACTGCCTTGCCGATTTTTCTGCTGGCACTGCCCGGCGGTGCGCTGGCGGATATTCTTGATCGCCGGCGTTACCTGATTTACACCCAGCTGTGGATGTTGCTGGTGGTGCTGGCACTGGCCTTGACCACAGCGATGGGCTGGATGAGCGCCTGGGGCCTGCTGGCCTTCAGTTTTGCGCTGGCGTGCGGCGCAGCGTTGAATACGCCGGCCTGGGCGGCTACGGTGCACGAAATCGTGCCGCGTACACAGTTGCAGGCGGCTATTGCGCTGAACAGCCTTGGCATCAATCTCGCGCGGGCCGTTGGCCCCGCGCTGGCCGGGGTGATTGTTGCCGCCTCGGGACCGCAGGCGGCATTCCTGCTCAACGCCTTTTCCTTCATTGGTGTTCTGGTTGTTCTGGTTCGCTGGCCGCGGGAGCCTTCGCCCAGTACGCTACCGGCGGAACGGTTCTCTGGGGCCTTGCGTGCCGGCGTGCGTTATGTGCGTGAAGCGACCGCATTGCAGTATGTGATGGGGCGCGCTGCCGGCTTTTTTGTTTTTTCATCGGCAACCTGGTCCTTGCTGCCGCTGGTGGCGCGCAACGCCGGTGGTGGTGCCGATACCTATGGTCTGCTGCTCGCCGGCATCGGCGCCGGTGCGGTAAGCGCAGCACTTTTCATGCCGGCTTTGCGGCGACACTGCAGCCGGGATGTACTGGTGCGCGGTGCGACGGTGGTCTATGCGGCTGGCACGGCAGCGGTTGCGCTGGCCGGCAGCCTTTACATGCTGCTGCCCGGCGTGTTGGCCTGCGGCGCAGCATGGCTCGCATTGCTGTCGACGCTGCACGTCAGCGCGCAGACCGCGGTGCCGCAATGGGTACGTGCCCGTGCGCTGTCGGTGTACCTGATGGTATATGCCGCGGGCATGACCGGCGGCGCGGTGTTGTGGGGCGCGCTGGCGGCGCGCGGCGGTGTGCCGCAGGCGCTGCTGCTGTCCGCTGCGGGTGCGCTGCTGGCGATGCTGGTGACCTTGCGGCTGACGCTGGGTGGCGAGGACGGTCTGGCCCGAAGTGCTCCTGCCGCGCTGATGCGTTCATCGGGACATGCGGAGATTGCGCCGGAACGCGGACCGGTCGCCGTACACGTCGAATACCGCATTGCACCGGAAGATGCTGGTGCGTTTATCGCCGCGGCGCAGGGCATGCAACGCATCCGTCGTCGCGACGGGGCCTTGTCTTGGGGATTATTCGAAGATCCGGATGCTGCCGGTCGTTATATTGAAACCTTTGTCGTCGAGTCCTGGGCCGAGCATATGCGCCAACATCATCGCGGTACGGCGGGTGATGCGCCGCTGTTCGAGCGGGTGCGCGCATTTCACCGCGGGGATGGGCCGCCCCGTGTTACGCACTGGATCGCTGTCAATGCGCCCGATGAAACGGGCGGCGAGATCGTCTAAAGCTTTGATTTCTATTTTTTCTATTGGTTTGATTCTATTCATTTGATTACCGGAGATATTCATGCAGAACCGCAATGCAAGCACCAGCGTACCCATCAATGATCTGTCGGCGCGCCGCTGGAGTCCGCGCGCATTTGATGCGCAACGCGGCGTAACGCCGGCACAGACGGCGGCGTTGGTTGAGGCCGCGCGCTGGGCGCCGTCATGTTTAGGTGCAGAGCCCTGGCGCTTCCTGGTGTGGAACCGCGCTACCGATGCCACGGGCTGGCAGCAAGCCTTCGATTGCCTGTCGGAAAACAACAAAAAATGGGCTGGCAAGGTGCCGCTGCTTTTGATGGCCTGCGCCGGTGCCACTTTTGAGCACAACGGGCAGCCCAACCGCTGGTCGCAATACGATACCGGGATGGCGGCGCTGGCCCTGTCGCTGGAAGCGGTCGCGCAGGGACTGGTTGCGCACCAGATGGGCGGCTTTGATATCGGCAAGGTAAGGACGGCATTCGGCATCCCCGAGGATTTCATGCCGATGGCGATGATTGCTGTGGGTTACCAGGCGGCTGCGGAAACCATCGAAGACGAGGAGACACGGCAGAAGGAACTCAAAGCGCGGGCGCGCAAGCCGCTGGGTGAGCGTTTCTACAGCGGCCGCTGGGGTAAACCGGTGGCCTGACCGGTCAGGCCGGCGCTTCGTTGTTGGGAAAATTGAATTCGAGGACCGTGCCTACCGGATCGCGAATGAAGATCTGATAGCCGGCGCCGGCCACATTCGACTGTTCGTAGGCGATGTTCATGCTCCGCAGCTTTTCGGCAAACGCCGCAGCCCCGTACGACTGGAAGGCAATATGGTCGACGCTGCCGTGATGATCCGTCTGTATATAACCTTCGGCGCAGCGCACGGTGACATGCACCACGGGCTTTTCGCCCACATACAACCAGATGCCCTGGTTGCGCAGATTCGGCGGCCGGTGTCCGCGCTGTAGTCCGGCCACCTCCAGATAAAAACGCTCAATCGCGGCGAGATCGCCGGGTGCACAGCGGATATTCACGTGCTGAATGAATTCGATTCCCATACTGCTCTCCTGTAGAGTCACTTCAAGGGCGCCTGGGAATGGTGCCACGAATTCCCGTCAGTATTGTGCAAAACTGGGGCTGCCCTTACCATGATGCAGCACAGTTGTTGATGCGCATGAAAATACCTAACAGTCCGGGACTGCTGCCCGGAATTTCAGTGAGGAGGCAGGCATGAAACGGATGCACAGTCTGGCGGCAGTGCTGCTGCTGGTGATGGCGGGCGTTGCAGGTGCACAGAAATTTCCCGAGCGACCGATCCGGGTGATCGTACCGTTGCCGCCGGGATCATCGAGCGACTTTCTCTCTCGCACACTGAGCGTGCCGCTGAGCGAGTTGTATGGTCAGCAGGTGGTTGTGGATAACCGGCCCGGGGCCGGCGGCCTGATCGGCAGCACGCTTCTCTCCAAGGCCACCGGCGACGGCTATACCTACGCGATGGTCGCGCCGCCGCACACTGTCGGGCCGCTGCTGCAGAAAACGCCGCCTTATCACCCGATCCGCGATTTCACGATGATCACCGAAGTGGCGTCGATCCCGAACATTATTGCGGTTTACCCCAACCTGCCGGCAAAGAACATCCGTGAAATGGTGGCTCTGCTGCAGAAGGATCCGTCGAAATACAACTACGGATCCCTGGGTATCGGCACGCTGGCGCATATCGCCGGTGAAATTTTCAACCAGGCAGCCGGTGTCCGTACGGTACACGTGCCGTTCAAGGTGGTGCCGGACGCCTTCGGCGAAACCATCGCCGGCCGAGTACATTATCTGGTATTCACAATCCCGACGATTTCACCGATGGTCCGTGACGGTCGCCTGCGTCCGCTCGCGGTAACCTCGGCGAAGCGCAACCCGGCGTTTCCGAATATTCCATCGATCGTCGAGGAGGGTTTGCCGGCGGCGCAATCCGACGGCTGGTTCGGCCTGATCGGTCCTGCCGGCGTACCCAAGCGGATCGCCACGCAGCTGGCTGCTGACATCAGGAATGCCGTTTCCCAGCCGCGCATTCGTGAGTCGTTCGAGAAAATGGGTGCGGACCCGGCGCTGAATTCAGGTCCGGAAACCTACGACAAGCTGATGAAGTCGGAATACGACCGCTACGTCAAACTGATCAAGGATGTCGGTCTGACGCCGCAGTAGTTCATGGTGTCGCCGTAGCGGATTGCGCCTGCGCGGGAGCAGATTCTGCACCCGGCAGGCCGGTCCAGCCGCCGCCCATTGCTTTAACTACATTTGCCACCGCGGAACGCTGGGCGCGCAACGCATCCGCGCGGTTCAGTTCGGCATTGAGCAGGTTGCGTTCGGCATCCAGCACTTCCAGCTGGCTGGTCAGTCCATTGACAAAGCGGATGCGCGCCAGCCGCAGCGCTTCGGTCAGCGCGACCACCCGCGCATTTTCTGCATCAAAGGCTTCGCGCGCACGAACCTGGCCGACCAGCGCATCGTGGGTTTCGCGGAACGCCGTCTGCAGTGTCTTCTGGTATTGCGCAAGGGCCTGCCGCTGACGGGCTTCCACCGCTTCGATTTCGCCGAACAGACGGCCGCCCTGGAAAATCGGCTGTGCCAGCCCGAAGCCCAGTTGCCAGATGCCGGCCGGACCTGAAAACAGGTTCGACAACGCAGCGCTTTCGCTGCCGAGATAGCCGCTGAGGCCAATGCTCGGGAACAGCGTGGCACGAGCGGCGCCGATGCGGGCATTGGCGGCGATCAGCTGCTGCTCCGAGGTAACGATGTCGGGGCGTCGCAGCAGCAGCGTGGATGGCAGGTTAGCCGGAATAACGGGTGCTGCCGGCGCAACATTCGCTGCATTGCGCAGAACATTGTCCTCCAGCAGTGAACGCGGACTGCGTCCGAGCAGTACGCCCAATGCGAGCTCCTCGCTGGTACGGCGGCTTTCCAGCGCAGGCAGCTGAGCCTGTGCAGCAGCGACTTCGGCTTCGAGCTGACGCAGTGAAAAATCATTGATGATCCCGGCATCGGCACGAACGCGCTGCAGCTTGAAATCGTGCTGACGTAATGCCAGGGACCTGCGGGTAGCCTCGACCTGGGCATCCAGTGCAATCAGGGCGTAGTAGGACTGCACAACACTGGTGGTAATCGCGATGCGCACGGTTTCGCGCGCAGCCGTGGTCGCCAGCAGTTCGGACTGCGCAGCTTTGGCGGAGTCACGCAGTTTTCCCCAGAGATCGATTTCGTAGGAAACATTGACTTGGGTGCGGTAGTTGTTGTTTTCCAATGCGCCTGGGAAGCGCGTCGCGGTGCTGTCCGAACGGCGCGTGCGATCACGCTGGAAGGCGGCATCGACGGCCGGCACCAGTTGCGCATCGGCAATGCGCGCCAGCGCGCGGGCTTCATCCAGCCGCGCGGTGGCCAGTGCCAGATCCTGGTTGTAGACCAGCGCTTCTTCGACGAGCAGGTTGAGCGTGCCGTCCTGGTACAGCGTCCACCAGCGGTCCGCCGGCATGTTCTGTCCCTGTGCCGGCGCTGCCTGCCAGGCCTGTGGCAGTTCGGCCGCAGGTCGCCGGTAATCGGGTGCCATCGAGCAGCCGCTGATGACCGCGGAAAATCCCATAAAAATCAGAAGTTTATTTTGCATCATCGTCCCCCTTGCCGACCAGGGTGTGATGTGGCGTCTGTACCGAGCGCAGCATCAACTCGCGGTGATGGGCGACCTCATCTTCGATTTCTTTCGTCGAGCGCGGATCCGACAGCTTGCGCTCAATGATCAATTTGTAGAACCACGGAATAAAAAAGATCGCGAGGAAGGTGGCTGCCAGCATGCCGCCCATCACCCCCGTACCTGCCGAGTGGCGGGCACCGGCGCCGGCGCCGCTGGAAATCACCAGCGGCACCACGCCGAGGATGAAGGCCAGCGAAGTCATCAGGATCGGACGAAAGCGCAGACGAGCCGCTTCAATCGCCGCGCCTGCAGTGGACAGGCCTTCCTGTTTTTTCATCACCGCGAATTCAACGATCAGGATCGCGTTTTTCGCGGCAAGGCCGAGCAGCGTGACCAGGCCGATCTGGAAGTAGACATCGTTGCTGAGCCGCGCAATATGCGACAGCGGCGACAGCAGTCCCTGCAGCCAGGGGATGCCCTGCGCCAGATAAAACGGCATCGGCAGCAGGTTGTTGATGAAGATCGCCAGCAAGGCACCGAAGGTTCCGAAGGGCAGTGCCAGCATCACCGCCAGCGGCAGTGACCAGCGGTTGTATTGCGCGGCGAGAATCAGGAACACCATCAATGCGGCGAGTCCCAGCGCGATGATCGACGTGCCGCCGGAGCGTTTTTCCTGGAAGGAGGCGCCGCACCAATCGAAGGTGAAATCCGGCGGCAACGTGGATTTGGCGATGCGTTCCATGCCGGCAATCGCTTCGCCCGAGCTGTAGCCGGGTTTCGCTGAACCGAAAATCTTCACCGCCGGCAGATTGTTGAAGCGATCAAGTGAATCCGGGCCCGAGGAGTAATTGACCTTGGCCAGTGACGACAGCGGAATCATCGCGCCGCGGTCCGAGCGCACGTAAATTGCGCCGACGTCATCCGGGCGTTTGCGGTAGGCCGGTTCAGCGGACATCAGCACCTGCCAGGTGCGACCGAATTTGTTGAAATCATTGACGTAGGCGGTACCCAGTGTGGCTGCGAGCGCGCCGTAAACCTCGTCGATCGGAACGCCCAGCGTCTTGGCTTTCTCGCGGTCTGTTTCCACATAGAGCTGGGGTACATTGGCGCGCCACAGCGTGTTGACCTGGCCGAACATCGGATCCTTTTGCACTGCAGCGAGCAGTTGTTGTGTGGCTTCGGAAAGTTTCTGCGCGCCGCCTTCGCCACGGTTCTGAATGTAGAACTCGAAGCCGCCGGCATTACCGAGGCCGAAAATCGGCGGCGGGCCGAAAGCCAATGCGAGCCCTTCCTTGATATGCCCGGTTTTCATGAAGAATTCGCCGACCAGCTGTCCGGTCGACACCGTGCGCTGGTCCCAGTGTTTCTGGGTCACGAAAATCGTCGCTGCACTGTTGCGGAAACCGCCGCCAAGAAAATCGAGGCCGGTGAAGGCAATGGCCGTTTCGTTGGCGGGATTCGACTTGATGATCTCGACGACTTCGTTGACCACCTTGTCGGTGCGTTCCAGGGTGGCGCCGTCGGGCAGGAATACCGCCGCAATGTAGTAACCCTGGTCCTCGTCCGGCACCAGCGAGCCCGGTGTGGCGCGCCACAGGCCGAACGTCAGTGCGACCATGCCGGCGAACAGCAGAACTGCAATGAGACCGCGGCGCAGCATCCAGGTCACGCCGTCGACATACCGCCCGGTCATGCGTGCGAACCAGGCGTTGAACCACGTGAAAAAACGCCCCGGCGTACCGTGCTGCCTTTTGAGGATCAGTACGCACAAAGACGGCGTCAGCGTGAGGGCAACGATGCCCGATATCACCACGGCGATGGAAATGGTCACTGCAAACTGGCGGTAGAGTTCGCCGGTCAGTCCGCCGAGGAAGGCGATCGGCACAAATACCGCGCACAACGTCAGCACGATGGCGATGATCGGGCTGGTGACTTCCTTCATTGCCTTGACCGCGGCTTCGCGCGCCTGCAGGTGCTCCTCGTGCATGATGCGTTCGACATTCTCGAGCACGACGATGGCATCGTCAACGACGATGCCGATGGCCAGAACCATGCCGAACAGCGTCAGCGTGTTGATCGAATATCCGAGCAGCAGCAGGCCGGCAAAAGTGCCGATCAGTGATACCGGCACCGCAGCGAAGGGAATCAGCGTGGCGCGCCAGTTCTGCAGGAACAGGAACACCACCAGGAATACCAGTGCCATCGCTTCCAGCAGGGTGTACACCACTTCGCGGATAGATACTTCGACGAAACGCGTCGTGTCGTAAACCACGTTATGGGTAAAACCCGGGGGATAGGCTTCAGCGAGCGGCGCCATCGCGGCTTTCACGCGATCTGCCGTGGCCAGTGCATTGGCATTGGGCTGCAGGAATATGCCCACCAGGGTTGCTGATTTGCCGTTGACACGGCCAATGAAGTCGTAATCCTTGGAACCCAGTTCGACACGTGCCACATCCTTCAGGCGCAGCAGCGAACCATCGGGATTGGCGCGGATGACAATGTTTTCGAATTCCGCGGGTTCTGACAGCCGGCCCTTGGTGGTGATCGTATAAACCAGTTCCTGCGGGCCACCGGTCGGCGACTGCCCGATCTTGCCGGCGGCGAACTGGGCGTTCTGCTCGTTCAGCGCGCGCGTCAGGTCGCCCGGGGTCAGCTTCAGTTGTGCGAGGCGATCCGGACGTGTCCAGATGCGCATCGCGTAATCCTTGGCACCGAAGATCTGCACATTGGTGGTGCCCGGCACGCGTTTCAGCGAGTCGAGGATGTTCAGTGTGACGTAGTTTGAAATGAACAGATCATCGCGGCTGCCGTCGGGAGAACTGAAGGCGATCACCTGGAGGAAGGACGAAGAGCCTTTTTCGACGCTGACACCCTGACGCCGGACTTCAAGCGGCAGTCGCGGCTCGGCCTGCTTGACGCGGTTGTTGACGTTGAGCGCGGCGGTATCAATGTCGGTGCCGATGTCGAAGGTGACCTGTATTTCGAGAACACCGTTCGACGTCGAGTTCGAGCTCATATAGAGCATGTGCTCGACACCGGTGATCTGGTTTTCCAGCGGAGCGGCGACGGTCTGTTCGATCACCTGGGCCGAAGCGCCGGGATAGACGGCTCGAACGGTGACCACCGGCGGCGCGATTTCCGGATATTGCGCGATCGGCAGCACGCGCATCGCGGCAAGGCCGGCCAGCACGATGAAAATCGATACCACTACCGCGAAGATCGGGCGGTCAATGAAAAAACGTGACATGGTCGTCAGTCCGCCGGGATCAGGATTTCACAGCCGGTTTGGCCGCGGGTTTTGCATCGGATTTATCGCCTGCCGGTTTGTCGTCGGTTTTGGCAGGCGCAGGTTCCGTGACATTGACCGGTGCGCCGGGGCCGATCTTCAGTACACCGTCAACGATCACCCGTTCGCCCGCTTTCAATCCTGAATTGATGACCCAGCCGTCGGCAGCCCAGGCGCCGACTTCCACCGGACGCGGTTCAGCCTTGGATTCGGCATTCACCACATAGACGAATTTGCCGCCGGGGCCTTCAAGCACGGCGCGTTGCGGCACGACGATCGCTGCTGGCCGCGTCGCTCCGGACAGGGCGATACGTACGAATTCACCGGCACGCAACTGATTGGCAGGGTTGGCAAACTCCGCGCGGGATTCGCTGGTGCCCGTCTGCGTATTGACCCGCACGTCGCTGAAATTGACGGCGCCGGTTTTGGCGTAATCCCGTCCGTCACCCATCTTGAGCGTCGCTTTGAGCTTGCCGTCGGCAGGCAACTTGATACGACCGGCTTCGACATCCCGTCGCAGGGCCAGGTGATCACGGTCGGAAACGCCGAAGATCACATACATCGGATCAGTCTGGGTGACACTGGTCAGCAGTACGCCGGGACCCGAAACGAGCGTGCCTTCGGACACGGCGCTGCGGCCGGCAACGCCGGTGATCGGGGATTCAACGTGCGTCCATTCGAGGTTGAGGTTTGCTTCATTGAGTCGGGCGCGAATGCTTTCGAGCTGGGCACGGGCAATGCGTTCGCCGGAGGTCGCATCGTCAAACTCTTTTTGACTGACGGCCTTCGCTTCGTAGACCGGTTTCAACCGCGCCAGTTCGCGCTGCGCCTGCTGCAATTGCGCTTCGGCGACGCCGAGATCGGCGGCTGAGCGCGCCTGTGCGAGTTTGAACGGGGCGGGGTCGATCGTAAACAGCGATTCGCCCTGCCGCACGGTGCTGCCTTCCTTGTAGTTGCGTTTGAGCAGGATGCCGCTGACCCGCCCGCGCACCTCGACTTCGCGGTAACCCGCGGTCTGCGCGGTGTATTCCAGCACGACCGGCACGTCTCTCGTCTCGGTAGTGATGACCGATACCGGCGCCGGCGGGAAACCGCCCGGAGGCCCTCCGGCGGGGCCGCAGGCAGCCATCAGTGACAGTGAGGCCGCAATGGCGGCGTGACGGAAGGTGCGGGGGCTGAGGTTGTTCATGCGGTAGTTTCCCTGAAAACTGCGCGGCAAGATGTGCGCAAACATACATATGGATTCCAGTTTACATACAACCATGAATGTATGTAAAGTGTCGTTTTGACGACAACACCCGGCTGCAGTCCGGGGTATCCGGAGGACCATGGTCAGGCGCACAAAAGATGAGGCAGTCGAGACACGCAACCAGATTCTTGATGCAGCAGAGCGGGTATTCAGCGAGCGCGGCGTTTCCCGCACGTCATTAACCGATATTGCAGAAGCAGCATCGGTGACCCGCGGTGCCATTTACTGGCATTTCAAGGATAAGGCCGAACTGTTTTGTGAAATGGTTGCGCGGGTCACCATGCCGATGGAGCATGCGCCTTGCCAGATCGACCAGGCTTCGACGGACGATCCGCTGGCCGGCTTGCGGGCAATGCTGGTCGGGATTCTGGAGCGCACTTCAGTCGATACGCAGGGACGTCGTGTCTTTCACATCGTTTTCCATAAATGCGAGTACGTTGATGAAATGAAGCCGGTGTGGACCCGTTTCAGTGAAATGCGGGCGGGCTGCCGGGCGCGGATCGAAAACGGACTCAAGGCGGCGATCAAGGCCGGTCAGTTACCAAAGGGTTTCAATGTCCAGCGCAAGGCGGAAGGACTGCACTGTCTGATCGATGGACTGATCAGCAACTGGGTGATGGACCCCGCGGCGATACCCGCGGCCAATGAGGCCGAGAAGCTGATCGATGTTTTTATCGAAGGTTTGCGCCATTTGCCGGTCAAGGCACTGTCGCCGCGACCGGCTGCGGTGCGCCGCAAGCCGGCAGCTACGGTGCGACGAAAAGCCGCCTGAATTGAACCGTGCAGTTCAGGCTTCCCAAGGAGCGCTGTCGGTGGCGGTGATTCCGTAACGGCGCATTGCATCGGCCACAACATCGCGGCCGACGGTGTTTTCATCGGCCAGCGCTGCCAGTGCGGCAATCGCAATGTGGTAGCGGTCCATCTCGAAAAAGCGGCGCAGATTCTCGCGTGAATCACTGCGTCCGTAACCGTCGGTGCCCAGTGCCACATACCGTTGCGGCACGTAAGCGCGGATCAGATCCGGCACTGCGGTGACGTGGTCCGACGCGGCAATCGCCGGTCCTTTGTGCGGCGACAGCAAATTTTCGACATGACTCTTGCGCGGCGTGGCGGCCGGATTCAGGCGCTTATGCCGCTCGCAGGCCATGCCGTCCCGGCGCAGTTCGCTCCAGCTGGTCACGCTCCACACATTCGCCGGAATGCCGAAATCGCCCGCAAGGAGGCTCGCTGCAGCAACGGCCTCGCGCAGGATGGTGCCGCTGCCAAGCAGTTGCACCTGCGCGCCGGTCTGTTCCTGCAGCAGATACATGCCTTTGAGGATGCCGTCGCGCGAGCCTTCCGGCATCGACGGCTGCGCGTAGTTCTCGTTCATTACGGTGATGTAATAGAGCACGTCCTCCTGGGCTTCGAGCATGCGCCGCGTGCCGTCCTGGATGATGGTCGCCAGTTCGTAGCCGTAGGCGGGGTCCCAGGACCGGCAGTTGGGTACGGTTGATGCAATCAGGTGCGACGAGCCGTCCTGGTGCTGCAGGCCTTCTCCGGACAGCGTGGTGCGCCCGGCCGTGGCGCCGATCAGAAAGCCGCGCGAACGGCAGTCGCCGGCCTGCCAGATCAGGTCACCGACGCGCTGGAAGCCGAACATCGAATAAAAAATATAGAAGGGCAGCATTGGTGTGCCATGCACGCTGTAACTGGTTGCGGCGGCAATCCACGACGACATCGCGCCCGCTTCGTTGATGCCTTCCTCGAGAATCTGCCCGTCCTGCGCTTCCTTGTAATAAAGCAGTTCATCCCGGTCTTCCGGTTCGTAGAGTTGGCCGAAGGGTGAATAGATTGCCACCTGGCGGAACAGCGACTGCATGCCAAAGGTGCGCGCCTCATCGGCAACGATGGGTACGATGTTTTTGCCGATCGCCGGATCTTTTAGCATCTGCGCGAGCATTTTGACGAAACTCATGGTCGTCGATTCTTCGCGTTCGCCTGAGCCCTCGCTGATGCGCGCATAGGCTTCCGGCACGGGCACCGTGATTTTCCGCGCAGTGGTGACGCGTGCCGGCAGATAACCGCCCAGCGCATTACGGCGCGCATGCATGTAACGCATCTCCGGGCTGTCGTCTGCTGGCTTCCAGAACTTCAGCGCTTTGACGTCGGCATCGGGAATCGGCAGCGCGAAGCGGTCGCGGAAAGCGAGCAGGGCATCGTCTTCCATTTTTTTCTGCTGGTGTGCGCCCATCTTGCCCTGGCCCCAGTGGCCCATGCCGTATCCTTTTTTGGTTTGGGCGAGTATCACCGTCGGCCGGCCGTGATGGTTCATTGCGGCGTGATAGGCGGCGTGAATTTTCACCGGGTCATGGCCGCCGCGGCGCAGGCGGTCGATATCTTCATCGGACAGGTGCGACACCAGCGCCTGCAGGTCCGGGTCTTTGTTGAAAAACTGCTCGCGGTTGAAACGTCCGTCGGTGGCTGCGTATTTCTGGAATTCACCATCAACGGTCTCGTGCAGGCGTTTGAGAATCACGTTTTCGGTATCACGTGCGAACAGCGGATCCCATTCCGAGCCCCACAGTAATTTCACTACGTGCCAGCCCGCACCCGAGAACAGGCCCTCGAGTTCCTGGATCAGCGAGCCGTTACCGCGCACCGGACCGTCAAGCCGCTGCAGATTGCAGTTGACGACGAAGATCAGATTGTCGAGGCCTTCGCGTGCGGCCAGCGACAGGCCGGCCAGCGATTCCGGCTCATCCATCTCGCCGTCACCGACAAATGCCCAGACCTTGCGCCCGGCGGTTTTCTGGATGCCGCGATGCTCGAGGTAGCGCATGAAGCGCGCCTGGTAGATTGCATTCACAGGACCCAGACCCATGGATGCGTTCGGGAATTGCCAGAAATCCGGCATCAGATAAGGGTGGCAATACGACGAAAGGCCGGTGCCGGGTCCGCCGGTTTCGCGGCGGTAGTTGTTGAGCTGGTCTTCGCTCAGGCGGCCTTCCAGCCAGGCGCGGGCGTAGATCCCCGGCGAGGCGTGCGGCTGGAAAAACACGGCATCACCATTCTGGCCGGCGTGGAAGAAATGATTGAAGCCGACTTCGAACAGGTCGGCGATCGATGCATAGGTGGCGATATGTCCGCCGAGTTCGGCGGCGCCGCGGTTGGCGCGCACCACCATCGCCAGCGCATTCCAGCGCACCAGTGCCGAAATGCGCGCTTCGATGTCGAGGTTGCCCGGGAACTGCGGCTGCTCGGCCAGCGCAATTGAATTGCAGTAGGGGGTGTTCAGTACCGGCGGCATCGGCACGCGTTTCGCCCGCGCTTCGTCGAGCAGCTTGCGCAAGAGATAAGTGGCGCGCTCACGGCCGTTGGATTCAATCAGCGAATTGAAGGCGTCCAGCCATTCGCGCGTCTCTACCGGATCAGGGTCGGCGGGCATCACGCGCCAGAATGCGGCCGCGAGTTCAGATAAATCGGTCATGGTGTTTTTTCTTCCTCCGCGCGCGTGCGTGCGCGCATGACCCAGGATGCTACGCGGGATCGCGCAGAACAGGGTTCTGTATGTGCTTGTTTAAACATAATAAATAAGCATAAAATAACGTATAAATACAAATAGAAAGCATAAAATGCCGAAAATTGATCTGGATGCAACAGACTGGAAAATCCTCGCCCGGTTGCAGGAGGATGCGCGGCTGTCCAACGTCGAACTCGCGAAAGCGGTGAATCTGTCGCCTTCGCCCTGCCTGGCGCGGGTGCGGCGGCTGGAGGAGGCGGGGCTGATCAGCCGTTACGTCAGCCTGCTCGATGCGCTGGCGCTGGGACTCACCGTGTCGGTGTTCATCCAGGTGCGGCTGGAGCGTCAGGTGGAAAAGGCGCTGGAGACCTTCGAGCGCGCGATTGCCGAGCGGCCCGAAGTCATGGAGTGTTACCTGATGACCGGCGATTCGGATTACATGCTGCGGGTGATGGTCGCCGACGTGCAGGCGCTGGAACGGTTCATCGTCGATTTTCTGGCGAAGATCCCCGGGGTGGGCAATCTGAAATCGAGTTTTGCGCTGAAGCAGGTCAAATATAAGACCGCTTTGCCACTGGCCGGCGTGGCGCCGGCGGTCAGGGCGACCCGCCGTAAAAAGGCGGGTTGAAAGTCAGTGGACTGAGTCCGGCAGCGCTCAGCGCTTGCGGAAAAAGTTGCCGGGGCGTGCTGCAGGCGGACCCGCGCGCTCGTCCTTGTGACGGAAACTGATACGGCCCTTGCTCAGGTCGTACGGCGAAATTTCCACCGTGACGCGATCACCGGCAAGAATGCGGATACGGTGCTTGCGGATCTTGCCCGAGGCATAGGCGGTCACGGCGTGGCCGTTGGACAGCGTGACGCGGAATTTGGTGTCGGGCAGCACTTCTTCAATGACACCTTCGAATTCGACCATCTCTTCTTTGGACATCTGCAGCTTCCTTCTTAGGAATGATTTGCGGCGGGAT
>CANHZX010000045.1 GCA_947465215.1 Betaproteobacteria bacterium | reverse complement strand
TAATGGGGAAGAGGTCTGGGTAAACGGCCGTGAAGTGTCCGGTCTGATCCGGGGCGAGGTGGCCGGGGCGGCCGCTTCAAGGGTGGCAGCCTTGCCGGGGGTGCGCGCCGCCCTGATGACCCTACAGCACAACTTCTGTTGCCAGCCCGGATTGGTTGCTGACGGACGCGATATGGGCTCGGTGGTTTTCCCGGATGCCGGTCTCAAAATCTACCTGACGGCGACCCCCGAAGAAAGGGCGCAAAGACGCTATAAGCAGTTGATCACAAAGGGAGTCGATGCTAGTATGGCCGCCCTTTTGCAGGACATCCGCGACCGCGATCATCGAGATAGTAACCGCGCCACGGCCCCCCTGCTGAAGTGTGCCGATGCCATTGAATTCGACACCACCGGGATCCCGGTGGAGGCGGTCGTGGCTAAGGTTCTGCAGCTGTATCAAGAGCGTCAAAAAGAGCAGTAAAAAGCATTACCTGGTGCCACGGGCCGCCAAATCCCGTGGTTTGTTCAACCCACTCCCGTTTCTGTAACGGGTGTGTTAACCTGCTGATTCCAATCATGAAACCAACCCCTCAAGCCGCTGCCACCGAAAGCTTTGCCGCACTCTTTGAAGAGAGTCTGACCCTCAAAGAAATGCGCATCGGCGAAGTGATTACCGCCGAAGTCGTCCGCATTGATGACAATTTTGTTGTGGTCAACGCCGGCCTCAAATCCGAAAGCTATATCGCTGCGGAAGAATTCCATAACGATCGCGGCGAAGTCGACGTCAAGCCCGGCGACTTTGTCAGTGTCGCGATCGAGTCCCTCGAAGACGGTTACGGCGAAACCCGCCTGTCTCGCGACAAGGCCAAACGTCTGGCTGCCTGGCACGAACTGGAAGATGCCCTCGAGAAGGGCAACATCGTTTCCGGCATGATCAGCGGCAAGGTCAAAGGCGGCCTGACCGTGATGATCAACGGCATCCGCGCCTTCCTGCCGGGTTCGCTGGTCGATACGCGTCCCGTGAAAGACACGACGCCGTACGAAAACAAACAGATGGAGTTCAAAGTCATCAAGCTGGACCGCAAGCGCAACAACGTCGTGGTGTCACGTCGTGCCGTGCTTGAAGCCAGCCAGGGTGAAGAACGCCAGAAGCTGCTCGAGAACCTGCGCGAAGGCGTTACGGTCAAGGGCATCGTCAAGAACATCACCGACTACGGCGCGTTCGTGGATCTGGGCGGTATCGACGGCCTGCTGCACATTACCGATCTCGCCTGGCGTCGCGTCAAGCATCCGTCCGAGATGCTGAGCGTCGGCGACGAAGTCACCGCAAAAGTACTGAAGTTCGATCAGGAAAAGAACCGCGTCTCGCTGGGCATGAAGCAGCTGGGCGAAGATCCGTGGGTGGGCCTGTCGCGCCGTTATCCGCCCAACACCCGCCTGTTCGGCAAGGTTTCGAACCTCACCGACTACGGCGCGTTCGTCGAGATCGAGCCGGGCATCGAAGGTCTGGTGCACGTCTCCGAGATGGACTGGACCAACAAGAACGTGCACCCGTCGAAAGTCGTGCAGCTTGGCGACGAAGTCGAAGTCATGGTGCTGGAGATCGACGAGGACCGTCGCCGCATTTCGCTGGGCATGAAGCAGTGCATGGCGAATCCGTGGGAAGAGTTCTCGATGAACAGCAAGAAGGGCGACAAAGTGAAGGGCCAGATCAAGTCGATTACCGACTTCGGCATCTTCATCGGCCTGGCCGGCGGTATCGACGGTCTGGTTCACCTGTCCGACCTTTCCTGGAACGAAGCCGGCGAAGAAGCCGTGCGCAATTACAAGAAGGGCGAGGAAGTTGAAGCCCAGGTGTTGTCCATCGATGTCGAGCGCGAGCGTATTTCGCTGGGCGTGAAGCAGCTGGAAGGGGATCCGTTCTCCAGCTACGTCGGCGGCCATGAGAAAAACTCGGTTGTCACCGGCACGGTCAAGTCGATCGATGCCAAAGGCGCCGTGATCAATCTCGATGGCGACATGGAAGGCTACCTGCGCGCGTCGGAAGTTTCGCGCGATCGCGTGGAAGATATTCGTACCAAGCTCAAAGAAGGCGACTCGGTTACGGCGATGATCATCAACGTCGACCGCAAAAATCGCACGATCAACCTGTCAATCAAGGCAAAAGACCTTGCAGAAGATACCGAAGCCATGCAGAAACTGGCCTCGGACAAACAGGCGAGCACGGGCACGACCAACCTTGGTGCGCTGCTCAAGGCCAAGCTGGACACAGCCAATACTCAACAATAAGGGAGAATCATGACCAAGTCGGAGTTGATCGCGAAACTGGCGGCACGCTATCCGCAGCTTGTGGCCAAGGACGCCGAACTGGCAGTAAAGATGATTCTGGATGCGATGGGCAAGAGTCTGTCGCAGGGCCAGCGCATCGAAATTCGGGGTTTTGGCAGTTTCGGTCTCAACTACCGACCGCCGCGTACCGGGCGTAATCCCAAGTCCGGTGAGCGCGTGCAGGTTCCCGCCAAGTACGTGCCGCATTTCAAGGCCGGCAAGGAACTGCGCGAACGCGTCGACGTCAAGAAATAGAGAGCGATCTGGCATCGTTCCCTCCAGCGGCATGGCCTCACGGTCATGCCGCTTTTTTATGTGCAACGGCTTGGTGGGCAAGGGGTGAGCGTGATATTCTCAAAGGGCCATGCACTACCTCATGTGGATATTCAAGCTCTTTCTGTTCCTGCTGATCCTGTCGTTTGCCCTCGTAAACACGGATCCGGTGATCGTGCGCTACTACCTCGGTTATCAGTGGCAGGCACCGCTCGTGCTGGTGCTGCTGGTGGCAGTCTGCATCGGTGCGCTGGTCGGGCTTCTGGTAGGTTTGTTCCAGGCGATGCGACTGCGACGCCAGGTGGCCGCGCTGAAGCGCGAACTTCGTGCAGTTCAGCAGTCATCCGACGCACCGCTGCTGCCGCCTTCCGACCTTCTGTGATCCGCTGACCCGATGGATATTGAACTCTGGTGGTTACTGGCATTGCCGCTGTTTTTCGCGCTGGGCTGGCTCGCCGCGCGAGTCGATATCCGCCAGATCGTCTCGGAATCTCGTCTGCTCCCAGCGTCGTATTTCAAGGGCCTCAACTTCCTGCTCAATGAGCAACCCGACAAGGCGATTGAGGCTTTCATTGAAGTGGCGCGGGTCAATCCGCAAACCATTGAGCTCCACTTTGCGCTGGGCAGCCTGTTCCGGCGCCGCGGTGAAGTCGAACGCGCCATCCGTATGCACCAGAACCTCGCCGAGCGCGAGGATCTGGCGCAGGAACAGAAGCTGCAGGCCCTGCTGGAACTGGCCCAGGATTACCTGAAGGCAGGGCTCCTCGACCGCGCGGAAGAACTATTCCTGAAACTGGAGGGCACCGCCCACTCGGAAGCCGCGCTGCGTTTCCTGCTGGAAATTTATGAGCAGGAAAAAGACTGGCACAAGGCCATCGGCATCGCGGAAAAGCTGGAGGGGCTGAGCGGCCGTTCGTATCAGAAGGAAATCGCCAATTTCTGCTGTGAAATGGCGGCGCGGGCGCTGATGCAGTCGCGCCCCGCGGAAGCACGTCCGCATCTGGATGCCGCGCTGGCGCATCACCGGACCTGTGTGCGCGCCAACATGCTGCTCGGCGATCTGGAGCGTGATCAGGGCAATCGTACGGCGGCCATCGCGATCTGGCAGCGTATCGAATCGCAGAATCCAGCCTATCTGTCCCTGGTTTCCGAAAGGTTGCTCACGGCGTATCGCGATGAGGGTAAGCCGGAAGAGGGGCTCAACCTGTTGCGCGGTTACCTCGAAAAATACGCATCTCTGGATCTGCTCGACATGGTGTATCAGGCCACGCTGGCCACCGGCGACGCACAGTCAGCCTATCGCCTCGTACGGGATGAAGTGCGCCGCACGCCGACGCTGCTGGGTCTCGATAAGTTATTGGAGGCACAGTTGCTGGAAGCGCCGGCCGAAAAACGTCATGACCTGCAGCTGATCAAGCAGCTGATCCATCAGCACACGCGCAGCCTGGCGATGTACAAATGTGAGCACTGCGGATTCCGTGCCCGGCAGTTCTACTGGCATTGCCCGGCCTGTGGTGAATGGGAAACCTATGCGCCGCGGCGCACTGAAGAAAAAGGAATACCGGCATGAACACCAAGGTTCTCGGACCGCGCGTCATCGTCGCGCTGGATTATGCGACGGGCGCCGAGGCGCTGGCGTTCGCGCAGCGACTGGACCCCAAACGCTGCCGTATCAAGGTCGGCAAGGAGCTGTTTACGGTTGCCGGCCCGCAACTGGTTGAGCAACTGGTCGCGCGGGGTTTCGACCTGTTCCTGGATCTCAAGTATCACGACATTCCCAATACCGTTGCTGCGGCGTGCAAGGCAGCTGCCGGGCTGGGGGTCTGGATGATCAATGTTCACGCCAGCGGCGGGCGCACGATGATGCAGGCGGCGCGTGAGGCATTGGCCGGGCAGTCGCAGCCGCCGAAGCTAATTGCGGTCACTGTGCTGACCAGCCTTGGCGCTGAAGACTTGCGCGAAACCGGACAGACAGAAGAGCCGGCTGTTCTGGTGGAACGTCTGGCGCGTCTGGCGGCTTCCAGCGGTCTTGACGGGGTGGTTTGTTCAGCGCAGGAAGCACAACGCTTGCGCCAAGCCTGCGGTCCGGATTTCTGTCTGGTAACGCCGGGTATCCGGCTGGCTGATTCTGCGCAGGATGACCAGAAACGTGTGGTGACGCCGCAGATGGCTGTTTCCAATGGTGCAGATTATCTGGTGGTGGGCCGGCCAATTACCAAGGCTACAGATCCATTGTCGGTGCTGGACCGAATCAACGCCGATATTGAACTGGCTGCGGCCGGTAAAATAGCGGCCTCATGATCAAGTCTGAAAAAATCAAAAGTGCGGCCATCCGCCGCGGACGTGTGCTGGTTGTCGGCGATGTCATGCTCGACCGTTACTGGTTTGGTGACGTCAGCCGGATTTCACCCGAAGCGCCGGTGCCCATCGTCAAGGTCGATCGTATCGAGGACCGGCCGGGCGGCGCGGCCAACGTGGCGCGCAATGCAGCTGCGCTGGGCGCGAAAACATCGTTGCTGTCAGTTGTCGGTCGCGATGAGCCGGGGCGCAGCCTGCAGCAGCTGCTGCGCCGGGAAAAAGTGGCGACCAGTCTGCATGCCGATGCAACGATCTCGACAACTGTAAAACTGCGCGTGATCGGCCGTCAGCAGCAGTTGCTGCGCGCCGATTTCGAAACTGTACCCAGTCATGAAGTGCTGGCTTCCAAACTGAAGGATTACCAGCGCCTGCTGAAGACCGCCGATGTCGTAATCCTTTCCGACTACGGTAAGGGTGGTCTGGCGCATATCGCCAAAATGATTGCACTGGCCCGCAAACGCGGCATCCCGGTGCTGGTGGACCCCAAAGGGGAAGACTATTCACGTTATCGTGGCGCCACGCTGGTGACCCCCAACCGCGCTGAACTGCGTGCGGTCACCGGGAGCTGGACCAGCGAGACCATGCTCAATAGTAAGGCGCAGGCGCTGCGCCAGCGATTGGGACTCGGCGCATTACTGGTGACGCGCAGCGAAGAGGGCATGACCTTGTACCGCCGCGGCAGCCGGCTGCATGTGCCGGCGCAGGCACGCGAAGTCTATGACGTCAGCGGCGCCGGCGACACGGTGATCGCCACGATCGCCGTCATGCTGGCAGCGGGCGAGGACATGGAAAGTGCAGTGCGCATTGCCAACCGCGCCGCGAGCATTGTCGTCGGTAAATTCGGCACGGCAGTGGTTTATCCCGAAGAGCTGTTTCCCGCGCAGGCGAAGGAGTGAGCATGGTTTATGTGGTGACGGGCGCTGCGGGTTTCATCGGATCGAATCTGGTCAAGGGGCTCAATGCCCAGGGCATCAATAATGTGCTGGCGGTTGATGACCTGACCCAGGGTGACAAATTCCGCAATCTGGTGGATTGCGCGATTACCGATTACCTCGACAAGGATGACTTCCTTGCCCGCATCCGCGCCGGACAGTTCCGTCGCGGCATCAAGGCGATTTTCCATCAGGGTGCCTGCTCGGATACTACGGCGAGCGACGGCAAGTATGTGATGGACGTCAATTACGCCTATTCCAGCACCTTGCTGGATTTTTGCCAGTCGGAGCAGGTGCCGTTCATCTATGCCTCATCTGCAGCGACTTATGGCTCACACACCGAGTTTCGTGAAGACCCGGTCTGCGAAGGCCCGCTGAACGTCTACGGTTATTCCAAGCTGCTGTTCGACCAGCGGGTGCGCCGGTTGCCGGTTGCCGGATCGCAAGTTGTCGGCCTGCGTTATTTCAATGTCTATGGCGATCGCGAGCAGCACAAGGGTCGCATGGCATCGGTGGCCTATCACTTCTTCAATCAGTATCACGCCGATGCGCATGTGCGGCTGTTTGAAGGCAGCGGCGGTTACGGCAACGGCGAACAGCGGCGGGATTTTGTTTCCGTCGAGGACGTGGTCAAGGTCAATCTGTTTTTCCTGCAGAACCCGGATAAATCCGGCATCTTCAATTGCGGCACCGGTGCGGCGCAGTCATTCAACGATGTCGCCGTCACTATGCTTAACAGCTGCCGCAGCGCGGAAGGCCGTCCGACCTTGGCGCTGCATGAACTGCAGCAGCAGGGATTGCTGCGTTACGTTCCTTTTCCCGGCGACCTCAAAGGCAAATACCAGAGTTACACCCAGGCCGATCTGACAGCATTGCGTGCCGCCGGATATACCGCGCCATTCCTGACGGTGGAGCAGGGCGTATCCCGGTATTGCCATCAGTTGCTGGCCCGCAGCGGTAGCTGAGCGTGTTTCCGTCACTCGAGGCCTTTGTCGGCAATACACCGCTGGTAAGGCTGCAACGCATACCGGGTGCTACGGACAACGTTATCCTGGCCAAACTTGAAGGTAACAACCCGGCCGGTTCGGTGAAAGACCGGCCGGCGCTGTCGATGATCCGCCGCGCGCAGGAGCGCGGAACGATCAAGCCGGGCGATACCCTGATCGAACCCACCAGCGGCAATACCGGCATCGCGCTGGCGATGGCCGCAGCGATTATGGGTTACCGCATGGTCCTGATCATGCCGGAGAACCAATCGCTCGAGCGCCAGCAGACCATGCGTGCTTATGGCGCGGAACTGATCCTCACGCCAAAGGAAGTCAGCATGGAAGGCGCGCGCGATCTGGCTGAGCGCATGGTGCGCGAAGGCAAAGGCGTGATGCTCGACCAGTTTTCCAATCCCGATAATCCGCTGGCGCATTACGAAGGCACCGGTCCGGAAATCTGGCGCGACACCGATGGCAAGATTACGCACTTTGTATCGAGCATGGGTACCACCGGCACCATCATGGGCGTGTCGCGTTATCTGAAAGAAAAAAATCCGCAGGTGCAGATTGTCGGCTGCCAGCCGGCAGACGGCTCGCAGATTGCGGGTATCCGCAAATGGCAGCCCGAATACCTGCCGAAGATCTGTAACTGGAAGCAGGTCGATCAGATTATCGAAATTACGCAAAGCGATGCCGAAGTAATGACCCGGCGTCTGGCACGCGAAGAGGGCATCTTCGCCGGCGTGTCCTCGGGCGGCGCCTTGTGGGCGGCGCTGCAGATTTCCGCGAAGGTGCGCAATGCGGTGATCGTGTTCATCAACTGCGACCGCGGCGACCGTTATCTTTCAACCGGTATCTTCCCCGGTAAATAATATAAGACTATGTTTTTAAAGGAATTATTTTGAGTCCTGTGCTGGTATTCGATATTGAGACCGTGCCCGACATTGCCGGGCTGCGGCGCCTGCACGACATGGACAGCAGCTTGTCTGACCACGATGTCGCAGAGACCGCCTTCCAGCTGCGTCGACAATCGCACGGCAATGATTTTTTGCCGCATTACCTGCAACGCGTACTGGTGATTTCCTGCGCGCTGCACGACCGTGACAGCTTCAAGGTCTGGTCGCTGGGTGCGAACGGTGAATCGGAAGGCGAAATCATCCAGCGTTTTTTTGACGGCATTGAAAAATACACGCCGCAACTGGTGTCATGGAACGGTGGTGGTTTTGATCTGCCGGTGCTGCATTACCGCGGCATGATGCACGGCGTGAAAGCCTCACGCTACTGGGATATGGGCGAGGATGACCGCGAGTTCAAATGGAACAACTACATCAGCCGCTACCACCAGCGTCATCTGGATCTGATGGATCTGCTGGCGATGTACCAGGGCCGTGCCAATGCACCGCTGGACGCGTTGGCGCAGTTGATGGGCTTTCCCGGAAAACTCGGTATGGACGGCTCTGCAGTGTGGGGCGCGTTCCAGGACGGTCGGATTGAGGATATCTGGCGTTACTGTGAGACCGACGTCGTCAATACCTACCTCGTCTTCCTGCGTTTCCAGCTGATGCGCGGCGCCCTGACCACGGAACAGCATGACCAGCAGATCGCGGCAGTGCGCGCTGCACTGGGTAAGATTGATCAACCGCACTGGCAAGAGTTTCTCGCCCGCTGGGCGGCCTGATGCCGTAACGCCTGCTTCGGCAGGCTCTTAGAAGATATTCCCATGACGTTTCTGACGATTGAATCCCTCGACCAGGAAGGCCGTGGCATTGCCCGCCGCGACGGCAAGGTCATTTTCATCGAAGGCGCTTTGCCTGGCGAAAGCGTCGAGATCGAGACGTATCGCAAAAAGGCGGCGTTCGAAGTTGCGGTGGCTACCACCATTCGCAATGAAAGTGCGTCGCGCACGACACCGGGCTGTGAGTTTTTCGGCTTGTGCGGCGGCTGCAGCCTGCAGCATATGGATTCACGCACCCAGGTTGCCGCCAAGCAGCGCGTGCTCGAAGACAATCTGCGGCATATCGGCAAAGTTACGCCCGAGCAGATCCTGCCGGCGATCCACGGCCCGACCTGGGGGTATCGCCATCGTGCGCGCCTGACCTCCCGATACGTTTTCAAGAAAGGCGGGGCGCTGGTCGGGTTTCATGAAAAACGCAGCAGTTATGTCGCCGACATGAAGAGCTGCGCGGTATTACCGCAGCGGATTTCGGCGCTGCTGATGCCGCTGCGTGGGCTGGTAAGCAGTCTGAGTATCCACGCGCGGATGCCACAGATCGAACTGGCGATTACCGATACGGCTGACGTGCTGGTGTTGCGTAATCTCGATCCCCTGGTGCCGGATGATGAGGATAAGCTGCGCGCCTTTGCCGATGAGCACCGGGTGGTGTTTTACCTGCAGCCCGCGGGTCCGGAATCAGCGCAGCTGTTTTATCCGCCGGACGCCGACGCTTTGTTTTACAAACTGCCTGAATTTGATGTGCAAATCCATTTTCGCCCGACCGATTTCACTCAGGTTAATCACTCGATCAACCAAGTGCTGGTGCGGCGTGCACTCAATCTGCTTGCGCCGCAACCGGGGGAGCGCATCGCCGATCTGTTCTGCGGGCTCGGTAACTTTACGCTGCCGATTGCACGCAGCGGTGCCAGCGTTACCGGCATCGAAGGCAGTGCCGGGTTGATCAAGCGCGCGCAGGTGAACGCGCAGCTCAACGGACTCTCCGGCAATACGCAGTTCATGACCATGGATTTGTTCAAGCTCGATGCCGAGCAGTGGGCAGCATTGGGCAAGTTTGACAAGTTGTTGATCGATCCGCCGCGCGACGGTGCGATGGAGCTGGTCAAGCTGATTGGCAACGATGGTCCGCGCCGCATCGTTTATGTGTCGTGCAGCCCGTCGACTCTCGCGCGCGACGCCGAAGTTCTGGTGGCGGTGCACGGTTACACCTTAAAGGCAGCGGGCATCGTCAACATGTTTCCGCATACCGCACATGTTGAGTCCATTGCCTGGTTTGAGCGGGAGTAGGCTGCAGCAGGCTTTTCTGTGAACAATAAAAAAGCGGCCCGAAGGCCGCTTTTTTTAATTGCTCAGGTCGCGCAAATATCAGTCGCGATCCCCGCCCAGCACACCGAGAATCTGCAGCAGACTGGTGAAGATGTTGTACAGCGACACATACAGCGACAGCGTGGCCGATACGTAATTCGTTTCGCCGCCGCGGACGATGGCGTTGATCTGGAACAGAATCGCCGCGGACGAGAAGATGATGAACGCGCCGCACAGCACCAGCTGCATCACCGGGCTTTGCAGGAAGATCTGCGCCAGCACCGCCAGCATGATCACCACAAAGCCGACCATCAGGAATTTGTTGAGGAAGCTGAAGTCCCGTTTGGTCGAGGCGGCGATGCCTGAGAGCACGAAGAACACCGCGGAAGTGCCGCCCGCAGCCATCATCACCAGCTGTCCGCCATGACGCAGCGACAAGATGGGTTGCAGCAGCGGGGCCAGGAGCAGGCCCATGAAGGCAGTGAAGCCCAGCAGCAGGCCGACGCCCAGCGCGCTGTTGCGGTTTTTCTCGATCATGAAAATCCAGCCATAGAACACCGCCATCATGATGATCACACTCATGATCGGGCTGGAGCGCATAAAGCTGAAGTTGATGAAGTTGGTACCGATTACCGCACCGATCACGGTGGGGATCAGGGAGACGGCGAGCAGCAGGTACGTGTTGCGCAGCACCTTGTTCTGCTGCGCGGCAATGTCCTGGGAGCCGGCGGAGTAGACGGTTTGCAGGTCAGGTTGCATAGCTTTTAATTCTCCAAAAGATTGACTGAATCAGTCGGTAGTAAGACTACTGAAAGCTTGTGAAAGTTGCAATTAGTTTGGAGCATTAAGCCCCTGATTTCTTGAGGTAATTAATTCGTAATGGATGATATTATCCTCGGAAATGACAGGGCATTTTCCGTGTCGGGTGCGTTGCGGTTACAATGCGCGCCCCAAGCAGGGTTGGCGGAGCGGTTGAATTCACCGGTCTTGGCGCACTCAGTGTGTGCGCTTGCGAGGCTAACTGGCCTTCAGGCCAGTTAAGCGCCGAAGGCGGGGCCGGAGCTAAAACCGGCAGTGTGGTTGTTCAGGAAGTATTACGGAGGGTTGGCAGAGCGGTTGAATGCACCGGTCTTGAAAACCGGCAGGGCCTCACGGTCCTCGTGAGTTCGAATCTCACACCCTCCGCCAGTCAGGCGTCGCCGCGCACCGCATCGGCCCAGCAATTGGGCGTCTCGTACAGCCTGATCTGCTGCAACTCCAGTTTGGCACCGTAGCGGCTGCGATACAGCGGGTCGAGCATCTTGAATGCGGTTTGCGCCAGATGCTCAGCTGTCGGCGGTGCTTCAAAGAGAACTGTTTTATGGTCTGGAATGGTGTCGAGGAATTCCAGGACCGCATGATCCTGCCGCCAGGCGAGAAAAGCATGATCCCAAGGCTCCACCACGTGCTGCTGGGCGATGGATTTAACCTCGGAAAAGTCCATGACCATGCCTTCATCTGCTGCGCCGGCGGTGGCGACGAGCGGGCCGGCCAGCGTGATCTCGATGGCATAGCGGTGGCCGTGCAGATGCCGGCACTGGCTGCCGTGGTTAGGGATGCGGTGACCGGCGTCGAATTCCAGTCTTCGGGTAATGCGCATGGGGGGCGGATTATACCCTCAGGGTGTTCCGGGGCCGATCAATCGGCCGGGCTGAACCGGGTAAACCTCGTTTTTCCCCTGAAAATCCAATAAAATATGCCCCTTTTTCGCATCAGGCAGAAACCCAGCCATCATGGCTCTGATAGTCCAAAAATACGGCGGCACCTCCGTCGGCAGTCCCGAACGCATTAAAAACGTCGCCAAACGCGTCGCCCGCTGGAAAGCGCAGGGGCACGACGTGGTCGTGGTGGTTTCGGCGATGTCTGGTGAAACCAACCGGCTGATCGCGCTGGCCCGGGAAATCCAGGCCCAGCCCGATCCCCGCGAACTCGACGTCATGGTTTCGACCGGGGAGCAGGTCACCATGGCGCTGCTGTCGATGGCGCTGATCGAGATGGGCCTGCAGGCACGCAGCTACACCGGCGGCCAGGTACGCATCCTCACCGACAACGCCTATACCAAGGCGCGCATCCTCAGCATTGACGAGCACAACATGCGCGCCGACTTGAAGGCTGGGCGCGTGGGTGTCGTCGCCGGCTTCCAGGGCATCGATGAGCAGGGCAATATCACCACCCTCGGCCGCGGTGGTTCGGATACAACCGGCGTTGCCCTGGCGGCCGCGCTGAAAGCCGATGAGTGCCAGATTTACACTGACGTCGACGGGGTCTACACCACCGATCCGCGCATCGTTCCGGAAGCCCGCCGGCTGAAAACCGTCACCTTCGAGGAAATGCTCGAGATGGCGAGCCTCGGTTCGAAAGTGCTGCAGATCCGCTCGGTCGAGTTTGCCGGCAAATACAAGGTGCGTTTGCGCGTGCTGTCCAGTTTCGAGGACGAAGGCGAAGGCACGCTGATCACATTTGAGGAAGACAAGGACATGGAAAAAGCCGTCATTTCAGGCATCGCCTTTAATCGCGACGAGGCAAAGATTACCGTGCTCGGCGTGCCCGACCGCCCGGGCATTGCCTATCAGATCCTCGGGCCGGTGGGCGACGCCAACATCGACGTCGACATGATCGTGCAGAACGTCGGCCACGACGGCCTGACGGACTTTTCGTTCACCGTGCATCGCAATGATTACCAGAAGGCGCTGAACGTGCTGAAACCCGTCGTCGAGCACACCAAGGCGCGTGGCTTGCAGAGCGGCGACAAAATCGCCAAGGTGTCGGTGGTTGGCGTCGGTATGCGTTCCCACGCCGGTATCGCCAGTACCATGTTCCGCACGCTGGCAGAAGAGGGCATCAACATCGAGATGATCTCGACTTCCGAGATCAAGGTGTCGGTGGTGATCGATGAGAAATACACCGAACTCGCCGTGCGTGTCCTGCACAAAGCTTTTGGACTGGATCAGCCGGTCTGAGCGAGTGGTGTGGTATTCTTCGCCTGACAAATTGATGTGAGCGGGACCTGAACAAACCGCTTTAATATGAGTTCAGGAGAGATGGCCGAGTGGTCGAAGGCGCGCCCCTGCTAAGGGCGTATGGGGGCAAAACCTCCATCGAGGGTTCGAATCCCTCTCTCTCCGCCAAACATAAAAAAACACGGGGCCTAAAGCCCCGTGTTTTTTTATGTGGTCAGTTTACTTTTGCGCTCGCTGCTGCTTGACGAATGCATCACCCCCTCAGTGTTGCCGATAGCGTTTTCAGCCAGCGCCGTCTTCATAAGAAAGGAGCCGACTCGCATCGGCTCCGGCAGTACGTGCAACGTTGGGTGACTGGGCTACACAGCAGACTTCAAGGCTTGGTCACAAAGAACAGGTTCAACCCGATAGGGGGCGAGGTGAAAGACAGGAAATCCGTCACGCCGGATTGATTTGCTTTGAAAAAGAGGGCGTGAAAATCAATCGTTTATTTAAGACTATTTTCGAGGTTCACGTCACACTGGCGCCTTGCGTTTTGTATGGGGTACCCACCGTCCATCGTTTGGGAATTGCCAAGGGCGCTGGCATTCTCCCTGCATATTACGTATGTTCTTAGCGCCGCCATTTTCCTGTTCGTGACATCATTCATGTCGAGCGTCATTCCCCATGGTGCGGCCACCGGTTCTGGCGCTAACCTCCCTTCTTTGCCTTGCATTCCCCCTTTGAAGTGCATCTGCGCGCCCACCTGCAAGCTCGTTAGAGCGCTGAGGGCCAGACAAAAAACGCAGAGCTTTATCTTTACGTCATTAGTTTTTTTAGAATTCATTTTTCTTCCAATATGGGGTGGAGTGCTCGGTGCCCTCGGATCGCCGCAAGGTGAGGCCGACACACCCCTTTCACTAAGCCAGCCAAGCCCTGTCACTGATTGATCGCGGATCAATGGGTACAGAGCTTTTTTTGAGACCAGAGGGCCAATCCAATTATTACCGGGTTTTTTAGTCGTGCCACTTTGAGGCCCGATGATCCTGGGTATTTCGTTACTTGATCGGCACTTTCTTAACGCATATTGTTGGTTTTTCCAGAGCCAGGATAAAACGGGCCGTTCACTTGCATATTTAAAAAATATGAAGGGACTTTGGTGCCTACCGGTACCCGAATGGTCGATTTCGACTCCTCAGGGTACTTTTTGCCTTTGCACACTGGCGCGCTGACCGCAGTAATCTCGTAGTAAGCATTGAGATCGGTGGCCCAGGTCCCAGGTTGTGGTGTCGAGCGAGTCTGAACCCATTTGGCTATTCTGTCGTGGCCTTCTGGGCACAAATTGTGGTCAGCGTCATAGACGGGGGGCGCTGCGACGGGGGCTGGTTTGGGCGGCGCTGCGGCGGCTTGCATCGTCGTAGCGACGCAGCCGATGGTTGCCTGGTTGTTTTCAACGATTGCGCGTACGGTAGAACCTGCTTCACATTGAAGCACAACCGAGTCTCCTGCCTTGCCTGTCTGAGTGCTTGTGGCAGCCAAGGCAGCCGTCGTCCCGAATAGATGCAGACACAACAGTGCCAGCGTCATAAAGATCGTTTTCATTTCAGTTTCATTTCCTGTTAGAACGTTCAACAACAAAAAATATACTTGGTCATGAGTAGGGCTGTATGAGCTTCAATCGTTTGCCGATCACCAAGGCATTCGCGGTAGAAAAAGTCATTCGTATCTGCAAAGCAGGTCGCCTGGCGATTATGGCCTTGCTGAATAACGTGCTGCGGCACAGTTGCCAGTTTGAGTCTCGGTCCTCTTGGCATCGGGGTGAGCAATTCATAAGCTTTATCGCCACACTCAACTCAGTAATCCGAAAGTTACAATGACACTATTTATTCTTCGATCTCACCTCGTTGAGATAATCTCAGAGCGCGAGTCGGCGAACTTCTTCATAAAATTGGTCATGAGCTCAAACGCTTCGTTGCGTTTTTGCGATAGGCTTTGCAGGCGCAACATTTCCATTTGCTGAGTATTGCTCGCGCTGTCGATTTGCGTCTTGATGTCCTGTATCTGCGCATCAAGCTTGGCTATCGTTGCTGGATCGGTGGTGTTGAGCTTCGCCGATTTCAGCGCGCCTAGCTGGGTATTCAAGGCCGTGATGCTAGCGTTTCTGGCTTGAACGGCCCGCATCTGAGACTTTATTTGTTCATCGAGTTCATTTGCCCGGTTACCTTGCACAGCCATCAACATGGACTCAAGGTCCAAACCCTGGTACGCAGACATAGAGGACATGTACGGGGGCTCACGCATAGAGGACATGTGCGGGGGGGATGTGGTCGGCTTCGCAGCAGGCACCGGGACCTTGGATTGCACCGCAGGCGTAGGGGCGGGCTGCACCGATGCGGCCGGCTTCGCAGCAGGCACCGGGACCGTGGATTGCACCGCAGGCGTAGGGGCTGGCTGCGCCGATGCGGCCGGCTTCGCAGCAGGCACCGGGACGGTGGATTGCACCGCAGGCGTAGGGGCTGGCTGCGCCGATGCGGCCGGCTTCGCAGTAAGCACCAAGACCTCGGCTTGCACCGCTGCCGTGATAGCTTCCATTGTCTGGTTCTGTGCTGAAGCAATAGCAACCGGGCCCGTACCAGTTGCAGACACAACCGGATTTTTTCCAACCACCAGCACCGCGTACTGGGGCGACAGCACCTCAAGCCCGCCGTAGCCGAAGTTGCAGTTGCGACCAACCACCTTGCCGACGTGCACGCCGCCCTGGTAGGGCGCCTGGCAGATCGGCAGAATCGGACGCCCCGGCTCATAAGCGCCAAAGAAAGCACCCGGCGGCACCTGTCCGCCCTGGGCCGCGATCCAGCGAACCAGCTGCGGAGTTTTATTCAGAAGGGCGGGGTTGCCCACCAGCACATCGTATTGCGGTGCCAGCAGCTCTTTGCCGCCATAGCCAAAGTTGCAGTTTTTACCCACCACTTTGCCGGGGTGCACGCCCTTGTTATAAATGGCGCGGCACACGGGCAAGGTGCGCCCGGGCTCATTCCCGCCGATGATGGCATTTGGCGGCACGGCGCCGTTGGCGGCAGGCAGCCAGACGACTATGGGTCCTGGCTCGGTAATGCCCGCCGCAGCCAAAGGCAAAGCCAGCGAAAAACATGGGGTGACAGCAAAAAGTGCTGTCATCACTTTGAATGTAGATCTGGTCATGTGATGTCTTTTTTAAATTTGAATTAATTCCGGTGACTAAAGCCTGTTGTTGGCATACGATTTTTTACGGCCGCTCCCCATCGACCCGTTTACCGCTGTGGGTCCAG
>CANHZX010000044.1 GCA_947465215.1 Betaproteobacteria bacterium | reverse complement strand
TTGCAGCAGGACGACGGCCGCGTTGCCGAAAAAATTCTCGACATCATCTACAGCCAGGGCAAACCCGAAGCTCTGGTGATGCACCTGAACCTGTCGGCTTTTGTCGGCCGCACCAAACCCGAAGTGCTCGACAACCTGGTCGCTGCCGCGATGCGCGTGCAGGAGAAGTATCCGGGCCAGTCGCATTTCATTCTAGTGCTGCGTTCCGACGGCGAGCCCGGTCTGGAAGCGCGCAAACGCGAGTTCCGCGACAAGGCGGTAGCGCTGGGCGTACCGGTTTATGATGAGATGGCCAATGCCGGGCATCCGCTGGCGGCGCTGGCAACATTCGAACGCTTCAAGGCCGCGCGCTCCTGAGATTCCCTGAATGACTTACAAACACCAGTTTCGCGCCACCGGCTATCCGCTGCGGCTGTACAGCGGCAAGGATGCACTGGAAAACCTGCCGGCGGAATTGAAGCGCTATAAAGCTCAGCGCGCTTTTGTGGTCTGCGGCCGCAGCGTATCGCGCAAAACTGATCTGATCGATCGCATCGTAAGAATTCTCGGCCCGGCCTATGCCGGCCGTTATGACGAAATCGAGAAAGACACCACACTGGTTTCAGTGCAGGCTGCAGCTACAGCAGCACGGGCGGTCAATGCCGATCTGCTGATCGCCGTCGGCTCCGGCAGCGTCATTCAGGGTACGCGGGTGGTTGCCGTGCTGCTGGCCGAAAAAGCACCGGTCGACCAACTGATCACGCAGTATCCGGACAATGCACCGGCGATCAGTCCCAAACTGCTGGCGCCGAAACTGCCGATTATCAATCTACTGACCGCAGCGACGACCGCACGGAACCGCGCCGGTTCTGCGGTCAAGGATTCGGCACGGCCCAATCGCATGGAATTTTTTGATCCGAAGACACGACCGTCCGCGGTGTTCTGGGATGAAGACGCACTGCTGACCGCCCCGGTGTCGCTGGCGCGCACCACGGGTACCTCGGTGTTCTGGCGTTCGCTGATGAACCTCGGCGCGCCGCGTATGGCGCCGCTGTCCGAAGGCGACCGGCTGCAGGCCTTCCGGCTGGCGCGCGGGGCTTTCTCCCGGATGAGTGATCCGCTGGACGCCGGTGCGCGTGTCGAAATGTGCGCCGCGGCCTTCCTGCAGAACCGGGATGCAGATGACGGCGGTGCACTGACTGAAAAACACTGGCCGGCCCGCGTGGTGTACGCGCTGGCGACCGCACTGTTCAATCTGCACGGCCATGTCGGGCAGGGCGAGGCAAACTCGGCATTGACGGCGACAGTGATCCGCCACTTCGGTGCTCGAGATCCGGAGGCGATGGCTTTGATCGCCGATGCTTTCGGGGTGACGGACAAACGGCCTGCGCATGAACGCGCCGCCGACGCCGTCGAGCAAGCATTTGCCCAGGCTGGTATGCCAACCAAGCTGCGCGAGCTCGACATTCCGCGCGACAGTCTGGCCACGGTGCTCGAAAATTCACTGAGAAATTTCAATGCTGATCCGCAGCGCGAATTTTTGCGCGAACGCGAAACCCTGATGGCGGCGTTACAGGCCGCTTGGTAATTATCAATAAGTAATTGATTATTAAGTTTTTTATGCGTCTCATAACCGCGGAACGCATCGCGCCGCGCTAGATTTTCGATTTATCCCCCCCGGATCCATGACTACCCTGCGGCCCTGTCCGCAATGCCAATCCGAACTGACTTACGAAGACGGTACTTCGTATATCTGTCCCGAATACGCGCATGAGTGATCCAAAAACGCCGTGGTTGAAACGGCCGATGGCGAAAAAGTCGTACGCGATGCTGTGGGTAATGTGCTGAGCGACGGCAATACCGTGACTGTGATCAAGGATCTCAAGGTCAAGGGTTCGTCGAGTGTGGTCAAGGTCGGCACCAAGGTCAAAGGCATACGCCTGGTCGACGGTGACCATGCCATCTATTGCAAGATTGACGGTATCGGCGCGATGAAGCTGAAATCGCAGTTCGTCAAAAAAGCCTGACCGCTGCGGCTTTCTCCATAGTGCGGTCCAAGGCTTGACGCACAAGTCTCCGCTCCCAAGAATCCCTTAAAACAACAAAGCCCGCAGCGAAACCGCGGGTGCATCCGCTGTTCCCGCGAATTCCGGCAGGCCTGAATTGTGGAGGAGCTTGGCATGAGTACATCAGCAATTGTGATCCGGATGTTTTGCGCCGTACTGGCGGCAGCGCCTGTCATGGCTGCTGCACAGGAATTTCCGTCGCGCCCGGTGCGCTTCCTGATCCCGCTGGCCGCCGGCGGTGGCGGCGATATCACCGTGCGCGCGGTGTCGCAGAAACTCAATGCGGCCTGGGGCCAGTCGGTGGTGGTCGACAACCGGCCCGGCGGCACTGGCGCCATTGCGCTGGAGACCGTGGCGCGCGCCCAGCCCGACGGTTACACCATTGTGATGATCAGCGGCACGCATACCGCGCGACGGGCGACCCATCACGGCCGTCTGCCTTATGACCTGATCCGGGATTTCGCACCGGTGACGCAGATGACGCAGCAGTCCTATGTGCTGGTGCTGCATCCGGCGGTGGCGGCAAAGTCCATTGCCGAACTGCTGGCGCTGGCGAAAGCCAAGCCCGGCAGCCTGACCTACGGCTCGGCCGGACAGGGCAGCCTGCAACATCTTTCGGGCGCGCTATTGGCGACACTGACCAACACCAATCTGCTGCATGTCGCCTACAAGGGCGGCGGCCCCGCACTGGCCGATGTGCTGGGCGGGCAGATCAGCATGGTGTTTGCCACGCCGTTGGAATCGGTGCCGCACATCAAGCCGGGGCGGCTGCGCGCACTGGCGGTGACCAGTCCGCAGCGTTCGCCGGCGATGCCCGACCTGCCGTCTATCGCCGAGACCGGTGTTACCGGATACGAGGTGACGAACTGGTATGGCGTGCTGGCGCCCGCCGCCATCCGCAAGCCGGTGCTGGAAAAACTCAACCGCAGCATCGTGGATGCGCTGCGCACCCCGGAACTGACTGAACGTTTCCAGAAAGACGGCGTCGAGCCGATTGCTTCGACGCCACTTGAATTCCAGAAACACATCCACGCCGAGATCGCCAAGTGGGAACGTGTGGTGGCTGCGGCCGGTATCAAAGCGGATTGACGGATTTTTTTGTATTTCAATTTGAGTAACGGAAGAAGAAAGGGCGGAACATGCGCGTGGGATTCATAGGACTGGGTACGATGGGCGCTTCGATCGCATTGAATGCGATGAAGGGCGGTTTTGCACTGACGGTGCATGACATGCGCAAGGAAGCAGGTGCGCCGCATATCAAAGGCGGGGCGAAATGGGCGGACAGCGTCGAGGATGTCGGCCGCGAAGCCGATGTCGTGCTGACATCGTTGCCGGGACCGAAGGAAGTGATGGCGGTCGCCGAAGGCCTGATCAAGAACATGCGTCCGGGGACGGTGTGGTTTGATCTGTCGACCAACTCGCCGACCGTGGTGCGCGAGCTGCATGCACGCTTTGCGGAGAAGAAAATTTCGGTGCTGGATGCCCCGGTCAGCGGCGGACCCAGCGGCGCCAAATCCGGCAAGATGGCTCTGTGGGTTGGCGGCGATCAGAAAGAATTCGATCGTTGCCGCAAGGTGCTGGATGCCGTCGGCGATCAGGTTATCTACATCGGAGCGATCGGTGCCGGTTCGGTGGCCAAGCTGGTGCACAACTGCGCCGGTTATGCGATGCAGCTGGCGCTGGCTGAACTGTTCACGATGGGTGTGAAAGCGGGTGTTGAACCGCTGCCGCTATGGGCGGCGATCCGCCAGGGTGCGCTGGGCCGCAAGCGTTCTTTTGACCGCATGGGCGACCAGTTCCTCCAGGGCAAATTCGATCCGCCGGCATTTGCTCTGGCGCTGGCGCACAAAGATGTCACGCTGGCGACCGAACTCGCACGCGAGATCGGTGTGCCGATGCGGCTGGCCAATCTGACCTATGCCGAAATGACCGACGCGCTGAACCGCGGCTGGGACAAGCGCGACTCACGTTCTTTCCTGATCCTGCAGCAGGAACGCGCCGGTCTGGACATCAAGGTGCCGGTCGAAGACATCGAGGCGGTGCTCAAGCGCGACGGCTGATTACCGGCAGTCGGGGGCGACTTGCAGTAGGCGGAATTCCCCTTGATCGCCTATACTTCACCGACCAAACCCTGCGGTCTACAGGCCGCAGGGCAGGCGCATTTCTGATAACCGGAAACCCTAAATATCATGAAGCCCCGATACCTCCTGATCGTACTCGCCGCCATGGCTGCCCCGGCTTTTGCGATGAACATGAGTGTTTTCAAGGACGCGCCGGTGACCCGGCTGTCCACCGAGGAACTGAAAACCTTCGTCTCCACCATCCAGAAAACGCTGGAAACCGGCGCGGACGGCGTCACGGTGGAATGGAAGGCGCCGAAAACGCCGTTCACCAGCAAAATCACGCCGGTGAGCACGGTGATCGAAGGCAAACGCAAATGCCGCGATACCACGATCGAATCCGAAGCCAAAGATCGTTTCCAGCGCGGCACCTACTCATTCTGCAAAGCGGACACCGGTGCGTGGGAACCGCGCTCGCCGTCCTCAAAGACCGCCAAAAAATAAACGCTGACCGGCGATATGCCGGAGCCGTAAACCAGATCATGAAAGGCTGACATGCCATTAAGAGCGCTGCTGTGCCTGGTACTCGCCGGGTTTTTCGCCACTTCCGCCTGGGCCCAATCTGCCACGTTGGACAAGATCCGCAAGAGCGGCGTGATCACCATGGGTTATGTCGAGGGCAGCATCCCGTTTTCGTTCAAGGACGCCAGCGGACAGGCCCAGGGTTATTCGGTCTCGTTGTGTAATGAAATTGCCGCAGGCATCCGCAGCCAGCTGAAACTTGCCCAACTCGAAACCCGCTGGGTGCCGCTGACAATTCAGGATCGTCTCAATGCCGTTCGCAGCGGACGCGTCGACATCGAGTGCAGCACAACGACCTGGACGCTGTCGCGCCAGGCCGAGGTCGATTTCAGCCTGATCACTTTCGTCGATGGCGGCAGCATACTCACGCACGGCGACTCCGAACTGCGGCGGCTGGTTGATTTTGACGGCAAGCGCATTGCGGTGATCGCGGATACGACAACCGAAAAAGTGTTGCGCGAAGCGGTGAAACAGCGCGGTATCAAGGTCGGTATCGAAGCCGTCAAGACCCGTGAAGCCGGACTGCAACTGATGGAACAGCGCAAGATCGACGGCTTCGCTTCGGACCGCATCGTGCTGATCGGTTTGGTGCTGGGCGGCAATGCGAAGGGCGTCTACAAGCTGGTGGATGAGGATTTTTCGGTAGAGCCCTATGCGTTTGCACTGCCGCGCGGTGATGCCGATTTTCGCCTGGCGGTGAACCGGGTGCTGGCGGGCCTTTACCGCAACGGCGGCATCGACAAAATTTACGCGCAATGGCTGGGCAAGCTTGGTCCGCCCAGCCTGCTGCTGTCGGCAGCTTATTTTGTCCAGGCGCTCTCTGAATAACATGACGATGGCGACCGATTCACCGGGCACTCGGCAGGCATGTCGCTGGGGCGGTCTGCTGCTGGCTTTTGTGCTGATGCCGGCCGCAGCGCAATACATACAGATACCGGATTTCCGCAAAACGGTTCCCTCGGTATCGTCCCGACCGGCTGAACCCTGCAACAACTGCGGGGTGATTCGCGCGATTCGCGAAACGCAAAGCCAGCGGCCGGTGGCGGTTCCGCAGGGCCTGCAGAATCCGTCGACGATGTCCGGCGGGGCAGATACCTCCGTGCTCGTCGGCGCGGTGGTTGCGATCCCTATGAGCGAGGGTAATGACCAGGCGTTCGTGGGCGGCCTCGGAACGCCCGAGATGCGGGCACGCTTCACCGAATCCAGCTACGAAATCACGGTTCTGCTCGACAACGGCGCTTATGCGGTTGCCCAGCGACGCGACGGCGCGCTGTTCAAGGTGGGCGACCGGGTCCGCATGCGGGGTATCGAACTCGAGCGGCTTACCCCCTGATCGGTCGCGGCAGGGTTCGCTGGCTTGCGACGTTAAATCCCCGCCGTTAAGATGCCGTCACCGCTGTTGTTCACGGCGGTGATTTCCCCTGGCGGGGAATGCGCTGGAGAGGAGCCTGATCATGTTTGCAATCGTCAGCAAATCCGATGGTTTTCCGGTGAGCCGCAGTGCCGGCGATGACAAACCCGCATTGGTCGTGACCTGGACTTCCGATGCAAAAGCCAAAGCCTTCATCGCCGCCAAGGGCATTGATGCCGACTACAAAGTCGTCGCACTGACCGAAGACAGCCTGAACAGCATGGCTCAGGCGCTGGGTTGTGTCGCTGATGCCATCGACTTCGATTCCTATCCTGAACAGTAGACCACTGTTGCGGGTGCAATTAGCCGCATGATCATTGTCGTGACCGGGATGCTCCCCGGCAGCTTACAAACCCTTACACATTGTTACCGCAAAGCGGTCGATTTGCGCCGGTCTGCAGCGTTATGGTTGATACGGGAATCAACCCGCCGATCATTCCAGGAGCATCGAACATGCAGATCAAGACCATCATGATTGCTGCCGCGCTGGCTACGGCTTCCACCGCCCATGCGCAGACGCAGGATCCGGCAGCAACCCCCAGCGTCGACAGGCGTCAGGAAGTACAGCAGAAGCGCATCGATAAAGGCGTCCAGTCCGGGCAGCTCAACGCCAAGGAAGCGGGACGTCTTGAACCCCATCAGACGCACATCGCGAACATGGAGATCAAGGCCAAGGCCGACGGCACCGTGGCCAGGAACGAGCGTGCCCGCCTGCACCATGCGCAGGATCAGGAAAGCCAGCGCATCCATCACCAGAAACACGACCGTCAAAAAGCCAACTGATGACCGTGGCTGATCAACCGCAGCCGCTCCGATAGGAGCGGCTTTTTTACTTCCTGTGCATCCGGTCTCGGCTAGAATCAAGGCTCTGTTCTGAACTGCGGAGACGGTTGCATGGATGCGTTGAAAGTCGGCATGAAACATGTGGTGGAGCGTGAAGTCACCGAAGCGATGACCACCAAGCGAGGCGAGTATCGCGTGTTTTCGACGCCGTCGATGGTGCAGTTCTGTGAAGCGGCTGCCGGCGAATTGATCGCGCCACACCTGCAGCCCGGGCAGGGCCAGGTCGGCATCGTGGTGACCATACGCCACATGGGGCCGACGCCGATGGGCAAACGTGTACGCGCCGAGGTCGAGCTGACCGGCATCGACCGTCGCCGGCTGAGTTTCAAAATCAAGGTTTTCGATGATGTCGAGCAGGTCGGTGAAGCCGAGCATGACCGTTTTATCGTCGATCTCGACAAGTATCAGGCCAAGCTGAAAAAGAAAATCGAAGGCTGACGGCGCGCTGCCACCAGCGCACGGAGGAGGCATCATGGCGTGGATCATCACCAAGTATTTCCTCACGGCTGCAGTCGTCGTGCTGGTTTCCGAACTGGCCAAGCGCAGTGACAAACTCGGCGGTCTGGTCGCCGCGCTGCCAATGGTGACGGTGCTGGCCCTGATCTGGCTGTATGTTGAAAACCAGCCGGCTGAAAAAATCGCCAATCATGCCTGGTACACTTTCTGGTACGTGATCCCGACACTGCCGATGTTTCTGGCTTTTCCCTTGCTGTTGCCGCGGATCGGGTTCTGGCCGGCGCTGCTGGCCTGTATGGGGATTACCGCCATCTGTTTCGTGGTGTTCGCACTGGCGCTGCGGCGTTTTGGTATTGAATTGATGTAACGGAGTTCCTGTCTTGACGCAGAAAATCGAACTGGTGGTTTGCGACATGGCCGGCACCACGGTGCGCGATGCCGGGCAGGTGCCGCAGGCCTTCACCTCGGCGCTGTCAGCGCACGGCATTGCAGTCACTGCGCAGGCGATCAACAGTCTGCGCGGTGCGTCCAAACGGCTGGCGATTCTCAATCTAATCCCGCCGCAGGCCGCGGATCGCGAGCGCGTTGCCGAACAGGTTTATTTGACCTTTGTGCAGCATCTGGCGCAGGTGTTTAACGGCACGGTAGAACCGGTGCCCGGCGCAAGGGAAATGATCGATACCTTACGCGCCCGCGGTGTGCGTATTGCGCTGAATACTGGCTTTGACCGCGAAACAACGGAGCTGTTGCTTGATGCGCTGCGCTGGCGCGATGGTGTGGTGGATGCCGTGATCTGCGGCGATGAAGTCAAACTGGGTCGCCCGTCGCCCTATATGATTTTCCATTGCATGGAAGCGACCGGGGTGAACAACGTGCGCCATGTCGCTAATGTCGGCGATACCGTGCTCGATTTGCAGTCGGGGCACAACGCCGGCGTGACCTGGAATATCGGCGTTTTGTCGGGCGCACATGGCCGTGACCAGATGCAGGCCCTGCCGCATACCCATCTGCTCGACAGCGTGGCGGATTTGCCGGAATTATTCTTTGGCCGCGCGTGAGGCGGGCCGCAACATCCCTGTCTAGTCAGAACTGTTCGTCGTCGCGCAGGTAGCGCCACTGCCCGACGGGCAGGTCGCCGAGCATTACTTTGCCGATGCGCACCCGCTTCAGGCCGGTGACGGTCAGCCCGACCAGTTCGCACATGCGGCGGATTTGGCGCTTTTTGCCCTGCCGCAGCACGAAACGCAGCTGATCCTGGTTTTGCCACGTTACCTGGGCGGGACGCAGCGCTTCGCCGTCCAGTGACAGGCCATGCTGCAGCAGAGCCAATCCGTCCCTGCCCATTTTGCCGGTAACCCGCACCAGATATTCCTTTTCGATGCGCGAGTTTTCGCCGATCAGCTGTTTGGCGATGCGCCCGTCCTGGGTCAGGATCAGCAGGCCGGTGGAGTCGATGTCGAGGCGGCCGGCCGGTGCCAGCCCGCGCAAATGCTGCGGGCCGAAGCGCAGTTTGCTGCGGTCACCGCTGTAGTGGTTTTCCGCGATTACCAAGGTGCTCGCTGGCTTGTAATTGTTCTCGGCCTGACCGGAAACAAAGCCTATCGGTTTGTGTAGCAGCAGGGTGACCCGGGATTGCTGCTTTTCGCGCGCTGCGGCAGTCAGTGTGATGGTCTGGGTGGGCAAAATGCGTGTGCCCAGTTCGGTGACCGGAATGCCATCCACCAGAACCCAGCCGCGCTCAATATAGCTGTCTGCCTCGCGCCGGGAGCACAGACCCTGCTCCGACATCAGCTTGGACAGACGTATTTTTTCCATGAGGGTGTGATTTGGGTGGGATTGCGGTGGGCTATATAAAGTGCAGCAAAATGAAATTCAATAACACATTGTTTTTATTGAATATTATATTTTTTGCGCATCAAAACGCAGCAAAGATATTGGCGGCGGCCCTGATCGTGCGGTCGATTTCAGCCGGGCCATGGGCCGCCGAAACAAACCCCGCTTCGTAAGCTGACGGCGCCAGATAGACGCCCTCGGCTAGCATGGCGTGGAAAAACCGGTTGAACGCTTCCTTGTCGCACTCCATGACTTCGGCATAACCGGTCGGCGGCGTATCGCGGAAATACAGTCCGAACATGCCGCCGATGCTGCGCGCCGAAAACGGGATGCGATGACCCTGCGCCGCTTCGGTCAGGCCGCTGCACAACTGATGGGTACTGGCGGCCAGACGATCGTAAAACCCCGGGGCCTGGATCAGTTTCAGCGTAGCCAGTCCGGCGGCGACCGCCACCGGATTGCCGGACAGCGTGCCGGCCTGATACACCGGACCTACCGGTGCAATGCATTGCATGATGTCGCGGCGACCGCCGAAGGCGCCGACCGGCATGCCGCCGCCGATGACCTTGCCCAGCGTGGTCAGGTCCGGCTTGATGCCGTACAGCGCCTGTGCGCCGCCGAGGGCGACGCGGAAGCCGGTCATCACTTCATCAAAAATCAGAACGGCGCCATGTTCGCTGCACAGGCGGCGCAGCAATTCGAGGAATCCGGGCTTGGGCGCCACCAGGTTCATATTGCCGGCCACCGGCTCGACTATCACCGCAGCAATTTCAGAACCCTGTCTGGCGAAGGTTTCTTCCAGCGCCGATTCGCTGTTGTAGTCGAGCACCAACGTGTGCGCGGCGACTTCCGGCGGTACGCCGGCCGACGAGGGCTGGCCGAAGGTCAGCGCGCCGGAGCCGGCTTTGACCAGCAGGGAATCCGCATGACCGTGGTAACAGCCTTCGAACTTGATGATTTTGCTGCGCCCGGTGAAGCCGCGGGCGAGGCGGATGGCGCTCATCGTCGCTTCGGTGCCTGAGCTCACCAGTCTGACCTGTTCCAGCGAAGGTACCAGTTGCCGCAACAATTCAGCCATCTCGATTTCAACTTCCGTTGGGGCGCCGAAGGACAGTCCGCGTTCCGCTGCCTGCTGCACAGCGCGAACCACATCGGGATGGGCGTGACCGCAGATCAACGGCCCCCAGGAACCGACATAGTCGATGTAACTGTTGCCGTCAGCGTCCCAAACCAGCGGCCCTTTGCCGCGCTGGAAAAACAGCGGAGTACCGCCCACCGACTTGAATGCACGCACGGGTGAATTGACGCCACCGGGAATGGCCAGCTGGGCGTGACTGAACAGTTTCTGGTTTTTTTTCATCAGTGCAATTCGAACAGGGATTGAAATTCACGGGCCGCCGCTTCGATGTCGGGCGCGGAGAATACGGCGGAAATGACGGCCACGGCGTCAATGCCGGCGCGGATCAGCTGCTGGGCATTGCCCGGCGTGATGCCGCCGATGCCGACCAGCGGCACCGCGAGCTTATATCTGGCGCGGGTCACCAGATCCAGCGGCGGCCGTACCGCATCCGGTTTGACGCTGGACGCAAAAAAACTGCCGAAGGCGATATGGTCGGCGCCTGCGGCCACCGCCGCTTCCGCCAGTTCCAGGCGGTCGTAACAGGAGGCGCCAAGCAACTTGCCGGGGCCGAGCCGGGCGCGTGCTGCGGCAATGTCACCGTCGTCGCCGCCGAGATGGAGACCCGCAGCATCCACGGCCAGCGCCACATCGAGGTGGTCGTTGATGATCAGCGGTACGCCGCGCGCGGTACACAGGGCTTGGAGTGTGCGGGCCTGGGTGAGCCGTAACTGCGAATCGGCGGTTTTGTTGCGGTACTGCACAACGCGGGCGCCGCCAGCGAGCGCAGCGCGTACGCGATACAGCAGATCGTCGGTATCAGCGAGATCCGGCGTGATCGCGTACAGCCCGGCGATCCGCGCGTTCACGCCCGGGGGTCGCCGTCGCCTTCGGTCGTGCCGGGCTCGGCTTCGTCTTCACGTGCCCAGAACAGGCGATCAGGGATGTGCTGGCCCATGCCGGGGCGGAATGCGAGTTTCAGCGACTGCCAGGTGTATTCCTGGGCATCGCGCACGGCTTCCTGCATGTCGACGCCGTTGGCGATGGTGGCGGCGAGGGCCGAAGCCAGCGTACAGCCGGAGCCGTGATAACTGCCGGGAAGGCGCGGCCAGTTGTCACTGCGCACCACGCCGTCGCTGTTGTAGAGGGTGTTGACGACTTCACCGGTGTTTTCATGGGTGCCGGTGATCAACACGTATTCACAACCCGAAGCGAGGATGCGCCGTGCGCATTCCGCCAGATCGGGGTTGTCATCACCGTCTTCGGCATCCTCGGCGGAGAGGCGGCGCGCTTCGATGCTGTTGGGCGTGATGATGGTGGTCTGCGGGATCAGCAGTTCGCGGATCGCCGACAGCATGTCTTCTGAGGCCAGTTCATCGCCGCGGCCCGAGGCCAGCACCGGGTCGAGGATCAGCGGGATTTCAGGGTAATCGGAGACCACTTCGGCAACGGCGGCAACGGCTTCCAGACTGCCAAGCACGCCGATCTTGAAGGCGGCAACGGGCATGTCTTCGAGGATGCAGCGCGCCTGATCGGAAACCCACTCGCCGTCGATCGGCAACACGCCATCGACACCCATGGTGTCCTGCACCGTTATGGCGGTGACTACGGAGACCGGATGGCATCCCATGCTGGCGAGGGTCATGATGTCGGCTTGCAGCCCGGCGCCTCCGGTGGGATCGGTGGCGGCGAACACCATGACAATGGGCGGAGAATCAATCATGCGCGAGGTTGGGCCCGGAGTGGGGATGGGCTAAAATGTCAGTGTTCACGACGAAATCCAGCCGATGGATTGTAGCTTACATTTAACTCAGAAAACGCTGATGACCACCGATACCGGGCAGTACAAGAAATACATGTGCTTGATTTGCGGCTTTATTTACGACGAAGCTGCAGGTGCGCCTGATGAAGGGATAGCGCCGGGCACCAAATGGGAAGACGTGCCGATGAACTGGACCTGTCCCGAGTGTGGTGCCCGCAAGGAAGATTTTGAGATGGTGCAGATCTGATAAACGAAGTGTGCGCATGAGACTCCTGCATACGATGATCCGCGTTGGCGACCTGCAACGGTCGATTGATTTTTATACCCAGGTGCTGGGTATGCGGTTGTTGCGCAAAAGCGATTACCCCAGCGGCCGCTTTACCAACGCCTTTGTCGGTTATGACGACGAGTCGCGCGCTGCGGTGTTGGAGCTGACACACAACTGGGACACTGCGTCGTATGACATGGGCACCGGCTTCGGCCATGTCGCGGTAGAAGTCGAAGATGCCTGCAAAGCCTGTGATGAAGTGAAAAAACGCGGCGGCAAAGTCACCCGCGAACCGGGGCCAATGAAACACGGCACGACGGTGATTGCTTTTGTCGAAGACCCCGACGGCTACAAGATCGAGTTCGTGCAGCGCAAGTCCGCGAACTAAGCCGGTGCCGCAAGGGCATCGGCAATCCGTACAAAATCCGCAACCGAAAGCTCCTGCGCCCGCGCGCCGGCATTGATGTCCAGAGCAGCGAGTTGCTCTGCTGACACCAGGCCTTTCAGCGTATTGCGCAGCGTTTTGCGCCGTTGCGAGAACGCACGGCTGACAACTTCGGCAAACAGGGTTTCATCGCGCGCCTGATGGGGCGGCGGATTCAGCGGTATCAGCCGGACCACGGCCGATTCGACCTTGGGCGCGGGATCAAATGACTCGGCGAGCACGTTGATCAGCATTTCCATATCGAAGCGGTATTGCAGCATTACCGACAGCCGGCTGAATTCCGAATCGCCGGGCGCAGCAACCATGCGCTCGACGACTTCACGCTGCAGCATGACATGGATGTCGCGGATGTGGCCGGCAAACGCGGCAAAGCGGAATAACAGCGGTGTCGAGATGTTGTAGGGCAGGTTGCCGACGACACGCAGGTCGTCTCCGAGCATCGCAAAATCGAACTCCAGCACATCGCCTTCGTGAATGACCAGCCGTTCCGGCGGATGCAGCCCGTGCAGACGGGCAATTAGGTCACGGTCGATCTCGACCACCTGCAGACGGTCGAGGCGGGCCAGCAGCGGGTTGGTCAGCGCGCCGAGGCCGGGACCGATTTCAACCAGATTGTCGCTTCGGCGTGGCATGACTGCCGAAATGATGCTGGCAATGATCCCGTCGTCGATCAGGAAATTCTGGCCGAAACGCTTGCGCGGTATGTGCCCGGCCGCGGAACGCATGCTCACGCTATACGTTTGCTGCGCACGGCCAGTTCGGCTGCAAGCTCAATCGCGGCCACCAGGCTTTCGGCTTTGGCTTTGCCAGTGCCGGCCAGTTCCAGCGCGGTGCCGTGATCGACCGAGGTGCGGATCACCGGCAGACCCAGCGTAATGTTGATGCCGCCGCCGAAACTGGCGTATTTCAGTACCGGCAGTCCCTGGTCGTGATACATCGCCAGCACGCAATCGCAATGTTTCAGCCGCTCGGGCTGGAATAACGTGTCGGCGGGCAGGGGTCCGACCAGATCGAATCCTTCGCTGCGCAGTTGCTCCAGTACCGGCACGATGACATCGATTTCTTCACGGCCGAGATGACCCGATTCACCGGCGTGCGGATTCAGCCCCGCGATGATGATCCGGGGCTGGGCAATGGCAAAGCGGCGCACGAGATCACCACGCAAAACCCGCAGCGTGCGTTCCAGACTTTCCCGAGTGATCGCAGCGGCGACGCTGTGCAGTGGCAGATGGGTGGTGGCCAGCGCAACACGCATGTCGCCACCGGCCAGCATCATCACCACATGCGGCGCGTGCAGCCGCTCCTGCAGGAATTCGGTGTGTCCGGTGAAGGGAATGCCGGCGTCATTGATGATGCCCTTGTGCACAGGCGCCGTGGCCATAGCATCGAAAATGCCGTCGCGGCAGCCGTCGGTGGCGATTTCCAGCGTACGCAGCACGTACCGGCTGTTGGCCGGATCAAGACGTCCGGCGGCCGCCTGTTTTGCAAGAGGTACATGCAGTACGGAAAACGCCGGCGCATTGTCGCGACCGGTAAAACGAGGCGGCGCGCCGGAAAATCCCAGCTTGCGCGCACGGGTATGCAGAAGTGTTTCGTCTGCGATGACGACGATGCGCGCAGGGAATGTGCGTCCGCTGATCATTGCGCACAGATCCGGTCCGATGCCCGCGGGTTCACCGGCAGTGACGGCAACAAGCGGCGTGTTGGCGGGAATTGTCATGCGGAGCCGGATTTTGCGTCGGCCCTGGCCTGTCAGCTGCGGTTTTCGAGGCGCTGTTCGACGTAGGCGCGGTCACGCAGCTGGCGCACCCATTCCTGGTAGGCCTCGTCGGTTTTGCGTTCGCGCAGGGTCTGGCGCGCATTCAAGCGCTGGCCTTCCTTGGTCATGTCCTGATTCCGCCGTTCGATGACCTGAATCAGATGCCAGCCGAAAGGACTGCGTACCGGAGGGCTGATTTCACCAGGTTTCAGAGCATCCATCGCACGCTCGAACTCGGGTACGGTGTCGCCCGGGGAAAGCCAGTTCAGTTCGCCGCCCCGCGAGGCACTGGTATCTTCCGAGCGCGACCGCGCCAGTTCGGCAAAGTCGGCCTTGTTGTCCAGACGCTCTTTCAGCGCGAGGATACGGTTGCGCGCTTCGGTTTCGGAAACCAGTTCGTTGGTCTTGATCAGAATATGACGTGCGCGTGTCTGCTGGACCACGACCGGTGCAGCGCCGCCGCGCCGTTCGTTCAGACGAAGAATGTGGAAACCGTTGGAGCTGCGCAGCAATTCGCTCAGCTGGCCGGCTTGCAGCGGTCGCAGTGCGTCGAGGAACAGAGCCGGCAGCCGGCTGGACTCGCGCCAGCCGAGCAGCCCGCCCTGAAGCGCTTCCGGGCCGTCGGAAACAGCGGCGGCGACCTGACGGAAATCCGCGCCACCTTTGATCTGCGCAAGCGCCTGCTCGGCGCGTACACGGCGTTCCTGCAACTGTTCGGGGGTAGCTTTTTCGGGCACCGAGACCAGGATGTGCGAGACATTGAATTCATCCCGGCCGGGCTGGGCCATCTGGCTCTGGATGAAATTGTCGACTTCCGATTCGGTCACGACGATTTTTTGCGCCACTTCGCGTTCGCGTAACCGTGAAAGGGTAATTTCGCTGCGGATGTCCTCACGGAATTTATCGTAGGGGACATTGTCTTTCGCCAGCACCGTGCGCAGTTCCGCTACGGTCATCTTGTTCTGTTCGGCAATCTTCACCATGGCGCGGTCGAGTTCGGCGTCATCCACGCGCGTTCCGGTGTCGCGCGCGTGCTGCATCTGCACGCGATCGTTGATCGTCCGTTCCAGCAACTGACGCTCGAGGACCTGGCGCGCGGGCGGCTGCGTGCCCTGTTGGGCCAGCTGTCGCAGCGCGAAATCGACCCGTGCAGCCAGTTCGCGTTCGGTGATCACCTCGTCATTGACGACCGCGACGATACGGTCGACAACAACAATCGAGCGGGGCTTGGATTGCTGGGCCTGCGCAGTCGCGGTAATCAGCAGCAGGCAGGCGGCAGTCAGTCGGAGGGCGGTTCGGAAGTGCATGTCATGTCCAGGGTTTGGGATGCAGCCGGGGTTTTCCGGGCGCGCCGTTCGGGCACGCCGGTCAGAACAGTCCCGGTACATTGTATTCGACCGGCGCCGGAGAGCGCGGATCGAATGGTTTGTAGCCGATAATATTACGCTTAAGCACTTCCATCGGGCTACTGCCGATGCGCGAGACGCCGGTCAGTTCCAGCATGACGAATATTGACGTGCTGGCCGCGCTGCTGGTGGTGGCGAAGCGGTGTGCAGCAATGCGCAGTGACCAGCAGCGGTCGTTGTATTCGATGCCGGCCAGTGCCTCCAGCGCACGGTTGTCGAGCAGCGAATAGTTCCAGCGGCCGAC
>CANHZX010000043.1 GCA_947465215.1 Betaproteobacteria bacterium | reverse complement strand
CCGCCGGTGCCCATCAGCACTACCTCCATCGGCCGCGGACCCATGTTGCGACCGCCGCCTTCCGGTGCGCCGTCCATCAGAAATGCATGGCCGCTGCCGGATTCGGCGATGAATGAAACATTCTCAACCCACTTGATGCGTGCTTTCATGAAATCTCCTGTCAGGCTTGCGCGAGCAGGCGCAAACGATACCAGACCATGCCGATGGCTTCGTGGAAAAAAAACGAACTGTCACGCAAGCCGGTGAAATTCGGCAGGAAATCCAGTAAGGTCAACTGTGCGCTCTCGCCAGTGGCATGCGCCGTCGGTGCCGGAATGACTTCAAATCCTGCGCGCTCAAAAACCAGGATCGATCGCGGCATATGCCAGGCGTTTGTGACCAGATAAATCCGGCGGATGCCTTCCCTCGCGAGAGTCTCCCGGCCCAAACGCGCATTTTCCAGCGTATTGGCCGAACGCCCTTCGCGCCAGCGCACCGGCACGCGGAACGCCTCCTCGAGCACTTGCGCCATCAGTTCGGCTTCGTTGATCCGGCTGCCGTCCGGGCTGCCGCCGCTGACCAGCAGGGGCAGTCCGGTTTCACGGTGCAGTTGCGCGGCGTAGCGCAGGCGTACCAGCGTCGCGGAAGACACGGTGTCGCCGCTGTATTCCGGCGCGGCGGGATATCGGCCGCCGCCGAGCACCACAATGGCTTGGGCAGCAGGTGCCGGCACCGTGGCATGAGGGGTTTCCCATTGCTGTAACAGGAAGGTCCCCGTCAGAGGCATCGACAGCAGGTAGAGGCCGGCTGTTCCGGCGATTAAGAGGCCACGGCTGGTCCGCGGGCAGCGGTTGCGGAGGATCAGGCCCGCTGCGAGAACAATAAAAAGTAATCCCGGGGGGATCAACAGGGCGGTCAGGGCGTTGGTCAACAGCCAGGAAATCATGTTAACTATATGTTTTTAAAAGAAAAATTTTAAATCGCCGTGCTGCGGCAGCGCTTTTTTGTTGCAGTACAGCAGTTTGACACATCCACTTGATTTCCCATAGAATTCGCGGTTTCCCTGAATCGCCAAGAACGCGCAGGAACCGCAATGAAGACCTATTCCGCAAAACCGAGCGAAGTCAAACGCGACTGGTACATCGTCGATGCATCCGACAAGGTGCTCGGCCGTCTCGCCTCTGAAATCGCACACCGCCTGCGTGGCAAGCACAAGCCTGAGTTCACGCGCCACATCGACACCGGCGATTTCATCGTCGTGGTCAATGTCGAGAAACTGCGTGTCACCGGCAATAAAGCCAAGGACAAGCTGTATAACCGCCACAGCGGTTATCCCGGCGGCCTGTACACGACCAACTTCGAGAAGATGCAAGCCAAACATCCGGCGCGCGTGCTCGAGAAGGCCGTCAAAGGCATGCTGCCCAAGGGACCCTTGGGCTACGCGATGCTGAAAAAGATGAAGGCCTATGCCGGTACGGATCATCCGCACACCGCGCAGCAGCCTAAGACCCTCGAAATCTAGGATTAAGACACCATGGCAGCAGTTCAAAAGAACTATGGCACCGGCCGCCGCAAAAGCGCAGTGGCCCGTGTGTTCCTGAAGCCCGGCAAGGGCGCTATCGTCGTCAACGGCAAGCCGGTTGACGAGTTTTTCTCGCGTGAAACCGGCCGCATGGTTGTTCGCCAGCCGCTCGCGCTGATCGAAAAGCTCGACAGCTTCGACATCGCCGTCAACGTGACCGGTGGTGGTGAGTCCGGCCAGGCCGGCGCGGTGCGCCATGGCATCACCCGTGCCCTGATCGATTACGACGAAACGCTGAAACCGGTACTGCGCAAAGCAGGTCTGGTGACGCGCGACGCTCGCGAAGTGGAGCGCAAAAAAGTCGGTTTGCGCAAAGCGCGGCGGCGCAAGCAGTTCTCCAAGCGCTAACGCGTTCTGGAAGAACCGAAGTTTGGACAAGGCCGCCTCAGGGCGGCTTTGTCGTCTCTGGCGGTATCGTGGCTGCAGTACGACGATCAAATATTGCGTTTTGACCGGTTGAGGAGTTGGCAAGCATGACTGGGAAGGCCATCAAGGTTGGTATCGTGGGGGGCACCGGGTATACCGGTGTCGAGCTGCTGAGACTGCTGGCTCAGCATCCGCACAGCGAACTGCGCGCGATCACTTCGCGCAAGGAAGCCGGCATGGCGGTGGCCGAGATGTTTCCCAATCTGCGAGGTCACGTCGATCTGAAATTCAGCGAGCCGGCGACGGCCGGCCTCGAAAAATGTGACGTCGTTTTTTTTGCGACCCCCAACGGCGTCGCGATGCAGGAAGCGCGTGCGCTGGTCGATGCCGGCGTTCGCATCATCGATCTCGCAGCCGATTTCCGTATTCGCGATGTCGCAGTGTGGGAGCAGTGGTACAAAATGAAACACGCCTGCCCCGAGCTGGTGGCAGAGGCGGTGTACGCCCTGCCCGAAGTCAACCGCGAGCAGATCCGCAAGGCGCGTGTCATCGCCAATCCGGGCTGTTATCCGACTGCCGTGCAACTCGGTTTCCTGCCGCTGATCGAAGCGGGGTGCGTGGATCTCGATCACCTGATTGCCGACGCCAAGTCCGGCGTGTCAGGCGCCGGTCGCAAGGCGGAGACGCATATCCTGCACGCCGAAGCAGCGGACAACTTCAAGGCCTATGGCGTGGGCGGTCATCGTCATCATCCGGAGATTTCGCAGGGACTGGCGCGTGCCGCCGGCCGCGACGTGAATCTGGTGTTCGTGCCGCATCTGACGCCGATGATCCGCGGCATCCATGCGACGCTATATGCGCAGCTCACGAAGGAAGTTGACCTGCAGGCGCTGTACGAAAAACGTTATGCTAAAGAAGCGTTTGTCGATGTGATGCCGGCGGGCAGCCATCCCGAAACGCGTTCGGTGCGCGGTGTCAATCATTGCCGCATCGCCGTCCATCGCCCGCAGGGTGGCAACACCGTGGTCGTGCTGTCGGTGATCGACAATCTGGTCAAGGGCGCAGCCGGCCAGGCAGTGCAGAACATGAACCTGATGTTCGGCCTCGCCGAAGACGCCGGCCTCAAACAGGTCGCGCTGTTGCCGTAACGGCATGAACCGCAAACTCAAAACGTTTGCACGCCGCTTCGGCATTGATGCGCCGCAGTTGTCGGTGCGTCCGCACATGCCCTGGTATTGGCGCTGGATGGGAATGGTCGCGATTGTTGCCGGTACATGCGGCATTGCTTGGTTCACCTATGATTTCGGTCTGGAATACGCCGGCTTCCGCAAGGGCGAAGCGACGAAGTTGCGCGAGCAGCTGGATGAGACTGTGCGCCGCCAGCAGGCAGAGCTCGCCGAACTCAATGCCCGCACCGCGGCGGCCGAACGTCAGTTGCAGATCGAGCGTGCGACTTACGGCGATCTGGCCAAGCAGGTAAAGGGGCTGGAGCAGGAAAACGCCACGCTGAAGGAAGACCTCGCATTTTTCCAGTCGCTGACTGCAACCGGGAAAGAAGGCGCCATCAGCGTCAACCGCTTCCGCATGGTTCCCGAGTCGGTGCCGGGGGAATACCGTTATCAGCTGCTGCTGGTGCAGGCGGGTGAGCGCGCCAAGGAATTTCACGGGCGGCTGCAGTTTGTGTTGAACCTGCAGCAGGATGGCCGTAAAGTGACCCTGATGCTGCCTGAGAATCCCCGTGCAGATGCCGGCAAGGAGTATCAGGTCAATTTCAAGCTGTTCCAGCGGGTCGAAGGACTGTTCCGGATCGCACCGAATGCCACAGTCAAAGGACTGCAGGTCCGGATTTTCGAAGGCAATTCCGATACACCGAAACTGACGCACAACGTCACTATTTCCTAGTGGGAGGCTTCCATGTTCGGCAACAAAAACAAACCCAATAAACCGCAGAACCGCATTGATTGCCTGATCGGTGCCGGCACCGAAATCAAGGGCGACATGACTTTCGACGGCGGTTTGCGTGTCGACGGCCGCGTTCACGGCAACGTGATTTCTGTCGACGGCAAGCCGGGCACGCTGGTGCTGTCGGAAGCAGCCAGGATCGAGGGCGAAATCCGCGTCTCGCATGTGGTTATCAACGGTACAGTGGTCGGTCCGGTATATGCCGCTGATTATGTTGAACTCCAGAGCAAAGCCAATGTCACTGGTGATGTCTATTACCGCACGCTGGAGATGCATCTGGGCGCAGTGGTCCAGGGACGGCTGGTGTACCAGGACGAGGCCAAGACCGACAAGGTTGTACAGTTCAAACCCGCCTCGGCGGATTGACCCGCACCGGCAGCGACGGGGATAATGATCCCTGTCGGCGATTTACCGAATCAGGAGCAAGCCATGAATGCAGTCTCTGAAGTTGTGATGCCGGAACCGCTGGTTTTCACCGAAAACGCGGCAGCCAAAGTGCGCCAGCTGATCGATGAAGAAGGCAATACCGAACTGAAGCTGCGCGTGTTTGTCACGGGCGGCGGCTGCTCGGGTTTCCAGTACGGATTCACCTTCGATGAAGTCGTCAACGAAGATGACACGTCCCTGAACAAAGGTGGCGTCACGCTGCTGATCGATCCGATGAGTCTGCAATACCTCACCGGCGCAGAAATCGATTATCAGGAAAACGTTGAAGGCGCACAGTTCGTCATCAAGAACCCGAACGCCAGTTCCACCTGCGGCTGCGGTTCATCGTTCTCCGCGTAAACAGTTTTCCGGATTACTGCATGACGGGGGCTTTTGCCCCCGTTTTGTTTTGCGGCTTCAGGCGGGATAAATCGCGCCGAGCACGCGCGGACCACGCGCGCCGGTGACGCGTGGCAGGTTACCCGGTTGCTGCGCCAGTGTGCGCGCGGCTAACCAGGCAAACGCAGCAGCTTCGACGGCTTCGGCGGCAATGCCCAAGCTGTCGGTTGCAGCGACGCGCCGACCCGGCAGCAGCGTTTCAAGGCGTGCACTCAAGGCGGTGTTGCGTGCACCGCCGCCACAGAGATAAATCTCCTTTGCGTCAGTGCAGTGGGCAACCAGTGCCTGTGCAATCGACGCGGCCGTCAGTTCGCACAAGCTGGCCTGCACATCTTCCGGATGCTCATGGCCGGACAGCGCGCTGCGCAGCCATTCAAGATGGAAGGTTTCGCGTCCTGTGCTTTTCGGCGGCTGGCGTTTGAAAAAGGGATGCGCCAGCAGGCGTTCGCACAGTTCGGGCAATACGCGTCCGCTGGCCGCCCATGCACCGCCGGTATCGTAGGGCTGGTTCCGGTGCGCAGCGATCCAGCCGTCCATCAAGGCATTGCCTGGACCGCAATCGAAACCGGTGACTTCGCCGGTCACCGGGAGAAAACTGATGTTGGCAATGCCGCCGATGTTGATGATGGCACGGGAAATCTGCGGTGACGCAAACACTGCCTGATGAAATGCCGGCACCAGCGGGGCGCCTTCACCGCCGGCGGCAATATCCCTGCTGCGGAAATCACAGACGACGCTGATGCCGCCGAGTTCGGCCAGCAGCGCACCGTTGATGAGTTGCGTGGTGTAACCGAGCTGGGGCTGATGACGCACGGTCTGGCCATGACAGCCGATGGCGGCAATGTCTTTTGCGTCAGTGCCGGTTTGCGTGAGCAGCGTTTGCACAATCGCGGCATATCCCAGCGACAGCGCATTCGCCGCCTGTGCCGCCCGATGCAGTTCATTGTCGCCGGCCTGATTCAGGGCCAGCAGCGTTTCGCGCAACTGCGGCGGGAAAGGCTGGTGAACCAGGGTGTGCAGCTTGAGGGTCTTACCGCCGAGTTCAACCAGCGCGGCGTCGATGCCGTCCATGCTGGTGCCTGACATCAACCCGATGTACAGACCGGGCTTCACGGCGGGAATTATTGTGCGGCGGTGGTGCGCACTTGCCGCACCAGGGCCAGACGTTCGGCCAACGGGCGGGCGTTTTCTTCAAACGCAGCGCGGTGCTGCGGCGCCAGTGGCGGTGCCGGCGGCATGGCCACCCGCAGCGGATCCTGATGGACATCGTTGGTGCGGAATTCATAGTGCAGGTGCGGGCCGGTGGCGACTCCGGTGCTGCCGACAAAGCCGATAACGTCACCCTGGGTGACACGCTTGCCTTTTTGCATGCCAGGTGCGAAGCCCGACAGGTGGCCGTACCAGGTGGTGAATTTCGACTGGTGGCGCAGCACAACCAGATTGCCGTAGCCGCCCTGCTTGCCGACAAATTCGATGATGCCGTCGGCCGTGGCTTTGACGCGGGTGCCGGTCGGTGCGGCGTAGTCGACGCCTTTGTGCGCACGCCAGGTCTGCAGCACCGGATGGAAGCGTGACATCGTGAAGCCCGAGCTGACTCGCGAGAATTCCAATGGTGAACGCAGGAAGGCCTTGCGAATGTTTTTGCCTTCCGGAGTGTAGTAACCGCCTTCGCCGTCGGGGTTCTGGAACCAGACGGCCTGAAAGGTCTTGCCGTTGTTGACGAATTCGGCGGAGAGCAGGCGCCCGGTCTTGACCGGCTCACCCTGGTGATACTGGACTTCGTAGACGGCGGCGAAACGATCGCCCTTGCGCAGGTCGCGGTGGAAGTCGATGTCGGTGGAGAATACTTCGGCAATCTGCACCGCCACGGCATCGGACATACCCACGGCATCAGTCGCGGCAAACAGAGAGGTTTTGATTTCACCCGAGCGCATGTGCAGGCGGGTTTCGACGTCGGCAGCGCCTTCAGATATCACCAGCGCATCGCCTTCGCGGTCGATTTTCAGCAACTGCGTGCCGTTCAGATAGCGCAGCGCCAGCAATTGGCCGGCTACCGTGGTGTGGGCGCGGATGGTGCGGCCGGGAATCAGGCGGTAGAGGGCGCGGGCTTCGGTCGTGCGCTGCATGACTTGCGCCGCGCTGCTGTCGTCGATCTGCAGTCGCTGCAGGACGGAGGCAATAGTGTCACCGCGTTCGATGCGCGCTTCGCGCCAGTAGCTCTCGTTAATGTCTCCCGATACGGGCAGCGCGGGCAGGGAAATTTGTTCAACGATGTTGCTGCGCTCAACCGTGTCGGTGATGGTGTCCGGGGCAATACCGAAAGCAGCCATGATGCCGACGAAGGGCAGCAACAGCGCGAGCAGGACGCGACGCCACGCGCTGCCGTGAAGCAGGGCGCTGAGCTTTTGCGCTAAAATCGCGAATCGCGCTTGGGGCATGCGCTTCCTTGTTGATTTGGAACGTGATTTACAGCGGATTTGGGCCCGATCGGTAGCCCGGTTTGCAGCAAATTTTCAGCATGGAGCTTAGCAGAAACCCCGCGGCCCGAAAACCCGTTTTTGCTCCAGTTTTGTGCAGTTTTGCCTGTGAAAATTCCCGGAAAAAGCACCTGAAATCAATGACCACCATCGACGGCCAGATCGAAATCATCCGCCGCGGCTGCGACGAGCTGCTGCGCGAACCGGAATTGCGCGAAAAACTGGCGACCGGTCGTCCATTACGGGTCAAAGCCGGATTTGATCCGACAGCGCCGGATTTGCACATTGGCCACACGGTATTGATCAACAAGCTGCGCCAGTTCCAGGAATTGGGGCATCACGTGCTGTTCCTGATCGGCGATTTCACCGGGATGATCGGCGACCCCACCGGCAAAAACGCCACCCGTCCGCCGCTGACCCGCGAAGAAGTTGCCCGCAACGCTAAGACTTATACCGAACAGGTGTTCAAGATCCTGGACCGTTCGCGCACCGAGGTCGTGTTCAATTCGACCTGGATGGACAAGATGAGCGCGGTCGACATGATCAAGCTCGCCGCTACCCATACCGTGGCGCGCATGCTGGAACGCGACGATTTTTCCAAGCGGTATCGCGGCAACCAGCCGATTGCTATCCATGAATTCATGTATCCGCTGGTCCAGGGTTACGACTCGGTGGCGCTGAAAGCCGATATCGAACTCGGCGGCACCGACCAGAAATTCAATCTGCTGATGGGCCGCGAACTGCAGAAACACCACGGTCAGGCGCCGCAGTGCATTCTCACAATGCCGCTGCTCGAAGGACTCGACGGCGTCAACAAGATGTCGAAGTCGCTGGGCAATTACGTCGGCATCCAGGAAGCGCCGAATGAAATCTTCGGCAAGCTGATGTCAGTCTCTGACGAACTAATGTGGCGTTATATCGAACTGCTGTCCTTCGAGCCGCTGGCAACCATCCGCCAATGGCGCGATGAAGTGAAGGCAGGGCGCAATCCGCGTGACATCAAAGTCGGTTTTGCGCAGGAAATCGTGGCACGTTTTCATGGTGCTGATGCCGCTACCGCAGCGCTCGCCGATTTCGAAGCGCGTTTCCGCCGCGATGAAATTCCCGCCGACATGCCAGAAATCACGCTCAAGGCCGACGGCGACGGACTGCAGATCGCTGCCGTATTGAAGCAGGCAGGACTGACCGCGAGCACCTCGGATGCGCTGCGCATGCTGGCGCAGGGCGGCGTCAAAATGGACGGCGAAAAAGTCACTGACAAGTCAGTAAAACTCGCGCGTGGTGCCAGCGTCGTGCTGCAGGTCGGCAAGCGCAAATATGCGCGCGTCAGCATCAGCTGAAAATAATCAATAAAAACAGTTGGTTATTGATATTTTCAGGGGTGTCACCCGGCAGCGCGGTAACGCTGCATGAATGCGGTGTCGATGCGGTTTTTCCAGCGCCACACCCACGCGCCGCTTAACGCCAACGGTCCGTATGACGCTACAGCGTAACGATCACCCGCACTGATCAGCGCCAGCGCGCGTGTTTGCGGGCGATATTCCAGCAACGTTTCACCGCGCAAAGCTTTTCGCAGGTTTTCAGCCAGCGGCGGTCCCTGACGTACGGCATACACCCCGGACTTCGGTCGAGGTGCATCCATCATCGAAGCAATATCACCGGCTGCAAAAACGCCCGGATGCGACAGCGATTGCAGATGTTTGTCGACAGCAATGAATCCCGCCGCATCGGTTTGCAGTCCGCTGGTGCGCGGCCATGCCGGCGCTGCCGCACCGGTGACCCAGATGACTTCATCAAAGGCGAGTTTTTCACCACCACGCAGCAACAGTGTTCCCGCCGACACGCGCTCAACGGCGGTATCCAGGCGCACGGTGATCTGCTGATCCTGAACAATCGTCATGAAGCGTTGCTGTACGCCTCGCGGATGCACGCCGAGGATGGCCGGTCCGTCTCCGATCAGCGTAAACACGGCACGACCTTTGTCGAAGTCGATGCGGTGTTTCATTGCCAGAATGACTTCGACGCCGGCCGCACCGGCGCCGACGACAACGACATGCAGCGGCCGCGGCGCTGTTTGCGCCGCTTCACGCAACTGCGCCCAGTGTTCGAGAAATTGTGCGACCGGTTTGACGGCGATGCCGTAACGATCCGCGCCAGGCAGGTTTGCCAACACCGGCGTCGATCCGGTATCGATGGACAAAATGTCGAAGGGTTGATCGGGTGCCTGGCAGCAACGCGCGACACGGGCGGAGAAGTCGATTTCGCCGGCGCTCGAGCCGATGAGCGTGACGCCGGCCTGCATGCATACAGCATCGAGATCGATATGGCATTCGTCAAAGCCGTAATGGCCTGCAATATAGCCCGGCAACATGCCTGAATACGGCGTGTGGCGATCGGGGCTGACCAGCGTCACGCTGACGCCGGGTTCCGGGGCGAGGCCCCAGCGGCGGATCACTTCGACATGGCTGTGACCGCCGCCGATCAGCAGCAGATTACGGGGCATTGCGGGATTACTGCGTTTTCCAGACCTCTTGCAGTCGCGCCTGACGTCCGCAAGCGGTCTTGTAGTAGTTGTAACGGATCGGATTTTTCTTGTAGTAGTCCTGGTGATAATCCTCGGCCGCGTAAAACTCGCCGGCGCGGGTGATCAGCGTGCGGACGTCTCCGGCGAAAGGCTTGTTCTTCTGCAGCGCCGCTTTCGAGGCTTCCGCCGCTTTGCGCTGCGCATCGTCGTGAACAAAGATTTCGCTCCGGTACTGCGAACCGTGATCGCAGAACTGGCCGTTGGCCTGAGTCGGATCGATATTGCGCCAGAACGCATCCAGTAATTGTGCGTACGTCAGTTTCGACGGATCGTAGACCACCTGAACCACCTCGTTGTGGCCGGTGTTGCCGGCAGAGACCTGCGGATAGGTCGGATTTTTCAGGGTTCCGCCCATATAGCCGGAGGTCGTCGATATCACGCCCGGCACCTTGTCGAAAGCTTCCTCGACGCACCAGAAACAGCCGCCGCCGAAGGTGGCGATGGCGGTGGGCGTTGCCGGCGGGTTGACTGCCTGTGCCGACACCATCACCGGCGTGCAAAGCAGCAGGGTCAGCGCAGTGCGCCGGAAAATCGCTTTCAAAATCATGTACATCATTGATGTCTCCCTTAGAAAACCAGTATATCGGATAATTCGGCCTCGCCCGACCGGCGCACCGGTCGGTTGCCTATTAGTGGAGAAAACATGCGTCGCATTACACTCACCCAGTATTTAGTCGAACAGCAGCGAGAAAAAGGCGTTGTTTCCGCGGATTTGCGCCTTCTCATCGAAGTCGTTGCCCGGGCCTGCAAATCCATCGGCAACGCCGTCAGCAAGGGCGCGCTGTCCGGCATCCTCGGCAACGCCGGCAGCGACAATGTGCAGGGCGAAGCGCAGAAAAAACTCGACGTCATTTCCAACGAAGTGCTGCTTGAGGCCAATGAATGGGGCGGCCACCTCGCGGCAATGGCCTCGGAAGAAATGGAACATCCCCACCAGATTCCCAACCGTTACCCGCGCGGCGAATACCTGCTGCTGATGGATCCGCTCGACGGCTCATCGAATATCGACGTCAATGTTTCGATCGGCACCATCTTCTCGGTGCTGCGCTGTCCCGAGGGCGTCACACCCGACGAACAGGCTTTCCTGCAGCCGGGATCGAAACAGGTTGCGGCGGGGTTTGCGGTCTATGGCCCGTCGACCATCCTCGTACTCACCGTAGGTAACGGTGTTGCCGGCTTCACGCTGGATCGCGAGACCGGCAGCTGGGTGCTGACCGAACCGAAAATCGAGATTCCTGCCGACACCGCAGAATTCGCCATCAACATGTCGAATCGCCGCAACTGGGGCGCACCGATCATCCGGTACATCGACGAATGCCTCGCCGGCAAGGCCGGCCCGCTGGGAAAGGACTACAACATGCGCTGGGTGGCTTCGATGGTCGCCGATGTCTACCGCATCCTGTCGCGCGGCGGCATTTTCATGTATCCCCAGGACGCCAAACACAAGGAAGGCCGTCTGCGCCTGATGTATGAAGCCAACCCGATGGCGATGATTGTCGAGCAGGCCGGCGGCGCTGCGACCAACGGCACGCAGCGTATTCTTGACGTGCAGCCGACCAAATTGCACCAGCGCGTTGGTGTGATCCTCGGCTCGCGCCACGAAGTCGAACGCGTCACCGGTTATCACAAAGCAGGCTGAGCGCTGTCAGGATTCGCCGCTTGCGGCGACTGATGGCCATCAATCTCAACAGGAGCAGGCAAGATGACCGATACCACGGGTAAAACGGGAGTGCGTGAAGTGGCTACGCTGGGCGGGGGCTGTTTCTGGTGCCTGGAAGCGGTATTCGACGGTCTGACCGGCGTTGAATCCGTCGAATCCGGCTATTGCGGCGGCCATCTCGCCAATCCGACCTATGAAGACATCTGCGGCGGCGACACCGGCCATGCTGAAGTGGTGCGTATCACCTTCGACCAGGCTGTTGTCAGCTATACCGATCTGCTCGAAGTGTTTTTCGTCATTCACGATCCCACCACGCTCAATGCCCAGGGCAACGACGTCGGTACGCAATACCGATCGGCGATTTACTTTCATACGCCCGGGCAGAAAGAGATCGCTGAGACCGTGATCAGGAACCTGACGGCAGGCGGTGTTTTTTCACGTCCGATTGTCACCGAAGTGACGCCGGCGCCTCATTTCCATGTCGCCGAGCCTTATCACCAGGAATATTTCGAGAACAACCCGCGGCAGCCTTACTGCCAGTTCGTGGTGGCGCCCAAAGTCGCCAAGTTCCGTCAGAAATTCGCAGCGCGGGTCAAGAAGTAGGCGGTCGGCTCAGCCGGCCTGCGCGCGGTGGCGTGCGGCGGTCACAATGGACTGTGCCAGCTTGACCAGGGTTAGCGGCGCCGAACCTTCCGCCTTGTTGTTGGCGATGATCGTGCATTCATGGCCGGCAGCAACCGTCGCCATGCACAGCTGCGCAATCGAATCCCGCGTCGCGCTGTCTTCGTCGACCAGCTGGTCGAAGGGAGTGAAGCGCGTGCGGGCCTCTTCGTAGCTGTAACCCGCTTTGAGGTTCCAGCGGATCAGCAATGGTCCGGAGCCGAAACCCGACATCGCTGCCGCCTGCGCCGCTAACGGGGGCATTCGCGGGTGCACCCCGACGCAGTAACGCACGCCGACTTCCTTCAGTGAAGCAAAAAACCGCCGTGTGATCACGCGATCGTCGCGCACCTCAACGGCGTATTGCGGGCCCTGCGGCAGGCGGCCGAGGAACTCCTGCAACTGGGCAATGAAGCGTTCGGGTGCCCGGGTCAGCGTCCGACCCAGCGGCGGAAACTGGAATAGCAACGTTCCGGCTTTGGCGCCCAGCCCGGAACGGACCGGCCCGACAAACTGCTCGATGGCATAGGCGGCATCCAGAAACTGCGGATTGCCGTCGCCGCGAAATGCGCCTTCGCCGGGCAGCCACTGGCTGGTGATCAGGCTCGGCGCTTTGACTACAAAACGGAAATCCTCCGGTACCTGCTCGGCGTAGGCGGCGTATTGCCGCGGGGACAGCGGTGCATAAAACGACCGATCGATACCGACGCTGCTGAACAACGGATATTGTGAATAGGCGGTCAGGCCCTGGCGAGACAGATCGCCGGGCGCCACGGTGTCGGCCCAGACGATGCCGCGCCAACCGGGGAAATGCCATGAGGAAGTACCGAGTCGTACGCCGGGAGGCAACTGTCGTGCCAGGTCGCGGGCTTCGGATGCAGGTTCCGCCGCAGCAATGGCTGCGACCTGCGACGCACCGGGCCGTCCACCCTCAAACAGGGACAATTGTCTCGACATGGTGGTGGAAGCTTACCCCGAGTGGGTGAGTTCCGTGTCACCGTGCGGCGACGCAGCGCGGCGTGAACAAGGATCGCGAATGATGCAGGCTGACAATTCAAGTTCCTCTACTAGGTCATTGATTTGTTTCTGCTCTTGCGCTGCCGCATGGCGCTCCCGGTGGCGGCAGGAAGCGCGTTCGGATTGTGCGGCGACAGAAGCATTGATTCAATCGAACAACATCCTGACGGCATTCTGACGGGATTCAGGTTGGTACGCACTGACATTTTCCCTGCGGTACAACGCTGTTTTCCCTCTGAAAAAGCGTTGACAAAGGCATTTTCCCTCGGCATTCTCTCGACACCGTGCAATACACGGCAAAGCAGACTAGCCTGAACTCTGTATCAACGTTGTAATTTATTCAGTCACCTTACGGGAGATCCATCGATGGCTGCAAAGAAAAAAGCTACCAAGAAACCTGCTGCTAAGAAACCCGCTGCTAAGAAAAAGAAAGTCGCAGCGAAACGTAAACCCAATGCCGCATTCATGAAACCGATGCAGCCGAGCGCAGCGCTCGGTGCGGTGATCGGCAACAGCGCTCAACCGCGCACCGAAGTCACCAAAAAAATCTGGGCCTACATCAAGAAACACGACCTGCAAGACAGCAAGAACCGCCGCAACATCAATGCTGACGAGAAACTGAAAGAAGTTTTCGGCGGCAAGAAGCAGGTGTCGATGTTTGAAATGACCAAACTGGTCAACAAGCACCTGAAATAAGCGGATTTTCGCTATGAAGAGCGGGGCGCGACAGCGCCCCGTTTTTTTTGCCTGCACCCGGTATCGGCGCCGGTTTTCCCTCTGAAAACGCAGTCGCTGACAGCTTAGCGGCGACTGGTGTAGGCGCCGCCGACGAGCAGCACGGCTGCCATCGTCCAGAACACCGGCGTCATGCCCATCGTGCTGCCGACGATGCCGAACAGCAGTGGCATGCCGGCCTGCGTCAGATTCAGCAGGAAGGTGCGCACCCCGACAACTTCACCGCCGCGCCCCGGCGGCGCCGTGTTGTAGAGCAGCGACATGATCATCGGCTGCGTGCCGCCGATTGCCAGCCCCAGCATGAACGCCACTGCCATCAGCAGCGACACGCTGTCGATCAACGGAAAGATGAACATCGCGGCGCCGGTAGCGAGCATGCCGCCGATCAGCAGCGGCCATTCGCTGAGGCGGTGCACGATTGCCGGCAGTACCAGGCGTACCAGGAAAATCGCCGCGCCGAAGGAACCGAGAATCAGTCCGATCACCGATGCCGACAGTCCCAGTCGCGTGCCGTGGATCGGCGTGACGAAGGTAAAAAGATCCCAGGCCATCGACAGCACCGCGCTGGCAACAAAAGCGCGACGAAGGCCGCGGATGCGGAATAAATCCCCGACCCGCTTGTGGTCGTGACCCGCAGCCGAGGCCGGATGGGCGGGTATGCGGATCGGTCGCAGCAGCATCAGCGCAATGCCGGCGGCGGCGCTGCAGCCCAGTAGCAGAAAAGTCATGCGGTGGCCGACCAGATCGATGGCGAAACCCGAAATCACCGGGCCGAGGAAGCCCGAAGTCGAAAACGCCAACGCCAGCAGGCTGAAGTTGCGCGAACGCTGCTCAGGCGTGCCGAGCAGTCCGGCGACCTGATTGACGCAGATATGCACAAGCATGAATCCGCTGCCGACCACAGCGCTGACGATGAACAGCACTTCAATGCGCGGCACTGCCGCCCCCAGCAGCAGCGCGCCAAGTACGGTGCCGGCGCCAATCAGCAGCGGTTTGCGCACACCGATGCGGTCGATGGTGCGTCCCCAGCCGACAGCGAACAGCAGTGGAACGGCGGCAAGCAACGAAATCAAAATGCCCACCGTCAGCGGCGTGGCCTGCAGATGCAGTGCGTACAGCGACAGAGTGACCCGGCTGCCGGTAAAAGCCAGATGCAGGATCATCGTCAGCAGCAGGACAAAGCGGATCGTCATACCGGTTTTCCGGCGCGCGTCCAGGAGACCATGGCCACGCCAAGGCAGGTAATGGCGATGCCCGCGAGGGAGACGAGCGACGGCACGACGTCAAACATCAGCAGTTCCAGCACCACCGCAAAAATCGGCGTCAGATAGATCAGGCTGGTGACTTTCGTGGCTTGACCGCGTCGCATCAGTGTGTGGAAGGCGTTGACCGCCAGCAGGGAGGCGCCGATAACCAGAAACACAATGACGCCGGCTAGCGTCCACGACCAGCGCACCGCCGCGCCTTCGACAAACCACGCCAGCGGCGCAAGCACCGCGAACGCGCTGAGAAATTGCACCAGGGCGGCGGCACGCAGATCGACGGTGGGGCAATACACCCGCTGGTACAGCGTGCCTGCGGTGACGCCGGCGACGGAAACAGCCACGGCCGTCAATGCGCCCCAGGTGGCTTCACGGACATCGATCTTGTGCCAGACGATCAGCGTGACGCCGGCGAGTCCGATGACGATCCCCGCCCACTGCAGTGCGTTCAGCCGTTCGCGCATCCAGCGCATCGCGAACAGCGCCGTCAGCAGCGGCTGGACCGACAGCAGCACCGCAGTAATCCCCGCCGATAGCCCCAGATACTGCGAGTAGTGGCTGCCGCCGAGATGCACGGCATGCATCAGCAGTCCGGCGACGATGACATGACCGAGTTCCACCCGCGTCGCCGGCCAGCGCGGTTTCAGCACCAGCACCAGTACTGTCAGGCAGAGGATGCCGAAGGCAAAACGCAGCGACAGGAAGGTAAAGGGTGCGGCGTGCTGCAGACCGATCTTGGTGGCCAGAAAACCGGAGCCCCAGATGGTGACGAAATACCAGGCGAGGAGGGATTCCCAGGCGCGTGCGGACAACGATGCTGGCAATGGCGTGCCCGGATCAGGGCGCGAGGCGGGAAAGCGTCCAGCGGTCCCCAGTACGCGTGTAAAGCAAACGGTCGTGCAGCCGGCTCGGCCGGCCCTGCCAGAACTCGACCTGCGACGGAAGAACCCGGTAGCCGCCCCAGTGCGCGGGGCGCGCCGGTGTTTCGCCGTGATCCGCTGCTGCGGCGGCAAACCGTGCTTCCAGTAAGTCGCGGCTGGCGACGGTTTCGCTTTGCGGCGAAGCTATCGCGGCATGGCGGCTGCCCAGCGGGCGGCTGGCGAAATATTCGTCCGACTCCGCCGCTGTAACTTTCTCGACGCGGCCGTCGATACGCACTTCGCGCTCGAGATCAATCCAGTGGAATACCAGTGACGCGCGCGGATTCGCGGCGAGTTCGCGGCCCTTGCGGCTCTGATAATTGGTGTAGAACACGAAACCGTTCTGATCGATACCTTTCAGCAGCACGATGCGCGCAGAGGGCGCGCCGGCGGCGTCGACGGTGGCCAGTGTCATCGAATTGACGGTTGGCAGTCCGGCGCGCAGCGCCTCGTCGAACCAGCGCTGGAACTGTTGGACCGGATCGGACGCGACATCGGTCTCGCTGAGGCTTGCGCGCATGTATTCCTGGCGCAGTGAGGCTGGGTTCAAAGGGACTCCATCAACGTTGGATTAAGCCGGTGTAACAGACGGCAATACAGTGATTTTACCGCTAGGGCAGGGGAATGAATTCGCTTTCTCCGGGAACGGCCTGAAAACGCTGTTCACGCCAGCGCGTACGCGCCTCGTCGATACGTTCGCGGCTGCTGGCGACAAAATTCCATGAAATATGACGTTCGCCGCCAGCGGTATTGATGATGACCGGCGCACCCGGCGCGAACAACGCGACGGTTCTTGGTGCAACAGTGTTGTCGTCCGCGCTGACGTCACCGTCAACCACGTAAATCGCCCGCTCGGCATATTCCGCCGGCAGCACAAACCGCGTGGCACCGGCGG
>CANHZX010000042.1 GCA_947465215.1 Betaproteobacteria bacterium | reverse complement strand
GCTGAACTGACCGGGAGTAGCCGTTGAATAAACCGATAGTGCTGGTGACTGCAGAAACCGTCTCCGATCTGGCCCAGAAGCTGTTGCGCGACGGCGGGATGGAACCCGCTTTCATGACCAATTCGATCAGCGAGGATGATTTGATTACGGCGCTGGCGCGGCACAAGCCGGCGGCGATTCTGCTGCGCGGTTCGCCGCCACTGAGCGCCCGTGTACTGGCTTCCGCGTCGGGACTGAAGATCATCGCCAAACACGGCGCCGGTGTGGATTCGGTGGATATCGCTGCAGCCACGCGTCTGGGTATCGCGGTGATGGTGACCGGCGGCGCCAATGCCGATGCGGTCGCTGAACATTCTCTGGCGATGATGCTCGCGCTGACGCGGGAGCTGCCGCGTTTTGACCGCGAAACGCGGGCCGGCGGCTGGCGCAACCTGGATCTGTTCATCCGTGATTTCCGCACCCGTACGGTGGGCATCGTCGGCTTCGGCCAGATCGGTGAGCGCACGGCAAGACTGGCGCAGGCCTGTGGTGCAACGGTGATCATCAACACGCGATCGGCGATCAATCCGCCGCCGGGTATGCGCGTGGAGCCCGATCTCGATCGTCTGCTGGATCAAATCGATATCCTCAGTCTGCATTGTCCGTTGACCGACAAAACCCGCGGCATGATCGGCGCGGCGCAGTTTGCGCGAATGAAGCCCGGCGCCTTGCTGATCAATACCTCGCGCGGCCCGGTGGTGGACGAGCCGGCGCTGATCGACGCTCTGCAGTCAGGTCGTCTTGCCGGGGCGGGGCTGGATACCTACGCCGTCGAGCCGCCCGATGCCGCGAATCCATTGTTCGCGCTGCCGAATGTGATTGTCACCCCGCACATCGCGGCGGCGACTACGGATGCGATGGCGCGCATGGGCACGATCGCGGCTGACAATATCCTCGCCTGGATGGACGGCCGGGTGCATGACCCGCGCAATTTCCTGAATCCCGAAGTGCGGGCGAGAGCCTGAACAGTGAACACGATGCGGAACGAACGTAGACGCGGCGGTCCGGTCGCGGTATTGGTTAAGTGGTAATGCACTTGTAATACGGTTTGTAATGCGCCGGGCGTTTGACGCGTGACCGGTGAATCAATAAAGGAGCAGCAGATGAAAACGACAACCGACAAGATTGTGGCCCGGCAGGAAGGCCCGATCGGCTTCCTGATTTTCAACAATCCCGAGCGCCGCAACGCGGTTTCGCTGGAAATGTGGCAGGCCGCCGGCGAGGTGCTGGATGCCTTTTCGAAAGATGACAGCGTGCGTGTCATCGTTCTGGCAGGCGCGGGTGATAAGTCCTTTGTGGCCGGCGCAGATATTTCCAAGTTCGAGGACGAACGCGCCAATGCCGAGGCGCAGGAAAAGTATTCGAAGACGTCATCGGGCATGCGCTCGATTCTGCGCGGCACCGGAAAACCGACCGTGGCGATGATTCGCGGCTACTGCATCGGCGGCGGCATGTCGCTGGCGCTGAGCTGTGACATGCGTATCTGCTCGGACGATGCGCAATTCGGCATTCCCGCTGCCCGCCTCGGCATCGGCTACGGCATGGAAGGCCTGCGCCGGCTGGTCGAGCTGGTCGGCCCGTCGGTTGCCAAGGAATTCGTGTTCACGGCCCGTCGCTACAACGCGAACCAGGCCTTGCGCATGGGCATTGTCAACGAGGTGGTGCCGGTGGCCGAACTGGAAAACACCGTGCGCTCCTGGGCACAGACCATGGCCGAAAACGCCCCGCTGTCGATTCTGACCGCCAAGCGCGTGGTCGACGAGCTGATGAAAGATCCCGCTGATCGTGACAACGCCTTGTGTGATCAGCTGGTCAAGGATTGCGGTGCGAGTCAGGATTTCATCGAAGGCCGGCGCGCATTCATGGAAAAGCGCAAGCCGGTATTCAAGGGGCGTTGAGCATGAATGTGCGGATGGCAGGGGCGGTCGCGGCGATGGTGTTTGCGCTTTGCGCGGGCACAACCAATGCGGCCGACACCCGCGCCGGCACGTATCCGACGCGGCCGGTGCGTTTCATCGTGGCGCAATCGGCCGGCGGCAATGCCGATTTTGTCGCGCGCATGGTGGCTGCGGAATTGAGCAAGCAGCTGGGCCAGCAGTTCGTGGTCGACAACCGCGGTGGTGGCGGTGGCGGTGTACTGGCGGCGGAACTCGTGGCACGGGCGGCGCCCGACGGTTACACCATGCTGCTGGTCGGCAGCTCCTTCGGGGTCAATCCCAGTCTCTACAAAAAACTGCCTTACGACTCCGAACGTGATCTGGCGCCGATCACGCTGGCGTCGACGGCTTCGCAGATCCTCGTAGTCAATCCCTCGCTGCCGGTGAATACCGTGCAGGACCTGATCAAGCTCGCACAGGCCAAGCCGGGTGAACTGAATTTCGGATCTTCGGGCAACGGCGGCGGACCGCATCTCGCGGGCGAACTGTTCAACCTGATGGCAAAAACACGCATGACCCATGTGCCGTACAAGGGCGCATCCGGTTCGATTCTTGATCTGTTGTCCGGGCGCATCCAAGTGGTGTTTGCGACCATGCCGTCGGTGATGCCGCATACCCGCGCCAGCAAATTGCGCGGCGTTGCTGTGACCAGTCTTGAGCGTTCCCAGCTGTTTCCCGATCTGCCGACGATCTCTGAAGCCGGTTTGAAGGGATTCCAGTCCGGTACCTGGCAGGGCATTTTTGTGCCCAGAGGTACGCCCGAGCCGGTGATCCGCCTGCTCAACCGCGAGATCGTGGCAATCGTGAAGCTGCCCGAAGTGCGCAAACGCTTTGACAGCGAAGGCGGCGTCCCGGTGGGCAATTCGCCGCAGGAGTTTGCGGTCTGGCTGAAAGCGGAAATCGCCAAGTGGGCGAAGGTGGTCAAGGCGGCGAACATCACGCTGGATTAAGCGGCGCAACCAGTAATACGGAGGCCGGCATGGCAAAACGGTGGAAGCAGCGTCCCGAGGGATCGAACTGGGGCGAATTCGGCGATGATGACCAGCACGGCCGGCTGAATCTGCTGACCCCGGCGCGCCGTCTGGCCGCATTGAAAGAAGTTCAGACGGGGCTGGTGTTCTGCCTGTCGCACCCGCTCGACAAGCCCGGCGGTAGCGTGCTCAACCCCTTCCGCAAACCGCCCGAGTTTCATCCGGTGATCCGCGAGGGCAAGGTTTACTTCAATCTCGACATGGGTGAAACCAATCCTCGTTTCACCGATGTCGGATCCGACGAGGCGATTTTTCTGTATTCCCAGTATTCAACCCACTGGGACGGATTCGCGCACAAGGGCACGCATTTTGATGCCGACGGCGACGGCGTTGCGGAAAAAGTGTCCTACAACGGTTTTCATCTGGTGGATGAGCAGGGGCGCGGGCTTCATGGCGAAACCGGTGCACGTGCCTTGTCCGTTGCTGCGATGGCGGAGACCGGCGTGCAGGGGCGTGCGGTGCTGATTGATCTCAGACACCATTTCGGCGATGCGCGTACCGATATTACCTACGAAATGCTCGAAAAGGTGATGAAGGATGATGCGATTACGGTCGAGCAGGGCGACATCCTGTGTCTGCATACGGGCCTCGGCCAGTTGATCCGCGACGCCGACGGCAAACTCGACAACGCAATCAAGATGCAGTGTGCAGTGCTCGACGGTCATGACAAACGGCTGCTGGAATGGATTGCCGATACCGGGGTTGCAGCGATCGCGGCGGACAATCTTGCGGTCGAACGTTCCGGCACGCTGGGTCTTGATCCGCGCATGCCGCATCGCGGGCCGCAACTGCCCTTGCATGAGCATTGCCTGGTCAAGCTGGGCATCCATCTCGGTGAACTGTGGTATTTCACCGAACTCGCGACCTGGCTGCGCAAACATAAGCGCAGCCGCTTTCTGCTGACGGCGCCGCCCTTGCGTATGCCCGGGGCTGCCGGCTCCCCGGTAACGCCGGTGGCGACGGTATAAACACCCTCCCTGAAGGGGGAGGGTGTTTTTGCGTTCTGTTACCGCCTTAATGTGTCCTAGATCACAAACAAACCGGCTTACTATGCGTAGTATTCCCCTGTGTGCTGCGATGGGCGGCGCAACAGAAAGAAGGGCACGACAATGAGGAAAAATCCGAGTTACTCAGTACTTACAGCAGTTCTGATTGCTGCGGGAAGTCTGCTGGCGATGCCCGTCTACGCGGACAAGCCGTCCTGGGCCGGTGGTGGCAAGCCCGAAAGCGAACATGGTGGCAAGGGGCAGGGTCGTGACAAACAACAGAGCAGCGGCAAGCAGAACGAGCAGTCGCAGCGCAGCAGCTATTTTGTCACTCAACAGCACACGGTCGTGCGTGATTACTATACGCAGGAGTTCCATGGCGGGAAGTGCCCGCCCGGGCTGGCCAAAAAGAACAACGGCTGCATGCCGCCGGGACAGGCGAAGAAATGGAGCAAAGGGCATCCGCTGCCGCGCGACGTGGTCTATTACGATTTGCCTTCGCAGCTCGTGGTACGGCTCGGACCACCGCCCTCGGGTCATAAGTATGTGCGGGTCGCTTCCGACATCCTGCTGATTGCCGTCGGTACGTCTATGGTGGTTGATGCGATCAGTGATCTCGGCCGCATGTAATCCGGCAAGACTCCTGAATACGGACGGCTTTGCCGTCCGTATTTTTTTGTGCAGCGTTTGGAACGAATCGCGCGATCCCCGCCGCTGATGTACCCTTAATTGTTGATTATTCAAGTTGATGCCATGACCACAAGAACGCTGCAGCACCTGATCCCCTCGCAGGCGACCTCGGATGGTGCCGGCGTGAAACTGCGCCGGAGCATCGGCCAGTCAACGCAGGCGCGACTGGATCCTTTTCTGATGCTTGATGAGTTCGGTACCGAAAACCCTGACGATTACATCGCCGGATTCCCCAGTCATCCGCACCGCGGTTTCGAAACAGTGACGTACATGCTGGATGGGCACATGCTGCACGAGGACCATCTCGGCAACCGCGGCGACCTGAAAAGCGGCGATGTGCAATGGATGACCGCCGGTCGCGGCATTATTCATTCCGAGATGCCGCAGCAGACCGAAGGGCGCATGCGCGGCTTCCAGTTGTGGATCAATCTACCGGCCCGGGAAAAAATGAAGCCCGCGGCCTACCGCGACATTCCTGCTGCCGCTATTCCTTCAGCGGATTGGCCTGGCGGCGGGCGCGTCAAGGTGATCGCGGGCACCCTGCAAACGCCGGCGGGTGCAATCCCGGGGCCGATCCAGGGGCTCAGCACGGCACCGGTCTATTTTGATATCAAGCTCGCAGCCAACGGCGTGTTCGAGCACGCGCTGCCGCCGGCCCACAATGCCTTTGTTTATGTCTATGAGGGCGATGTGCAGGTCGGCGCAGCGTCCCCGCGCGCCTTACCCCGGCGCAGTGCCGGTGTGCTGTCAGCAGGCAATGCCGTGCGGATTGTTGCGGCGGGCGAGGGCGCCCGGTTCATCCTTCTGGCGGCGCTGCCGCTGAATGAACCCGTGGCGCAATACGGCCCCTTCGTGATGAACACGACTGCCGAACTGGAGCAGGCAGTGCGCGACTATCAGACGGGCCGGCTGACCGAGGCATAAAAAAATCCCGCTGGCTTGGGGCCGGCGGGATTTTTCGGTGCGCTGCGTAATTCTTATTGCGGTTCGATACCCGCAAGCTGCGCGGCTTTTTTGTAGCGCGCGATTTCTTTTGGCAGCAGTTCCGGCAACTGGGCCATCGGCATCAGCCAGGGTTCGGCGCCTTGAGTATCCAGGAATTTCTTCATATCAGGACTGGTCACGATCTTATTGATCAGCGAATACAGATAGCTGATCCGTTCCTGGGACATGCCTGCGGGTGCGAAAGTGCCCCACCACAATTCGTACTCGTAACCGGGGGCGCCCTGCGAAGCGACAGTGGGCAGGTCCGGGAACAGCGGGGATTTCTCCGCGCTGGTCACGCCGAGAATGCGGATGCGGCCGGAATCGCGCTGCGGCAGCAGGGCCGATGAACTGGCAATGACGATTTCGACTTCACCCGAGGCCAGCGCCGTCACGGCATTGGAGATGCCTTTGTACGGCACGTGCTCCATCTTGATGCCGGCCGCCGAAGCGAATAGCGCACCGGAGAAGTGGTTGTTGCCGCCGGTGCCCGATGAACCGTAGTTGAGGAAATATTTCTTCGGGTCTTTTTTGACGATGGCGATCAGTTCCTTGACGCTTTTTGCCGGGATCGACGGATGGATCGCGAACAGCATCGGCGCGCGTGCGGTCATGCCGACCGGGATGATCGAGCGGGCAGGATCGAAGGGCAGCTTGGCGCGGACCGCAGCGGTGGCCGGGTACGACGAGGTGTGACCGAGCAGGGTATGACCGTCGGGGTCGGCCTTGGCCACCATCTCGGTGCCGATCATGCCGCTGGCGCCGGGACGGTTGTCGACGACGATGTTGCGGCCGAGTGCGGTGCCGAGGCGCGTGGCAATGGCGCGGCTCATCGCATCGGCAGAGCCGGCGGGGGTGTAAGGCACGATCATCACCATGTTTTTGCTTGGAAAGGCAGCGCCCTGTGCGGCGGCGTTGCCGGCGAAGCCAAGCGTGGCGGCGATGGCGGCAGTGCCGAGAACCGCCTGGATGGTTTGGGTATTCATTGGATGGCCTCCGGTTTCAGGTTTTTTTGACTCCACCGCTATTTTAATCCCAAGCGGGTGCACGTCCGGCCGGATTGGCGATCCGACCGTCGGGTTTGGCCAGGGCATGGATGCGGTGCATTTCGTCGGCGCTGAGTTCGAAGTCAAAGACTTCAAGATTCTGGGCGATTCGCTCGGGATTCGAGGAGCGGGGGATCGGCACGATGCCGCCCTGCTGTATCAGCCAGCGCAGTACGATTTGGGCAATGGTTTTGCCGCGGGCCTGGGAGATAGCCATGAGTGCCGGGTCGTTGAACAGGCGGCCGCGGGCGAGCGGGCAATAGGCGGTGAAGATCATGCCGTGACGGCGGCAGTAATCGAGAACCTTGGACTGGTCGAGGTAGGGGTGATATTCCGCCTGCAGTGTGGCCAGCGGTTCGGGACAGGTGCGGCGCGCTTCCTCCAGCAGGGCGATGTTGAAATTGGCAACACCGATGTGGCGGGCAAGACCGTCGCGTTTGGCCTTGGCCAGCGCGCCCATGGTTTCTGCCAGCGGCACCTTGTCCATGCTCGGCCAGTGCACATGCAGCATGTCGACATAATCCACCTGCAGGTTTTTCAGGCTTTCATCGACTGATTTGGCAAACGCGTCAGCGCTCAGGTATTCATGCGACACCTTGGTGACGAGAAAGATCTCGCTGCGCGGCACGCCGGAGGCGCGGATGCCGGCGCCGACGCCTTTTTCCGAGCCGTATTTCCAGGCGGTATCAATATGGCGGTAGCCGAGTTTCAGTGCGGTGGCGACAAGGTCGCCGCAATCGCCGAGCTGGGAAGTGCCGAAACCGATTTGCGGCATGGTGCAGCCGTGAGCAGACAGATTGGGGATCATCGCAGGGGCAGTCGTCCGTTGGAAAGGCCTTAGAATACCGATTTTGACTACTCGACGCTTGCAGGAAACATCATGAACCAACCGCCCTTTCACCTTGCCTTTCCCGTTGATGACCTTGCCAAGGCGCGCGCCTTTTACGGCGAACTGCTCGGCTGCGCCGAGGGACGTTCATCCCCTGAATGGGTGGATTTCGATTTTTACGGACACCAGATCGTTGCGCATCTGGCGCCGGATGAAGTCGGGCACCGTACGACCAGCGCCGTTGATGGCGACAACGTGCCGGTACGCCATTTCGGTGCGGTGTTGTCGATGGTGGAATGGCAGAAGCTGGCCGATAAGCTGACGCGCGCCGGAACGAAATTCGTCATCGAACCGCATGTGCGCTTCAAAGGTCAGGTCGGTGAACAGGCGACAATGTTTTTTCTTGATCCCTGCGGCAATGCGTTGGAATTCAAAGCCTTCGAGGACATGTCCCAACTCTTCGCCAAGTAATTTGTGACCGCCGCCCCGGGCCGGTTGACCGTCCAGGGGAATATTCCTACACTCATCGGCCCAAGGCTGAATCAATCAACCACCGGAGGAAAAATGCGTAAATTAATCAATATGTTGGCGCTTGCCGCGCTGATCGCAATGCCGGCAATTGCGCAGGAGAAAGTGAATATCTCCATCGCTACCGGCGGCACCGGCGGCGTCTACTACCCGATGGGCGGCGGTCTCGCCAACGTGCTGTCGAAGTTTGTTCCCGGCATGTCGGCTACGGCGGAAGTCACCGGCGGTTCGGTCGACAACCTGAAACTGATCGGTACCGGCAAACCCTATGTCGGCTTTTCGATGACCGATGCTGCGCTCGATGCTTATAAAGGCGAAGACAAATTCAAGGGCCAGAAAGTCCCGCTGCGCACGCTGATGATCCTCTACCCGAACCGCATGCACGTGGTCAGCGTTGAGGGCATGGGCGTCAACAGCATGAAAGATCTCAAGGGCAAGCGTGTGTCCACCGGTTCGCCGGGCAGCGCCACCGAAGTCATGGCCTTCCGCGTCATTGAAGCCGCCGGCCTCGACAAGGACAAGGACATGAAACGTGAACGCCTCGGCGTCGCGGAATCAGTCAATGCGATCAAGGACAAGAAGATCGACGCCTTCTTCTGGGTGGGCGGTCTGCCGACCGCGGCCGTGACTGATCTGGCGGCAACGCCCGGCATCAAGATCAAGATGGTCGACCACGCCGAGACTGTTGCCGGCATGAACAAGAAATACGGCAACCTCTATATCGAGGACGTGATCCCGAAAACGACCTACAGCGGCATGCAGGCCGACAATAAGCAGGCGACGGTGATGAACATCCTGGTCGTTCATGAAAGCATGAGTGAGCAGACCGCCTACAACATCGTCAAAACCATCTTCGATAAGCGCGATGACATGATTGCGGTGCACAAGGAGTCTGAGAACTTCAAGTACGAGAACCAGAAAACCGCAGCGACCCCTATCCCGTTCCATCCGGGCGCGCTGAAGTATTTCAAGGAGAAGGGCGTCAAGCTGCAGTAGTCCGCGGCCTGATGTAAAGCAACCCCGCCCGAGTGGCGGGGTTTTTTTTGGGGGTGGCCGGATGGGCGGGCGCAAGAGTTCACATGTTATGATCGCCGGGCAAAATTCGCGGGGGAGAATGATCAATGTCTGACAACAATTCGCAGACCGTCAGCCTCGACGGCATCAGTGAAGAGGCGCGCAAGCGCGTCGCGGAACTGATCGAAGAAGAAGAGGGCGCGCATAACCGTTATCGCGGCGTGCTGGCGGTGATCCTGACGGCAGCGGCTGTGGTGATGTCGCTGTTCCACCTCTACTCTGCGGTCGAAATCGTCCCGGCTTACATTCTGCGTCCGGTCCACGTCGCATTTGCACTGGCGCTGGTGTTTCTGATGTTCCCCGCGGCAAAACGCTTCCGCCACCGGCTAATGTGGTGGGATGTGATTTTTGCGATCCTCTCCGTCGCTGTTGTCGCCTACATGCTTTATTTCGGCGACGAGTTCGGCGACCGCGCGGTGACGCCGACGGTGATGGACCAGGTGTTCGGTGTCGGACTGATCCTGCTGATTCTCGAGGGAAACCGGCGCAGTTCGACCTGGATCCTGCCGGTGATCGTGCTGGCCTTCCTCGCTTATGCGTTGTTCGGGCCGCATCTGCCGCAGCCGTGGACGCACAAGGGTTACGACATCGCGCGCCTTACCGGCTCCCTGTATATGACGCTGGAGGGCATCTTCGGCGTCGCGGTTGATGTGTCATCGACACTGATCATCCTGTTCACGATTTACGGCGCCTTCCTGCAGTATTCCGGTGCCGGCAAGTTCTTCATCGATTTTTCGTTCTCGGCGATGGGCGGCAAGCCTTCGAGCGCGGGTCGCGCGGTGGTGATGGGTTCTTTCCTGCTTGGCGGACCCTCAGGTTCGGGTGTAGCGACGACGGTCACGCTGGGTGCGGTCGCGTATCCGCTGCTGGCGAAGTCGGGTTACGGCAAGGAGGCCGCGGGCGGCCTGCTCGCAGCCGGTGGTCTGGGCGCGATCATTTCACCGCCGGTGTTGGGCGCCGCGGCCTTCCTGATCGCGGAGTTCCTGAAGATTTCATACCTCGACGTGATCCTGATGGCGACGATCCCGACGGTACTGTTCTACCTCGCGATTTTCGTGATGGTCGAAATTGACGCCCGCAAGTTCAACATGAAGGTGGTCGCGCTGGAGAAACACCACCGCGCCGGCGCGCTCGCGAAAAAATACTGGTTCCATTTTGTATCGCTGATCGCGATCGTGGTGTTCATGCTGATGGGTTACTCGCCGGTGATGTCGGTGTTCTGGGCGACGGTGGTCACGGCAGTGCTGTCTTTCCTGCAGCGGGATTGCGCGCTGATTTCCTATGACTGGTTCCGCGGCCGCATGCCATGGGTGAAGGGCTTCTGGGAATCCGGTTTCATCAAGGCGCTGGAAGGCGGATCGGTGGGCGTGCTCAACGTCGCGATGACCTGCGCTTCCGCTGGCATTATCGTCGGCGTGGTGACGCTGACCGGTCTGGGTCTCAAGTTCAGCTCGATCGTGCTGACCTATGCCGAGTCGGGTGCGCAGGCGCTGGTCAGCCTGTTTACCGCGCTGGGCGTTTCAGACACGGTCAAGTTGTTGCATGACATGCGTTTGCTGCTGACCGCGTTCTATACCTCGATGATTGTCTGGATTGTCGGTCTTGCGGTGCCGGTTACAGCGTCCTACATCATCTGTGCGGTGATCGCCGCGCCGGCGCTGATGAAGCTCGGTGTGCCGGATTTTGCAGCGCATATGTTCATCTTCTATTACGCCGTGCTGTCTGAGGTTTCGCCGCCGACCGCGCTGTCGCCCTTCGCCGCTGCGGCGATTACCGGCGGCGGTCCGTACCGCACCACGCTGCAGTGCTGGAAGTACACCGCGCCTGCTTTCCTGGTGCCGTTCATGTTCGTGCTCGATCCTTCCGGCGTCGGTCTGCTGCTCGGCGGCTCGTTCAAGAATCTGGCGCAGGCGGATTGGGGCGCCATCGCGGTGATTACAGTGACAGCGATCATCGGCATCGTTGCGCTGGCCGGCGGCTTGCAGGGTTGGCTGTTGCGCAAGACCACACTGCCCGAGCGCTGGATGCTGATCATTGCCGGGCTTGCGCTGGTGTACCCGACGACTTTCTGCGACATCCTCGGTCTGGTGCTGGTGACCGTGGTTGTCCTGTTGCAGAAGTTGCGATCCGGGGCGCCGGCGATCGCGTGAACGCCGCGTCGCCGGAAACACGTTATGCCACACCGTTCGCGGTGCTGGGCATTGTGACTGACGGAGCTGTCGTCACCGGTGTGCGTTATCTGCCGCGGCAAACCGCGGCCAGGGCGCCGCATGACCGTGCAGCGGAGCGGGCCTGCCGCGAGATCGAACGTTATCTGGATGATCCGGCGTATGTCTTCCAAGTGCCTTATCGACTGGAAGGCACCGCCTTCCAGCGCCGCGTGTGGCGTGAGATCGAGAAATTATTTCCAATAAAAACAATTACCTACGGGGATCTGGCGCGACGCATCGGTAGTGCTGCCCGTGCTGTCGGCGGCGCCTGCGGAACCAATCCCGTGCCCTTGTTCGTGCCCTGCCATCGGGTACTCGCCGCCAGCGGCGGGCTCGGCGGTTTCATGGGCGGCAAGGATGCTTTTCCATTGAGTGTGAAACGCTGGCTGCTGCGACATGAAGGCCTCCTCGATACAACGCATTGACGAGTTCTGCGATGCGCTGTGGCTGGAGGACGGCCTGTCGCGCAACACCCTCGACAGCTATCGCCGCGATCTCAAACAGTTCGCGGCATGGCTGGCCGAGAAGAACGGCTGCGATCTGCTCGCTGCCGCGCAGCCGATGATCCAGGATTATCTGGCGTACAAGTTTCGCGCGAAGGCGCGTGCTTCAACCGCGGCGCGCCTGCTGTCCAGTCTGAAACGTTTTTACCGCCATGCCGTGCGGCAGAATCTGATCACGGTGGATCCGACGCTGCGCATCGAAGCGCCGAAGCTGCCGCGCTCGCTGCCGAAAACACTGACTGAAGCCGATGTCGAAAGTCTACTCGCTGCACCGGCCGTCGATGAACCGCTGGGTCTGCGCGACCGTGCGATGCTGGAAGTGTTGTACGCCAGCGGGTTGAGGGTATCGGAACTGGTGACACTGAAAACGCCGCAGATCAGCCGCGACATGGGCGTGGTGCGCGTGCTGGGCAAGGGTTCAAAGGAGCGTCTGGTGCCACTAGGCGAGGAGGCGCTGGGCTGGCTGGAGCGTTATCTGCGCGAATCGCGTCCGGCGCTGCTCGGCCAGCGGGTCAGCGATGCACTGTTCGTCACCGCACGCGCCGCAGCGATGACGCGCCAGTCGTTCTGGCACCTGATCCGGCGTTATTCGCTGCAGGCCGGGCTGCACAAGCCGATTTCACCGCACACCTTGCGCCATGCCTTCGCCACGCATCTGCTTAATCACGGCGCGGACCTGCGTGTGGTGCAGTTGCTGCTCGGGCATTCGGATATTTCAACGACGCAGATTTACACCCACGTCGCGCGCGAGCGCATGAAGCAGTTGCACGCCAAACATCACCCCCGGGGCTAAGCGTACAAGCGCGATGTGTTTTAAATGCGTTTGCCGCGCTCGATGGTGACGCCGAGCCGCTTGACGCCGGCGAGCGGCGACAGCTTGGCGATGGTGATGCGCAGCCACGGCGCCTTGAAGTCGCGGATCACCAGTTGGGCGATGGATTCAGCTGCGTGTTCGAGCAGCGCGAAATGCTGTTCCGCAAACAGCTTGCGGATATCGGCGACGACTTCGGCGTAGTCGATGGTGTCTTCGATGCGGTCGGTGTGCGCGGCATGTTCGCCGCGCAGCCCGATTTCGAGATCGAGCTGTATGGTCTGCGCCACCTGTTTTTCCCGTTCATAGATGCCGATGCGGGTATCGATGCGCAGCTCGTTGATGAATATGGTGTCCATGGGTGTGTGCGGGGTGCTGCGGTTAACTTACGCTAGAATGGCCGGCGCCATTTTAGCCCAGAGAGAATTGCCTTGGATTTATTGATCATCGTGCTGTTTGCCTACCTGCTGGGTTCGGTGTCTTTTGCCGTCGTGGTCAGCCGTGCCTACCGGTTGCCGGATCCGCGGGAGTACGGATCGGGAAATCCCGGCGCCACCAATGTGCTGCGCAGCGGCCGCAAATCGGCGGCGTTGCTGACGCTGCTTGGCGACTGCGCCAAAGGCTGGGTGGCGGTATTCTTTGCTCAGCAATGGAGCGCTGACGGTCGCGAACTGGCGATGGCTATTGCGGCTCTGGCGGTGATCCTCGGCCACATGTATCCGTTGTTCCACGGGTTCAAAGGCGGCAAGGGTGTGGCGACCGCGCTGGGTGTGCTGCTGGGACTGAGTTGGGCTCTGGCGCTGGGCACGCTGACGACGTGGATCACCATCGCCATGTTTTTCCGTTACTCGTCGCTGGCCGCACTGGTGTCGGCGCTGTTCGCGGCTTTTTTTACGCTGATCCTGTTCAATCCCGCGCATCCCTTTGTCTGGTCGGTGGCGCTGATTTCAGCGTTGCTGATCTGGCGTCACCGCTCCAACATCCGCAATCTGATCGCCGGCAAGGAGCGCAAGCTTGGCGCCAAGGCCGACGCTTAGACCGTCGACAGGCTGTCCAGATCCCAGCGCGGCCGGACGGTAAAGCCGGGCGCGGTTTCGCACAGACCTTTCTGTAGTCGCAGGGCGCCGGCAAACGCGATCATCGCGCCGTTGTCGGTACAGAATTCCAACGGCGGGTAATACACCGTATAACCACGGCGTTTGGCCGACGCTGTGAGCTGTTCGCGCAGCAGCCGGTTGGCGCCGACGCCACCGGCAACCACCAGCCGTTCCAGTCCGGCCTGTTCCAGCGCAGCGAGGGCCTTGGTGACCAGCACATCCGTAATTGCCGCCTGCAGTTCAGCGGCGAGATCGGCGCGGCCCTGTGCATCCGGCGTCTGATTGCGAACGGCAGTCAGCACCGCAGTCTTCAATCCGCTGAAACTGAAATCGAGATTGTCACTGCGTAGCATCGGGCGCGGCAACGTGTAACGACCTGCGCGTCCGCTTTCGGCCAATGTGGCGATAGCCGGACCGCCCGGATAACCCAGTCCCAGCAGCTTGGCGGATTTGTCGAAGGCTTCGCCGGCAGCGTCATCGACAGTTTCGCCGAGCAGGGTGTAGTCGCCGACGCCGCCGACACGCATCAGCTGGGTGTGCCCGCCGGAGACCAGCAGCGCGACAAATGGAAACGGCGGTGCAGGATTGGCGAGCAGCGGCGACAGCAGATGGCCTTCAAGGTGATGTACGCCGATCGCCGGTTTGCCCAGCGCATGGGCAAGGCTGGCGCCGATGCCGGCGCCAACCAGCAAGGCACCTGCCAGTCCGGGACCCGCGGTATAAGCTACCGCATCGAGTTCGGCCAGTGTTGCCTGCGCTTGCGCCAGTACCTTGCGGGTCAGCGGCAGCACCCGGCGGATGTGGTCGCGGGACGCCAGTTCCGGAACCACGCCGCCGTACTCTGCGTGCAGGGCGACCTGGGTATGCAGGGCATGGGCCAACAGGCCGCGGTCCGTGTCATAGAGCGCAATGCCGGTTTCGTCGCAGGAGGTTTCGATGCCGAGTACGAGCACGGGATCAGCCTGAAAATGCGCAAAAAGACGGGAAAATGGTATTCAAAGCGGCAAAAACTGGCTGAAAATGGCAAAAATCAGCAATTGGTCGATTGGGGTGTTGTATAGGGGCTTCCCGGCACTGGTACCTGTGTACCTTTGAAAACAGCGGCTGGGCTGGTTATAATACTCGTTTTCCCGAACCCAGCCCCTGAGGTTTCATGACCACCGTACGTGTCAAAGAAAACGAGCCGTTTGAAGTGGCCCTGCGCCGTTTCAAGCGCACTGTTGAAAAAACCGGTCTCCTGACCGAGCTGCGCGCCCGCGAGTTTTACGAAAAACCCACCGCAGAGCGCAAGCGCAAGCTTGCCGCCGCCGTGAAGCGCACGCACAAGCGTCTGCGCTCGCAGCTGTTGCCGCCGAAACTGTACTGATCAGTTCGGTCCGCGTTGCTGAAGGGTGCAGGGGCCTAGCCTCGCACCCTTTTGTCTTTTGTGCGGCCCGTTTCATCCCGGAGATTGGCTATGTCCCTGCGTGACCAGATCAATGATGACCTGAAGGCTGCGATGCGCAGCGGTGAAACCGTGCGCCGCGACACCATCCGCCTGCTGACCGCCGCGCTGAAGCAGCGCGAAGTCGACGAGCGCAAGACGCTGACCGATGGCGATGTGCTGGCCGTGATCGAGAAAATGATCAAGCAGCGTCGCGATTCAATCAGCCAGTTCGAGCAGGGTGGGCGTCAGGATCTGGCGGACAAGGAAAAGCAGGAACTTACGCTGCTGCAGACTTACATGCCGCAGGCGATGGGCGAGGACGAACTGGCCGCGGCGATTGCCGCTGCCGTCAGTGAATCCGGCGCTGCGGGCCCTGCCGATATGGGCAAGGTGATGGCTGTTCTGAAGCCCAAGCTGGCCGGACGTGCTGATATGGGCAAGGTGTCGGCTGCCGTAAAGGCGCGGCTTACCCAATCGTAATTCATTGTATTGAATGACCTTCCCGGGATATCCGGGCGGGTTGAAGCGGACCGGCGCCGCACGGCTGTGGCGCCTCTATAATCCAGCGATCAAGTCCGGGCCGGCACAACGCCGGTCTTTCAGGAGTGGGGTCGACCGCAGCACATGATTCCGCAATCGTTTATCCAGGATCTGCTGGGCCGGGTCGACATCGTCGAAGTGGTCGACCGTTACGTGAAGCTCAAGCGTAGCGGCGCCAACTATTCCGCCTGCTGTCCTTTCCACACCGAGAAATCACCGTCGTTCACGGTGAGCCCGACCAAGCAGTTCTATCACTGCTTCGGCTGCGGCGCACATGGTACGGCCATCGGTTTCCTGATGGAATACAGCGGCATGGGGTTTGTCGATGCGGTGAAGGATCTTGCCCAGGGCGTCGGCATGCAGGTACCGGAAGCGCCGCGTTCCGAGTTTGAGCAGCGCCGCGCTGAGGACGGCCCTGATCTTTACGGCGCGCTGCTGAAGGCCGCACAGTTTTACCGCAACCAGCTTAAGGATGCGCCACAGGCGATTGAGTATCTGAAGCGCCGCGGACTTTCCGGCGACATCGCAAAAAAATTCGGCATTGGTTATGCACCAGACGGCTGGCAGGGACTGGAGCAGGTATTTCCGGATTACGCCGACAAGGCGCTCACCGCCGCTGGCCTGGTCAAGCAGAATGACGAAGGCCGGCGTTACGACGTGTTCCGCGACCGCATCATGTTTCCGATCGTCGATGTCAAAGGCAACATTATCGGATTCGGCGGTCGTGTGCTCGGCGATGGCGAACCCAAGTATCTGAACTCGCCGGAAACCGCGGTGTTCGAAAAAGGCCGGGAGTTGTATGGCCTGTTCAATGCCCGGCGCGCGATACGTGACGCGGGCTGCGTGATTGTCGTCGAAGGGTATATGGATGTTGTTGCGCTGGCGCAGGCGGGCATTGAATACGCAGTGGCGACGCTGGGTACGGCGACCACACCCATTCATGTGCAAAAACTGCTGCGCCAGTCGGATGAAGTGGTTTTCTGTTTTGACGGCGATGCCGCCGGGCGGCGCGCGGCCTGGCGCGCACTGGAAAACAGCCTGGCTCAACTCGCCGACGGCAAACAGCTGCGTTTCCTGTTTCTGCCCGATGGTGAAGATCCCGACACCTATGTGCGCAAAAACGGCAAGGCGGCGTTTGAGGAATTGCTGGTCAAGGCCGATCCGCTGTCGCGCTTCCTGATCGACGAACTGCGGCGCAACGTCGATATCAATGCACCCGAGGGTCGCGCCAAGCTGCTGCAGCAGGCGAAACCGCTGGTGAAGCAGATTGCGGCGCCGATGTTCTCACTGATGATCCGCAAGGAACTGGCGCAGGTCACCGGCGTGTTGCAGCAGGAGTTGGATAACGAATTTGAGATCAGGACTGTGGCAAGCAG
>CANHZX010000041.1 GCA_947465215.1 Betaproteobacteria bacterium | reverse complement strand
GACAATGTTGCCGTCCATATCCAGCGTCATCCCGTCGATGCCGCGATGGATGTCGCGATAATCCTCGCCCCAGGTGAACAGCGTCTTATACGGGCCGAGACTGCCGTCATCACGGATCGGATAGGCGCGCAGTTCGCGCACGATGCCTGCGGTGAAACTGCTTTCGGCGACATACAGCATGCTCTGGTCCTGCGACACCAGGATGCCGTTGGGTTGCGTGGTGTCGAACACGACGCGTGTGATCGAATAACTGCCGTCCTTCTGCGGATCAAGGCGGTAAACCGAACGGTCTTCCAGTTCCTGCTTCTCAGTTTTGTCGACGTTGCCGTCGTTCCATGGGTTGGTGAACCAGATGCGGCCCTTGCGATCAATCGCGAGGTCGTTCGGCGTATTCAGGCGCTTGCCTTCGAACCTGTCGGCAATGACCACGTTGTTGCCGTCGGGATCAAAGCGCATCACGCTGCGTCCGCCCTGACAGCAGCCGAACAGCCGGCCCTCGGCATCGAAGGCCAGGCCGTTGACCCGATCCAGTCCGGTGCGCCACGGCGTGATCGCGTTGGTCTTCGGATCGCAGCGGAAAATCGTATTGGCGTGGATGTGTGTGAAATAGAGGTGCTCACCATCCCACACCGGGCCCTCGGTAATCGGCAGCCCGTCGGGCTTTTTCAGCAGCTCGAATGTCCACGCCATGATGTCGATCTCCGGTACTCCCTCTCCCTCGGGAAGAGGGGGAGGGAGGTAATTGATCGTTCAGGCCGTCAGCAGATTGCGCAGCTTGGTGATGTTGCCGACCTTTTCAATGTTCCACACCGCATCGCAGAGCTTGCGCGCGCGCGCAGCACCGAGAATCGGCGCCATCAGGTGGTAACACTTCTCGTCGACCTGGGCGCGGACCATCGGGTTCTGCGCCGTGCCGAGCACTGCCTTCACATGCTTGTGCAGGGTTTTGCCGTTTTTCAGTTTCAGTTCGAGGATGCCCTGGCGCGACGGCAGTGCTGCGGTCAGCGCGTCATCACCGTACAGCGTGATGCGCTTGCGCAGGTCGAGAACCTTCTTGTCTTTCATGCGTTTTTCGTCATGCGAGGACTTGAAGGTGACAATGCCGTCGATCAGCATCACAGCGCACAGGTGCTGCATGCAGATGTCGGGCATGTTGCGGTTATCAGTGGTGTTCGCGGCCTGGTGGGCAACGCGGATCACCAGCTTCTCGACATCGGCCGCTTTCACGCCGTGTTCGCGGATCAGCTCCAGCAGGCCGTCAAGCGGCGCCTGGATCGGCGAGCCGACCGACCAGCGTTTGATATTGGTGTTCATGATTTCGTACACTTTGCCGAGATCCTTGATCAGGCGCTGCGGCTGCGGCTTCATGCCGATGCGGCGGGTCTCGTCATAGGCCACGTAGAAATTGCGTTCACCGGAGAAAACGTCTTCCACTGCGGTGAATCCGGACGACACCATTGAGGCTGCGGCCGTGCCGTTACGTGCGGGCATGCCGCCGAAGTCGAAGGCCTTTTCAATATGTTCTTCGTCGCGCATCCAGCACGAGATGCCGGAACACTGCTGCGCGGTGTACGACAGCGCATGGCGCATGCCGTTGTAATCCAGTCCGGCGAGTAGCGAGGCTGCAGCGGCGGCGCCGAAGCTCGGGCCGAAGCTGTGGGTCGAATGCCCGGCCTGACGGAAATCGTAGGGGTGCAGCGACAGATTGAGTCGTGCGCACAGGTCGTAACCAAGCGCGACAGCTCGCAGCAGTTGCGTGCCGCTGGATTTTTCACGTTCGCCCATCGCCAGTGCCGCCGGCACGATGGCGCAGCCGGGGTGTGACAGCGAGGCGGCGTGAGAATCGTCAGTTTCGTCGGCGTGCGCGAGCATGCCGTTGATGTGTGCGGCCTGCTCGGCATTGGTGACGATCTTCGAGCCGATCACCAGCGCCTGCGGCGCGCCGCCCAGGGTTTTGGCATAGGCAATCGCCTTGGTGCCTGGCAGCAGACGGGAACCCGAAACCATCGCGGCGATGGTGTCGAGCAGATGGTGTTTGGTTTTTTCGGCAACGTGTTTCGGCAGCGGCTTTTTCGCGGCACCGGCCATATAGGTGGCCAGTGTCTTCATCAGCGGAGACACGGTTGTTTTGGAATTGGTTTTTGATTTCTTGCTCATGGCATCAGTACTCCGCCGTTAACGTGAATGGATTGACCGGTGATGTAGCGCGCGTCGGGTCCGCACAGCATGCGCACCATCGCCGCGATTTCCTGGGGCTGACCGCGACGGCCGATCAGCGGCAGCGACTTGCGGAAATCCGGGCGCTCGGGCGCGCCGGGCAGGCCGCGCACGGTGTCGATCGGACCCGGCACCACGCAGTTCACCGTGATGTTGTATTCGGCCAGATCATGGGCCACCGCCTTGGTCATCGCGGCGAGACCGCCTTTGGCTGCGACGACATGCGAGCGGTGCAGTGCGCCCTTGTGACCGGTCATGCCGCCGGTGTAAACCAGCGTGCCGCCGCCCGATTTGATCAGGTGCGGCAATGCCGCCTGCGAGACGAGAAAGGCACCGTCGAGCACGGTGGAGATCACGCGCCGCCATTCCGCAAAAGAAATTTTTTCAAACGGCGTCTCGGCGCGGATGGCGGCGTTGCTGACCACCATGTCGATGCGGCCGAACTGCTTGATGGTTTCATCGACCAGGTGTTTCACCGCATCCGGATCAGTGACGTCGCCCATGCACAGCGCGGCTTTGCCGCCGGCCTTCTGGATCATTGCCACGGTTTCCTCGCCGGCTTCGCGTGACGTGTTGGCATTGATCATCACCGTCGCACCGCCTGCCGCGAGTGATCGCGAAATGGCGCGGCCGATGTTGCGCGCGCCGCCGGTTATCAGGGCAACCTTTCCGGCGAGATCATCGCCGGGTCGCATGCCGATCTCGTAGCTCATAAATACCCTTTTATAATCAAACAGTTATTAGTTATTGGACATACCCGATTCGCGGACGACCTTGCCCCACTTGGCGACCTGCGCGTTCAGATAGGTGGTGAATTCCTGCGGTGTCGTCCAGGTCAGTTCGGCGCCCTGTGCGGCGGCGCGTTCTTTCATGTCGGCCAGCGTCGTGACCCGTTTCATTTCGCGGCCGAGGCGCTCGATGACCGGCGCCGGCGTGCCGCGCGGCACCATCACGCCGTTCCAGGCATTAACGTCAAAGCCCGGCACGCCGGATTCCGCCACCGTCGGAACATCCGGCAGCGCGGGTGAGCGTTTCAGAGAACCCACCGCGATTGCGCGGGCGCGGCCGCCTTTGACGAAGGGCAGCGCCGCCGGCACCGAGGCAAAGGTGAACTGCGTTTCACCGGAGACCACGGATGTCAGCTGTGCGCCGGTACCTTTATAGGGCACGTGCACGATATTGATCTTGGCCATCGATTTCAGCAGCTCGCCCGAAAGGTGGGCCGTCGCGCCGGTCGTGCCTGCGGCGTAATTGACCTTGCCCGGACGCGCCTTGGCATAGGCAATCAGTTCCTGCACGTTTTTGACCGGCAGGTTGTTGTTGACCAGCAGCACGCCGGGGAACAGTGCGAACACGCTGACGCGCTCGAAACTCTTGACTGTGTCGTAGGGCAGCGTCTTGTGCAGGCTGGGCATCACCGAAAAACTGGTGTGCGTATAGAGAACAGTGTGGCCATCGGGTACTGCGCCGGCGACGATTTCAGCAGAGATCAGGCCGCCGCCGCCGGGCCGGTTGTCGATGACCACCTGTTGGCCGAGGCCTTCGCCCATCGCCTGCGCGAGCAGCCGCGACATGATATCGGTGGTACCGCCCGGAGCGGAGATGACCACCATACGGATCGGTTTATCCGGAAACGCGGCGGTCGCGCTGCCGGCGACCAGCGCCAGCGTGCAGGCGGCGATGCGCAGGCCATGAAGTGCTTTGTACATCGGGGTTTCTCCTCGGAATGGGCCGTTGCTGCAGGTTTCAGCGTGGCGGCCGATGCAGACCGGCTGACGGGTTGTTGCCATGGGGGCGCGGGTCGGGCGATTCTAGCAGCCCTTTTGCGCGCTCGTGGCCGCGTGTCCGTACTGTAAAATATCGCTTTGAATGAAGGGGTCCGCAGTGAAAAAACCGCTGGTCGGCATTGTCATGGGCAGCCAAAGCGACTGGGATGTCATGCAGCATGCCGTCAACATGGTGCAGCAGTTCGGCGTGTCCTGCGAAGCCAAAGTCGTGTCCGCACACCGCACCCCGGATCTGCTCTACCGCTATGCCGAAGAAGCCGAAGCGCGCGGCCTGCAATGCATCATAGCCGGCGCCGGCGGCTCAGCCCATCTGCCGGGCATGCTCGCGGCGAAAACCATCGTCCCAGTGCTCGGCGTGCCCGTTACCTCGCGCGCTCTGCAAGGCCTCGACTCACTGCTGTCCATTGTGCAGATGCCCAAAGGCATTCCCGTCGCTACTTTCGCCGTCGGTGAAGCCGGCGCGGCCAATGCCGGACTGTTTGCGGTGGCGACGCTGGCCCGCAACGACGCGAAACTCGCGAAAAAACTCGCCGCCTTCCGCAAGAAGCAGACGGCTTCGGTTCGTGCGATGAAACTGCCGGTCAAGAAATAAGCAATGATTTTTCCGGACGCCATGCTCGGCATGCTCGGCGGCGGCCAGCTCGGCCGCATGTTCACGCTCGCCGCGCACAGCATGGGTTACCGCGTCACAGTGCTCGATCCCGATCCGCTGAGCCCCGCGGGTGCAGTCGCTGATGTGCACCTGAAAGCGGCCTATCAGGATCGCGAAGCGCTGCAACAGCTCGCCGACTCCTGTGTCGCCGTCACCACTGAATTCGAAAACGTACCCGCCGACAGCCTGCGCTGGCTGTCGAGCCATTGCACGGTGCGTCCCGCCGGCGACGCCGTTGCCGTGGCGCAGGACCGCATCCGCGAAAAAGCGTTCTTCCGCTCTTGCAATCTCGGTGTCGCGCCATATGCCGTCATCGAATGCGATTCCGATGCCGCGAAAGCGCCTGCGAACTTATTCCCCGGCATCCTCAAGCGTGCGCGTTTCGGTTACGACGGCAAGGGCCAGGTGCGTGTCGCCAATGCTGAAGAGGCGCGCAAGGCGTTCAAGGATTTGGGAAATGAATCCTGCGTGCTTGAACAGCGCATTGCGCTGAAATGCGAAATTTCTGCGGTGGTGGCGCGCGGCGCCGACGGCATCGGCCGCAGTTTCCCGGTCTCGGAAAACCGCCACCGCAACGGTATTCTCGACATCAGCATCGTGCCCGCACGCGTCGCGCCGGAACTGGCAAAAAAAGCCGAAGAGTGGGCGCTGCGCACCGCCGACAAGCTCAATTACTGCGGCGTACTCGCGGTGGAATTTTTTGTCACCGAATCCGGTGAACTGCTGGTCAACGAAATGGCGCCGCGTCCGCACAACAGCGGTCACTACACCATCGACGCCTGCATGACCTCGCAATACGAGCAGCAGGTGCGCACGTTGTGCGGTCTGCCGCTGGGCGACACCAAATTGATGTCGCCGGTGGTCATGGTCAACCTGCTCGGTGACGCCTGGCAGCAGGGCACACCCTCCTGGGATCGCGTACTGAACCTGCCAGAAGCCAAGCTGCACCTCTACGGCAAACATGAAGCACGCGATGGCCGCAAGATGGGCCACTACACCGTGCTCGACCACAGCGTTGAAGCCGCACTGCAAAAGGCGCTGATTACCCGCGCAGCGTTATATCCCGACTGGAAAGACTGAACCGAAGATGAGCGACGCCCCGCTGTACAAGACCGACCTGAAAAGCCTGCCCTTCCTGCATCGCGGCAAGGTGCGCGACATCTATGCGGTCGGTGACGACAAGCTGCTGGTGGTGCAGAGCGACCGGCTCTCCGCCTTCGACGTTATCCTCGATGATCCGATTCCCGGCAAAGGCCGTGTGCTGACCGAGCTGTCCTACTTCTGGTTCGACAAGCTCAAGCACATCACCCCCAATCACCTGACCGGTATCGACCCCGCCACTGTGGTCGCGCCGGAAGAACGCGCACAGATCGCCGGCCGCGCGATGGTCGTGCACAAATACAAACCGCTGATGATTGAAGCGGTGGTACGCGGCTACATCATCGGTTCGGGATGGAGCGATTACCAGAAGACCGGTGCGATTTGCGGTATCAAACTCCCGGCCGGACTGAAACAGGCGGAAAAACTGGCGCAACCGATTTTTACGCCGGCGTCAAAAGCTCCTGCCGGTCAGCATGACGAAAACATCACTTACGACGAAGCCGTTGCCACCGTCGGCGCGAAACATGCGGCACAAGTGAAGGAAGTGGCGATCCGCCTGTACAACGAAGCGGCGACATTTGCAGCCACGCGCGGCATCATCATTGCCGATACCAAATTCGAATTCGGCGAAGACGCCAACGGCAATATTGTGCTGATCGACGAAGCGCTGACGCCGGATTCCTCGCGTTTCTGGCCCGCCGCGGAATACCGCACCGGCATCAGCCCGCCCAGCTTTGACAAACAGTTCGTGCGCGACTGGCTGGAAACCCAGCCGTGGAACAAGACCGCGCCCGCCCCGCGACTGCCTGCAGATGTGCTGAAAAAAACCTCGGAGAAATACCGCGAGGCCCAGACCATGCTCGTAGGCAACTGAGATGAACGCTGAAGCCGGCAAACTGTTTACCGACGGTGATCGCAGCGATGCGACACACGTCGTGACCACGGGCATCCTGCCCGACCACGACATCGCCAAGTTAATTGAAGGCGGGCGTATCAGTGCCGAGGGTGGCGTTGACCCGTCACAAATCCAGCCGGCGAGCCTTGACCTGCGACTCGGCGCCACCGCGTGGCGCGTGCGTGCGAGTTTCCTGCCGGGAAAATCATCGACCGTGCAGGCGAAAATCGACCGCCTGAAAATGCACCAGATCGACCTGACCAAGCCGACGGTGCTGGAAAAAGGCTGCGTCTACATCGCCGAGCTGATGGAAGAACTGAAGCTGCCCGCCGACATCGCCGGCGCCGCCAATCCGAAAAGCTCCACCGGCCGGCTCGACATTTTCACGCGCCTGATCACCGACGCCGGTGTGGAGTTCGAAGGCGTCGCCGCCGGTTACAAGGGCAAGCTGTATGTGGAAATCATGCCGCATACCTTCAGCGTTCTCGCACAGCAGGGCACGCGGCTGAATCAGATCCGTTTCATGCGCGGCAATCCGCCGCCGTCGGACGCCAAGCTCACCGAACTCGACCAGACGCTGAAGCTGGTCTATTCCGATACCGACGGTCCGCAGCCGGCGATGATCAAGAACGGCCTGTGGGTGTCTGTTGATCTGGAAGGCGATTCCAGCAACGGCATCATCGGTTACCGCGCCAAGCATCATGCGCCGCTGATCGACCTGTCGAAGATCAATCACTACGATCCGCTCGATTTCTGGGAGCCGATCCAGCGCAACGCCGACCGTTCACTGGTGCTGAACCCGGATGACTTTTACATCCTGGTATCGCGCGAACGCGTGCGCATCCCCAACAACTTTGCCGCTTCGATGGTGCCCTACGATCCGTCGGTCGGTGAATTCCGAATCCACTACGCCGGTTTCTTTGATCCCGGCTTCGGTTACGGCACCAACAACCTCAAGGGCGCGCGCGCCGTGCTCGAGGTGCGTTCGCATGACGTGCCATTCATGATCGAACACGGCCAGGACGTCGGCCGGCTGATTTACGAACGTCTGCTCGGAGAACCCGAAACGCTTTACGGCGTGAATATCGGTTCGAACTATCAGTCGCAGGGACTCAAACTGAGCAAGCAGTTCAAGGCATTGGCGATGGCGGTTTGATTCGCTGCCACATCGCATTCCGGCGGCACATCATAAGTAATTGTTTTAATTGATATTTATTCTTGGCTGCGCCATACTTTGCCGATGACGGATTCCGTTTCCGATCTCGATATTACTCGCGCCGCTGCGCAACTGAAGGCGGGCGAACTCGTCGCGTTCCCGACCGAAACGGTCTACGGCCTTGGTGCTGATGCATCGAACACGGATGCCGTGCGCAAAGTTTTTGTTGCCAAAGGCCGCCCCGCTGATCATCCGCTGATCGTGCATATCGCGGATACGGTGCAGCTTTCCAACTGGGCGCGCGAAATTCCGCACGCAGTACACACGCTCGCCCAAAAATTCTGGCCCGGTCCGCTGACGCTGGTGCTCAAGCGCCATCCGAACGTACCCGATGCCGTTACCGGCGGGCAGGACACCGTTGCGATTCGTGTGCCTTCACATCCGGTGGCACGGGCGCTGCTGCGGGCTTTCGGCGGTGGCATTGCCGCCCCCTCGGCCAATCGTTTCGGCCGCGTGTCCTCGACGACGGCGGCGCATGTGCGTGAGGAATTCGGCGACGCCGTAGCCTGTGTGCTCGACGGTGGCGCCACCGACGTCGGCATTGAATCGACTATTGTTGATTGTTCGGGTGCTGCTCCGACCCTGCTGCGTCCGGGCATGATCACCCCGCAGCAGATCGAAGCGGTCCTTGGTAAGCCGCTGGCCGCGCCGCAGGCGAAAACCCCCCGCGTGTCAGGCATGCTCGACAAACATTACGCGCCGCAGACCCCGCTGATGCAGATGGAAGGCGATCTCGTGGTCGAACTCGCGCACAGCCTCGTGCGCCAGGGCAAACATGTTGCCGTACTCGCCCGCACCAAACTCCAGCCGCTGCTCGACAACCTCACCTGGGTTGCCGCGCCGGTCGATGCCGCCGGTTATGCCCATGACCTGTACGCCAATCTGCGTGCGCTGGACCATGCCGGCTGTGATGCCATTCTGGTTGAACAGCCGCCGGACGAGGCGGAATGGCTGGCGATCCGTGACCGGCTGAACCGGGCCGCCGCGGGCTCCGGCGGGACGGAAACCATTTGAGGCATTTCTCCCTGTGCAGGGCGAAAGCCCGTTGTTACACTGCAAACTCTGACGGCTACGGGGGCGAAGCCATTTAGCCATGCGACGCAGCGATTTCGACATTACCGACAAGATTCGCACTACCGACGCCATCGACGTCTGTGATGAGGTCGTACGCCTGTTCGGTCGCCTGTTCCCCAAGGGCCATCCCCGCACGCTGGAACGCGCTTTCGATGACCTGTCGAAGTATTACCACGGCAAACATCCCGACTATCACCCCTGCGACACCGAGTATCACGATATTCAACACGTGCTCGATGTCACGCTGGCGATGGCGCGGCTGCTCGACGGCTATCAGCGTGAGACCCGCGACGAGAAGCCGCTGACCCCCGAATTGTTCACCGTCGGTGTGGTCACCGCGCTGTTTCATGATTTCGGTTATCTGCGCAAGCGTACCGATCGCAAGCACAAGTTCGGTGCCGAATACACGCTGACCCATGTCTCGCGCGGCTCGAAGTTTCTGCTCGAATACATGCCGACCATCGGCCTGAAAAAATTCGCACACGACGCGTCGGTGATCATCCATTTCACCGGTTACGAACGTGACCCATCGACCATCCACATGGATGACCCGGTGATGCGCCGTATCGGCGAAATCCTCGGTTCCGCCGACATCATCGCGCAGATGTCAGACCGCTGTTACCTCGAAAAATGCCACGATCGGCTATATCCGGAATTTGTGCTCGGCGGGCTGGCCCGCCGCAAACAGCCCGACGGCAAAATCGTCGTGGTCTACAAATCGGGCATGGACCTGTTGAGCAAGACCCCGGCGTTTTACGTCAACGCGATGAAGCGACTCAATGAAAAACTGTACCAGGCTTATCGCTATGCCGAGATTCATTTCGGTGGCAACAACCTCTACCTCGAAGAAATGAAAAAGAACGAGGTGCACATCATCGCTGCTGCTAAGTCGGCCGACCTCGGCCACCTGCGCCGCAACGCACCGCGCACGCTGGTCAAGGGCGTCAAGGCCTACCCGGAAACACTCGTCATCCACTGACCGGTTTTGCAGGGTAAAGTGCGTCCCGGGGCAGGAGGCCCCGACCCCGTAGCGAGTTGCCGCGACGCGGGATTCATTCATCAACAAGAAGAAAGCCGTCATGAAACACGACCTCATCCTGACCGCCAAAGGTCACCCGGGTACGCAAAAACGCATGGAGCAGGAGTTCGAGCTGATCAAGCTGTGGGAGCAGCCCGATCGCGCCGCCGCCCTCAAAGCCGCCGCCCCGAAAATACGCGCGCTGGCGCACACCGGCCACAGCAAGGTCGATGCTGCGTTGATGGATGCACTTCCCAAACTCGAAATCATTTCCAACTTCGGCGTCGGCGTTGACCAGATTGATCTTGATGCCGCCAAACAGCGCGGCATCATCGTCACCAATACCGCAAACGTACTGAACGACTGCGTTGCTGACTGCGCCATCGCGTTGGTGCTCAACGCCATGCGCAAATTCCCGCAAGCTGACAAATACGTGCGCGCAGGGCTGTGGAAAACCCAGGGTACCTATCAGTTCACCACCTCGCTCGGTGGCAAGACGCTGGGCATCCTCGGCCTCGGCCGCATCGGTGAAGAAATCGCCGCGCGCGCCAAAGCCTTCAAGATGAACATCCGTTATCACAACCGCAACAAGAAGGATGTGCAGTACGCCTATGACGCAGATGTGGTCACGCTGGCGAAAAACTGCGACGTACTGGTCGCGATCACGCCCGGCGGTCCGGAAACCAAGGGCATCGTCAATGCCGCCGTGCTTGATGCGCTGGGCCCGCAGGGTTATCTGGTGAACGTCGCGCGCGGTTCGGTGGTTGATCAGCCGGTGCTGCTGAAGTACCTGCAGGAGAAAAAAATCGCCGGCGCCGGGCTCGACGTTTATTACGACGAACCCAATGTCGATCCTGCCTTTTACGAGCTCGACAACGCCGTGCTGCTGCCGCATATGGCCAGCGCCACCAATGAAACCCGCACCGCGATGGGTGGGCTGCAGATTGAAAACATCATGCTCCACCTCGGCGGCAAGCCGGTAAAGACGCCGGTGTGACGAGGGGTCTGCAGCCGTAACCCCTGACGCGTGATGGACAACAAAATCCTGCGCGACGTCAAAGTCGTCGACATGACCGAAGGCGTGGCCGGGCCCTATGCCGCCACGCTGCTCGGCGACATGGGCGCGCAGGTCATCAAGATCGAGCGTCAGGACGGCGACTGGCAGCGTAATGCCGGTAAGGGCGAGCCCGGCCGTTTCGGCAACCCGCAGTTCATTGCACTCAATCGCAACAAGCGCGATATCGGTATTGATCTCGGCACGGCAGGCGGCCGTGCCATCGTCGAGCGCCTGATCAGCAAGGCCGACGTGGTGGTTTCCAATTACCGCGCGGGCGTGATGGCGAAGCTGGGTTTTGATTACGCCCGCTGCAATGTGCTCAATCCCGACATCATCTATTGCACGATATCCGGCTTCGGTCAGGACGGCGCCTACGCGCAGTTACCCGCCAGCGACACCATCCTGCAGGCCATCAGTGGCGTGATGAGCGTGGTCGGCGAGCCTGATGGCGAACCGCTGCGCGTCGGCTTTCCACTGATAGACATGACCGCGGCAAACTCCGCCGTGCAATCCGTGTTGCTGGCACTCTACGGTCGCCTCACCGGGCAGGGCGGCGCAAACATCGACATCAGCCTGATGGCCGCTGCGGCGTCGCTGATGTGCGGTGGTTTCACCGAATACCTGGCCTCGGGCCGGCTGCCGCCGCGCCAGGGCAACCAGAACAGCCTGCTCGCACCGGCAGGGGCGTTCAAGGTCGCGGGCGGGCGCTACATCACTGTTGCTGTACTGCGTGATTCGCATTGGCAGAAATTCTGCGCAGCGCTGGGGCTGGAGCAACTGGCCAATGACGCACGTTTTGCGACCAACGCCGCGCGCGTCGCGCACCGCGCCGAACTCCACACTATCATCACGCCGCTGTTTGAAACCAAACCTGCGGGATACTGGCTGGAAAAACTGCGCGCCGCCGACATCCTCTGCGGCCCGATCAACACTGTTGCCGATGTGCTTTCCGATCCCGCGTTGAAAGCCTGCCTGCCGCTGATCGACATCGGACTGCCGAATGCCGCGCAGGCGCTGGGCACGCCGATCCGTTTCAACGGTGCGTTTTTCAGTGCGGAACGGGCTGCGCCCGCGAAAGGGCAGCACACCCGCGAGGTGCTCGCCGGCATCGACTACACCGAAGAAGAAATAGAGAGCTTGCTACGGGACGGCAGCGCGTTTATCGAATCCGGCAGCGCTTAAGCGGCAACGGGTTTCGACCGCTATCAGTTATTGCGGTTCAATCCCCGCGCTGGCCATGATCTTCTTGTAACGCGGAATATCCCGCGCCAGCACCGCCGCAAATTCTTCCGGGCTGTTGGCGATGATGTCATTGCCGCGCGCCAGAGCGATCTCGGCAATGTCTTTGGCTGACAGCACCTTGACCACTTCCTGATGCATTCTACGGATCAGCGCATTCGGCGTTCCTTTCGGCGCGAGCAGGCCGTGCCAGTTGCCGAACTCGTAACCGGCCAGCCCCTGTTCCTGGATCGTCGGCGTATCCGGTAGCAGCTGGGAACGCTTCGCGGTGGTGACGCCGTAGATTTTCATGCGGCCGCTGCGGATATGCGGCGTCACAGCGGGAATCGACAGCAGCGCGACCGAGACTTCATTCGACAGCAGTGCCACTTCGGAAGGTGAGCTGCCTTTATACGGAATGTTGTTCAGCGTAATGCCCGAAAGGTATTTTAGTACTTCGGTGGCGACCGCACCGTTGGCCCCGGCCACGGCGATGGTGATGCGCCCCGGCTCTTTTTTGGCGGCGGCGATGAATTCGCTGTAATTGTTCGGAGCGAATTTCGGATGGGCCACCAGCGCCGTACCCGCCGAAACCAGCTGGGTGATTGGCGCGAAATCGCGCTGCGGGTCGTAGGGCAGTTTTTTGTAGAGCCCGACATTCATCACCATGCTGCCGATATTGCCGATCAGCAGCGTATTGCCGTCCGGTACCGCGCGGGCGCCGATTTCGGAGGCGATGATGCCGTTCACGCTCTGCCGGTTGTCGACGATCAGGCTCTGGCCGATGGCCTCGCTGACACGCGTCGAAATCAGCCGCACCGCAAAATCCGAAGGACCACCGGGGGCCGAAGGTACCAGCACGCGAATCGGCCGTTTCTGCTCCATCTGGGCCTGGGCAGGCGGCGTGATGAGCACGGCGACCAAGGCCAACAACAGAAGCGATGGAAAAGGGACGAGATGACGACGCATGAACTCCTCCTGAAAACGGGTGCTGCGGACCGGCGGTTGTTGTTGTATTGAGCGGGATCTGTGCCCGGTTGCGCGGGAAATATTAACCCCTGGGCAGCATGATCTGGGTCTGGGTCACGATCGCCGCGACCCGGCCGTCACCGCCCTTGATCGTGGTTTCCCAGACCGAGGTGGTGCGCCCGATATGCAACGGGATGCTGGTCGCCTTCAATACCGGCCCGATCGCCGCTCCGAAAAAATTGGTCTTGGATTCAATGGTGCCACCGCTGTGATTGGGTGGCCGGTTGACCACGGCGCCCGCAGCGCCCATGACATCCGCCATCGCCATCAGGATGCCGCCGCCGACGCGGTGGTTGCGGTTCATGTGATGCGGCTTCACCACCAGCTGCGCGGTGACCTTGCGCGCGCTGATGACCAGTGGTTCGACGCCGATCAGCGTGGATGGGCCGAAGTGGAAAATTTCGCGCGCACTTTTGATTTGCGCCGGATCGGCTCTGCTGCGGACGGGGGCTTTCTTTTTGCTGCGGACGGGCATGTTTTTTGGGCTCCGGAGTGCGGAAGATGGGTACAAAGCATAGGGGAAATTCCTGGATCATCGCTGGCCGGTTCCGGATTGTGTCGGGCAAGAGGTGCATCAGAATCAGATTTAAAATCCAGAACCCGTCGTACACTCTGCGTCCTGAACCACTATAAGAATCTAAGAGGAGTTTGATGATTCGCGGCACTTTCATTGGTCTGTCTGCGGCCCTGGTATTGGCGATGCCCATGGCGCAGGCCCAGAATTACCCCAACAAACCCGTCCGCATCATCTCCCCCTATTCCCCCGGCGGCCTTGGCGATCTGGTGCCGCGCGCGATTGCCAATGCGTTGTCGGAATCCCTGGGCCAGCAATTCCTCGTCGACAACCGGCCCGGTGCGTCGCAGGCGATCGGCATGCAGGCTGCAGCGAAATCGCCGGCTGACGGTTACACAATGGTGTACGGCAGTGTGACCAGCCTCGCGATCAATCCGGCGGTGACCAAGGATCTGCCTTATGACCCAGTCAAGGATTTCGCGCCCGTTTCCCTTTGTGTGACCACGCCGCTGTTCATGGTGGTGCATCCCTCGGTGCCCGCGAAGAACGTGAAGGAACTGATCGCGCTGGCGAAGCGCCAGCCCGGCAAGTTGAGTTTTGCGTCGGGCGGTGCGGGTTCATCGAACCATCTTGCGGGTGAACTGCTGAAACTGCTGGCCGGTGTGGATCTGCTGCATGTGCCGTACAAGGGCGCGGGTCCGGCGATGGTCGATGTCATGGCCGGGCATGTCGACATGATGTTGGGCGCAGCCGGGCTCGCCGAAGCCCGTGCAGGTCGCGTCAAGGTGCTGGGCGTGACCAGCGCCAAGCGTTCACCGCAGGCGCCGGAATTGCCGACGCTGTCGGAAGCGGGCGTGAAGGGTTACGAAGCGACAATCTGGTTCGGCTTGCTCGCGCCGGCCGGTACACCGCAGCTGATCGTCGGCCGCCTATCGCAGGAAATCGGCAAGACGCTGCAGCAGAAGACCATGCGTGAACGTTTCAATACGGTGGATCTGACGCCGACGACGCCGGAAGGCTTTGCGGAGCACATCAAACGGGAAATGCCGAAGTGGCGCAAAGTCGTTACAGAAGCCAAAATTACATCGCTATAACCATTTGTTTATATAGAATATTTTATGAAACCTCTCTCGATAGCCATTGTTGGTGCCGGTATCGGCGGCCTCGCTGCAGCAACGCTGCTGCGCCGCGCGGGTCATGAAGTGCATGTGTTTGAACAGGCGGCGCAATTCGCGCGCGTCGGCGCCGGCATCCAGATGGCGCCCAATGCGATGAAGGTGCTGCGCCTGCTGGGTGTCGAAGAGCAGCTGGTCAACAAGGCCTTCCAGGCGGACTACGCCTTGAGCCGTGCCTGGGATACGGGTGAGCCGAGCAGTGAACTGTCGCTGGGTGAAACGGTGGCCAAGGAATTCAGCGCGCCGTACCTGTTCCTGCATCGTGCCGATCTGCATGCCGCGCTCGCGCCGCTGGTGCCGAGTGACCATGTGCACCTGAACATGAAGCTGAAGTTTTTTGACCAGAAGGCGAACTGCGTTGATTTGCATTTCACCAACGGCGTGATGATCAAGGCCGACGCGGTGATCGGCGCCGACGGCGTGCATTCACTAATCCGCGAACAGATGCTCGGGCCGGAAAAGCCGCGTTTCACCGGCAGGGTGGCCTATCGCACGACCTTCCCTGCATCGCGCATCAAGGGTGTAACGATGGAGCCGGTGCGTACCAAGTGGTGGGGTGCCGACCGGCATATGGTGGTGTACTTCGTCACGCGCAAGCGCGATGAACTGTATTTTGTGACGTCGGTGCCGGAGAAAGCGGAGTGGATGACGCCGGAGTCGTGGTCGGCCAAGGGTGACCTTGAAGAATTGCGCGTCGCGTATGCGGGCTTTCATCCGGAAGTACAAGCCATCCTGCAGGCCTGCCCCGAAGTCTATAAATGGGCGTTGTTCGAACGCGATCCGCTGCCGCGCTGGTCGGAAGGCCGGGTTGCGCTGTTGGGCGACGCCTGTCATCCGATGACGCCGTACATGGCGCAGGGTGCAGCCTCGGCACTGGAAGATGCGGCGATCCTGTCGCGCGTGCTGACGGGTGTCGAAGCCGACGGCCTCGGCGCGGCATTCAAATTGTATGAAGCGATCCGTAAGCCGCGCGCCTCCGCGATTCAGGCGGGCTCCAGCGCCAATACCTGGCTTAAGGGAAAAACGGATCCGTCGTGGGTGTATGGCTACGATTCAACGACCGTTGCGCTGCGCGAACCGCAAGAGGCGTGAAAGAACCCGCGTTTCAGGACCTGATCCCCGACAACCATTGTTACGGTTGCGGGCCGCATAACGCGCAGGGCCTGCGTATCAAGAGTTATTGGGATGGTGAGGAAGCGGTCTCGACGTTTACGCCGCAGCCTTTCCATATGGCCGGGCCGACCGATGTGCTGAATGGCGGCATCATCGGCACGGTGATCGACTGCCACTGCATCTGCACCGCGTTTGCCGATGCCTACCGCCGCGAAGGCCGTGCCATCGGTTCCGATCCGCAGCTCTGGTATGCAACGGCCTCGATGAAAGTCGATTACCTGAAGCCGGCGCCGATTGATCAGCCACTGACGCTGCGCGCGAAGGTCGTTGAAGCCGGCCCGAAAAAAACGCGCATTACCTGTTCACTGTATGCTGGTGAACAGGAATGCGCGCGGGGTGACGTACTGGCGGTGCGGGTGGCCTGGAACCACTAGGCCACCCCGCAGGGATTACTGCTGGGGCATCAGTACATCGAGGCCGATCTTCGACAGTGCCTCATCGAGGTGGCCGCCGTTATAGCCGCCGACGCCGATGCCACCGAGGATTATGCCGTCGCGCTTGATCACCAGGCCGCCCTGCATGCCGGTCAATTGCAGATCGCCCATTTCGCTGATGCTGCGGCCCTGTTCTTTCAGCTTCTGGCCGTTGGTGCCGGTATCCGTACCCATGACTGCTGCCGTATAAGCTTTGCGGATGGCGTGGCGGCGGCTGAACAGCCGCAGCGGGCCGGTCTGTGAATAAGCGAGCAGGTTGCCGGTACTGTCGACAATGGCGATGGCGACCACGTCGTCGGGGGCTTGCAGAGCCTTGTCGGTCATCGCCTGCATGGCGGCATGAACCCGGGCGATGGGCAGGCTGGAGTGGTCGGACATGATTGTTTTCCTTATGGCGGTGTTCAGCGGTCGATCTGGATGTTGGCGGCTTTGACAACCTTGCGCCACTTCTCGATGTCCTTGCGGATGTAGTCGGTGAACTCATCGATACTCAGGGTCAGCGGATCGGCGCCGACTGACAGCAGCCGGTCGCGTACGGATGGCGTGTTGACCGTTTTGATGATCGCGTCATGCAGCTTGAGCGCGATGTCGCGCGGCACTTTGGCCTGGGTCAGCAGGCCGTAGTAG
>CANHZX010000040.1 GCA_947465215.1 Betaproteobacteria bacterium | reverse complement strand
CTGCACACCGGAGCCTCATGAAATCCAGTCGCAGACGTTCGCGTGAATTTGCCCTGCAGGGCCTTTATCAATGGCAGCTGGCGGGCACTGATCCGCTGACCATTGTCGAGCAGCTGTCGGATGCCGAAGGCTTCGACAAGATAGACGTTGATTATTTCAGGGTCATGCTCACCGGTGCGGTGGCCGGTGCTGCGGACATGGAGCAGCTGATCGCGCCGCTGCTCGACCGCGCTTACAAAAGCCTGTCGCCGGTGGAGCGTGGCATCCTGCTGCTCGCCGGTTATGAATTCAAGAGCCAGATGGAAGTGCCGTATCGCGTGATCATCAACGAAGCCATTGAGCTGGCAAAATCATTTGGCGGCACCGATGGCCATAAATATGTCAACGGTGTGCTCGACAAGATGGCGATGCAATTGCGCGCTGTTGAATTCAATGCCGCAAGGGCCTAACGCTGTTGATTGCGGGAATCAATCGAATCGGGACGAATGAGTGATGGACGAAACAAAACTGAAAAAACGGATTTACGCGTTTCAATTTGCCGGAGTCATGAATCTGTTCCTCGGCGGTTACGTGCTGCTCTACGGCGGCCATGTTGATCCGGGCACGCGTAATGTCATGCTGTTTTTCTTTTTCGGCTTTGCGATTCTCGACTTCTGGTTTCCGACCCATCTGAAAAAGAAATTTGCCGAGCAGCAGGCGCTGATGGCTCAGGCGCAGCAGGCTGCTGGCGGCGTGCCGCCGGCAGAACCGCCGAAGTCCTGATCGGTGGCGCCCGCGCCTCTGCGCGGGTTTATTGTTTCATTCGCCGCAGGCCGTTGAGCAGGATGGCCGCCAGCGCGTCTTCTTTGGCATCCCAGTGTTCATGCGGGTCGACGTCGATGTCGATGTCCTCGCCCATCAGCGGGCACAGCTCGGTATCCGGCATCAGCCGAGCCAGTTCGGCGGCTGCGCGTTGCGGATGCGTCTTGTCGTTGCCGGGAACAATGCATGCGGGTGCCTTGATTGATCGCAGCTGTTCCTCGCTGGCGCCGATGACCGGCTGGTCAGCGCCGGTCTTGAACTGCTCGTCCCAGGTCGTCATCGACGCGATGAATTGCTCGGCATCCATATCAAGCAGTGCCTGTTTATTTGCCTGACGCACTGCGATGCGTTCGCGGAAATGCGGCGTTTCACAGACTGCGGCCATGCCGCCCTTGTTGGCGGCGCGGATGTATTCGCCGTAATACTTTTCGCGCAGCCGCTGCGTGGCAAAGGGGCCGCCGGTGACGCGCCACAGCAGCAGACCGTTGACGGCTTCCGGATAACGCAGCGCAAACTCGATCGACATGCGGCAGCCGGAAGAGCCGCCGCCGATTACTGCAGGCAGGGCATTGAGCTGCTGCAGCAGTGCATAAAGGTCCGCAGCCCAGATTTCATGTTCGGCGCCGTCACCGGAGACCGAGACTTCGGATGCCCCGCAATTGCGCCGGTCATGGATCAGCACGCGGTAGCCGCCTGCAGCGACTTGTCCGGCCAGCGAGCGGATATCGTCATTACCCAGGCGGCCGCCGGGGGTCAGCGCGACCCACGGACCGTGATCACCGAGAACTTCGTACTGGATGGCAACGCCGTTGATGATTGATTGAGGCATGATTCACTCCGGTTTGATGCCGGCCGCGGCAACGACCTTGCGCCATTTGATGATTTCCGCTTCAAGATAGCGGGCGAAATCAGCGGGGCTGCTGGCGATCGGTTCACCGCCGATTTTTTCGAAGGTTGATTGCACGCTCGGCGATTTGAAGCTTTCGGTGATGCCGGCGTAGATCGTGTTGATCACCGCCGGTGCTGTCCCTGCTGGCGCGAGGATGGCGCTCCAGGCCGCAGCCTCATAGCCTTTAGTGCCGGCTTCGTCCATCGTCGGCACGTCAGGCAGGGTTTTCGAGCGCTTTGCAGTGGTCACGGCCAGTGCACGCAACCGTCCCGCAGCGACATGCGGATTGACCACGCTGGTCGGCAGGAAAGCGATGTCGGTTTCGCCACCGACCACGCCAATCAGCGACGGCGCCGAACCTTTGTAGGCGACGTGGACAATTTTTACGCTGGCGAGGCTTTTATACAGTTCCAGCGACAGATGTGCCGAAGTGCCGGACCCAGCCGAGCCGCCGGTCAGACGATCCGGTTTGGATTTCGCCAGCGCCGTCAGTTCGCGCAAGGATTTCGCGGGCACCGAGGGATGTACTACCAGCACATTGGGTGTGACCAACAGCTGGCTGATCGGCAGCAGATCGCGCATCACGTCGTAAGGCAGTTTCTGCGTCAGCGCCGGATTGATCGACAGTGCAGTCGATGCGCAGAGCAGGGTGTAGCCGTCAGCGGGAGATCGCACCACCGATTCAACACCGATATTGCCGCCGGCGCCCGGACGGTTGAGTGCGGTGACCGGTTGTTTCCAGATTTCAGCAAGCCGTTGCGCCACCGTGCGGCAGACGATATCCACGGCGCCGCCGGCCGGGAAGGGAATGACCATGCTCACGGCTTTTGCCGGGAAATTCTGCGCGATGGCGGTGTTGTGCAGGCTGAAGGCGATCAGCAGGCTGCTGGCGAACTGTGTTGCGCGATTCATGGATGCTCCTCCGGTTTTTATTCGAGACGCAGATCGAGTTTGCTGCGCAATTCGGCGTAACGGGCGATTTCTGCTTGCAGGTATTGACCAAACTGCTGCGGCGTCATCCGCGGCAGTTCTGCGCCTTCCGGCGCCAGCGTGTCTTCCAATGTCTTGTCGGTCTGTGCGGCAGCTACTGCAGCGTTCAGGCGGTCAATCGCGGCGCGTGGAGTTCCCCGTGGCGCAAGAATGCCGTACCAGCTGGTCATTTCGTATTTGGGCACGCTGTCGCCGATGGTCGGCAGCGTCGGAAAGGCGGGGGAGCGTTTGGCAGTGGAAACCGCGAGTGCGCGCACTTTACCCGAAGCGATATGCGGTTTAACCGACAGCGGGCCGAGCAGTGCCATCTGCACTTCGCCGCCAAGCAGTCCGGCGATCGACGGTGCGGAGCCTTTGTAGCTGACGTTGACCATGTCAACCTTCGCATAAAGCCGAAGCATTTCCAGGCCGAGATGCGACGCGCTGCCGATGCCGCTGCTGGCGTAATTGAATTTTCCGGGCCGCGCACGCAGCAGTGCCAGCAATTCCGGCATCGTTTTCGCATTCAGCGAGGGATGGATTACCAGCACAAAGGGCATTTTCGCGAACAGCGTGACCGGTTCGAAGCTTTTGATGGAATCGTAGGGCAGGTTGCGTGCGAATGCGGCATTGATGGCGTGCGCACCGGAAACCCACAGGATGGTGTACCCGTCAGGCGTCGCGCTGACGGCAGCCGTGGTGCCGATGACACTGCCGCCGCCGGGACGGTTGTCGATGATGATTTGCTGCTGCAGCGTGTCGGTCAGAGACTTTGCGAGCAACCGGGCTGCGACATCGGCGCCGCCGCCTGCGGAAATTGGCGCGATCATGCGGATCGGACGGGCCGGATAGGATGGCGCAGCTGCGCCGGCGGTCTGTAAACAGGCCGCCAGCAGAGCAATGCCCGCGAAGAATTTTTTCATGGGCATTGCTGATACTTATTCCGGCTGCAGTCCGATCGCCTTGGCGATTTTTGCGACCTTGTCGATTTCCGACTTGATGAAGGCCGCGTACTGCTGCGGCGAGTTGCCGGCCGGTTCCAGGCCGAGGTCGGCAAAACGCTGTTTGACGTCGGGCTGTTTGGTGATCTGTAGCAACTGCCCGTTCAGTTTGTTGATGATATCGACCGGTGTCTTCGCCGGTGCAACCAGACCCCACCAGCTGTCGAACTGGAAACCGGGGAGTGTTTCAGCGACGGCCGGCAGATCTGGTGCCAGCACCGAACGTTTTTCGCTGGTCACGGCGAGGCCGCGCAGACGGCCGGTTTTTACATGGGGAATGCCGACCGGCATGGTGGCGAAAATGAACTGGATGTGACCGGCGATCAGGTCGTTGACCGATTGTCCGGTGCCTTTGTAGGGAACGTGGACGATATTGACCTTGGCCATATAACGAAACAGTTCGCCGGTCAGGTGTGCCGGCGTGCCGCTGCCCCCGGAGCCATAGTTGAGTTGACCCGGTTTGGATTTGGCCAGCGCAATCACATCCTTGACGCTGCGCACCGGCAGCGACGGGTGCACCACCAGCACGGTGGTGCCGACGGCGGACAGTGCGATCGGTGCGAAATCATTGACCGGATCGTAAGGCAGCTTCTTGAACAGACTGACATTGACCGCGGTGGGTGCGACGTTGCCGACGGTCAGCGTGTAACCGTCAGGCGCGGCTTTGGCTCCGAGTTCAGTGCCCAGCGTGCCGCCGGCGCCGGGGCGGTTATCGACGATGAACTGCTGCCCGTTCATGTCAGTGAGTTTCTGCGCGAGGATGCGCGCCACCAGATCGGAAGAGCCGCCGGCAGGGAAGGGCGCGATGATGCGAACCGCGCGGCTAGGATAGTTCTGCGCAGCAGCGGGCAACGCTGCGGCAAAACCCAAGGCGGCTGCCAATGCTGATGCAGTGATGCGGTTCATGGTATGAGTGATCCTGCTTTGCTTCAGTAGCGATCGGAAGCACGGATTCTGCCCTAATTCCGCATCTGGGAGAATGCGCGGAGCGGCAAAAGACTCTGGTAGCATCGACCGACCGCGGCATTCACGTCCGCCGGAGCGTTTACAAGGAAAAACCCATGCATGCTGCCAACAACCCCGTCAAAGACAAACGTGTCGAAACCGCGATACACCACTGGGCACCGCGTTTTGTGTCCAGCGGTGTGCCGCTGACCGATTTCGAGGAGGTCACGACCGGTATTACAGACTGGGACGAGTGGTGTGCCGCGTGGAGTGCGCGCGCCGCGATTCATGAAGGTTTGGGCCTCAAGGCGCTGGCTGACGGTTACAAGCTCTCGGCAGGCGAGCATCTCAACCGCGCGGCGATCTGTTATCACTTCGGCAAGTTCATGTTTGTGCACGACATTGCGCAGATGAAAGCCGCGCACCTCAAGGTCATCGAATGCCGCCAGCTGGCGCTGCCGTTACTGCCGAATCCCGGTGTTCGCGTGGAGATTCCGTATCAGGGTAAAACGCTCGCCGGCATCCTGCGCAAGCCCGACGGCAAGGAACCGCATCCGGTAGTGATCATGTGCGTGGGTCTGGATTCGACCAAGGAAGAACTCGAAGTCTACGAAAATATTTTCCTGGCCCGCGGCATGGCGACGCTGTCCTTCGACGGTCCGGGGCAGGGCGAAGCGGAATACGATATTCCGATCCGCGGAGACTATGAAGTTGCGGCCAAGGCCGTTGTCGATTATGTGATCAGCCGAAACGACCTTGATGCTGCGCGCATCGGCCTGTGGGGCGTGTCGCTGGGTGGTTATTACGCGGCGCGCAGTGTCGCATTCGAGAAGCGCATCAAAGCCTGCATCTCGCTGTCCGGCCCCTACAGCTGGGTGGAGACTTTCGACAGCCGCAATGAACTGTCGCGCGAAGCTTTCCGCGTGCGTTCGCATGCGAAGGATATGGCCGCGGCTCGCGAAAATGCCAAGACGCTGTCGCTGGAAGGCGTCGCGAAAAACATCACCTGCCCGATCTTTGTGGTCGGCGGTGAATTCGACAAGCTGACGCCTCCGCACAATGCCGAGCGTATTGCTGCTGAAGTGTCTGGGCCATGCCAGTTGCTGATCGTCAAGGGCGGTAATCATGTCGCCAACAACCGGCGCTACATGTTTCAGACTCAGACGGCGGATTGGATGGCTGACATCCTGTGCAAATGAGCCGATGATGCCCTCCGAATTTGATCTCATCAAACGGCATTTCACCCACGCCACGCCACGCACGCTGCTTGGCGTCGGCGATGATGCCGCGCTGATCAAACCCTCACGTGGGCAGGTGCTGGCGGTGGCCGTCGATATGCTTGTCGGAGGGCGTCACTTTTTCATGGATGCCGATCCCGCCTCTGTGGGGCACAAGGCACTGGCGGTCAATCTGTCGGACATGGCGGCGATGGGTGCTGTGCCGCGCTGGGCGACGCTGGGTATTGCGTTGCCCAAGGCCGATGAGCGCTGGGTCGCTGCGATGTCTCGGGGTTTCATGAAACTGGCACGACAGCATGGCGTCGATCTGATCGGCGGCGATACGACCAAAGGGCCCCTGAATCTTTGCGTGCAGATCATCGGCGAAGTGCCTGCACGGCAGACGCTGCGCCGCGACGGCGCGAAACCCGGCGATGACATTTGGGTGTCGGGAACGCTGGGTGATGCCGCGCTGGCGGTGGCGGCAAAAAACAAACGTATCAAGCTCAAACCGGCCGAATTGAAGCAGGCCATGCAGCGCCTTGACCGGCCGGCACCGCGGGTGGCGCTGGGTTTGGCTTTGCGTGGTGTGGCGCGCAGCGCGATCGATGTCTCGGACGGGCTTATCGCAGACCTTGGCCATATCTGCGAGCGCTCCGCTGTGGCTGCGGTGGTGGCGATCGAACGGCTGCCAATGTCTGTGCTGATGCGGCGTTATTGCGCACGACCTATCGCACAGGCGGCGCTTCTGGGCGGCGGTGATGATTACGAGCTGTGTTTTACCGCCGCGCCGGCGAAACGTGCAGCGGTGGAGCGTGCCGCGTCACGCGCACGCACCCCGGTGACCCGTATCGGGCGCGTGATCCGCGCGCCGGAGGGGGCTTGCAGCGCGGTGATTGTGGACGGCGATGGCCTGCCGGTCGAGGTGCGGCAAAAAGGTTTTGATCACTTCGGCTAGGGCATTGCGCGCGGTTACGGCGGCTGCACTTTTTTCTTCGCATAAAGCCCGGCTTCGGTAAACTGGAGGCCTTCCTGTCCGTCAGCAAGCGCTACCCGTCGCTACCTGAAGGTCTTTCCGGAGGCTGACCGCAATGCCACTGAACATGCCCAACACCGTCCATGACGCCGATGTCTATATCCTGACGTTCAAGGGCAATAACGAATTGCAGGCCTCCGAGACCAGCCTGGGTGCGCTGGCGCTCAAGCTGCTGGTGCTGATCGACGGCAAGTTGAACGTTGCCGGTATCCGGGCCAGGGCCAAATTCGCCGAGGGGGATGAACAGTTCCTGATCGCGATGAACGAACTGGTGCGCGACGGTTATGCCGATCTCGCTACCAACCAGCTGACGCTGTCGCCGGATTTCATCGAGTTTTTCAGTGAGTCGCCAAAAAAGCTTTCGGAGTCGGCGCTGACGCAGGCGGAGTCGGAAGCGGCATCTGGTGTGTCCACATTGCAACGCCACGGCTATTACGTGCGCATTGCGATGAAGGCTGCAGCGCAGATCGAGTCCTCCGGCGGTGAATCCGTGCTGATCGTCGAGGATGACGAGGCGCTGGCGAAGTTCCTCAGAAAATACCTTGAGCTCGAAGGATTTAGCGCGACAATTGCCGGCAACCGCAATGAAATCGTCGCCGGCCTGAGGCGCCAGCCGCCGCCGGATCTGGTGCTGCTGGATGTTGTGCTGCCCGATGCCGACGGATTCAACATCCTGATGAAAATGCGTGAACACCCGACGCTGAAAACAGTGCCGGTGATGATGCTGACGGCAAAAGCCACGCGCGAAGCGGTGCTCAAGGGGCTGGCCGGCGGCGCCAACGGCTATATTACCAAGCCCTTCCAGCCCGATGCACTGATCGCGGCCGTCAAGACCGTGCTGGGCATCTCGAAAAACCCTTTTGACCGCCAGAGCCGGATCGAGTGATGCCGGTTTCAGCCGTCACCTGGCCGTTGTCGCATGAGTGATGACGAATTCAGGCAGATGATGGCCGCGGTCAGCGAGGAATTCCGCGCCGACCTGCCGGGTCGCATCGCCGGCATTGATGCGCTGTGGGAGCAGATCACGCATGGTGAACACTCGCCGCAGCGGTTGGCGGATCTGATCCTTGCCGTGCACAAGATCGCCGGATCGGCAGAGACCTTCGGTCTGGCGGCGGTCGGGCAGGCCGCTGCTGCTGCGGAAGCGCGGCTGGAGCTTCTTCGCGATGCACTGCCGCCGCCGGATGTCGCCGCGCAAGGTGAAATCACGCCATTGCTCGATACCTTGCGTCATGCTGCTGCCGGACAGCCTTAACGACGCTCCGCCGGGATGCGCCCGCGGTGAATTTATGCGCTAATGTCGCATTCGCAACGATTCAACCGCATTCCATGGAAACACTGACCCGCCCCGGCCTGCATTTTGTCTTCCGCCATCCCGCGCATTTCATCGCCTTTGGTGCCGGCGCCGGATTGTCACCGGTGGCACCGGGCACCATGGGTACTCTGCTGGCGCTGCCGCTGTTCCACTGGCTGGCGCCGCAGGTGGATGCCTGGACCTTTCTGGTGATCGTGGTGGCCCTGTTCTGGCTGGGTGTGTGGGCCAGTTCGGTGACCGGGCACGCACTGGGCGTGGCTGACCATGGCGGTATGGTGTGGGACGAGACCGTGGCTTTCTTACTGGTACTGTTTTTTGTGCCGGTGACCGGGTACTGGCAGGCGTTTGCCTTCCTGATCTTCCGTCTGTTCGATATCGTGAAGCCGCCGCCCATTCGGTACTATGACCGCATGCTCAAAAACGGTTTCGGCGTGATGTGGGACGATCTGCTGGCAGCGGGGTACACGCTGCTGATCATCGCCGTCGCTTTCGCCGTGCTGGGTTAACTCGCAGGAGATTCGTTATGACCAACAAACATCTCGCAGACGATTCGGTCTTGTTTGAACTGGCGGCGCGTGTCGGTGAAGCGCTGAAGGCGCAGGGGCTGATGCTGGCGACGGCGGAGTCCTGCACCGGCGGCTGGATCGCGCAGGCCCTGACTGCGGTACCCGGCAGCTCCAACTGGTTTGAGCGCGGCTTTGTCACCTACACCTATATCTCAAAGCGCGAGATGCTCGGTGTCAGCCAGGAAACGCTGGGCGTGCATGGCGCGGTTTCCGAGCAAACCGTACGCGAGATGGTGGTCGGTGCGCTGGCCAACAGCCATGCCCAGGTTGCGGTATCGGTCAGCGGTACCGCAGGTCCTGCTGGCGGTACGGCCGAGAAGCCGGTTGGTACGGTGTGTTTTGCCTGGGGCATCAAAAACGGCGAGCCGAAAAGTGTCCTCAAGCGATTCAACGGCGACCGCGAAGCGGTGCGGCGCCAGGCAGTACATTTTGCGCTGGAAGGCCTGCTTGGGCTGCTACCGATAGCCGCAAAAAGTAAATAAGTAGTTGATTTAATTAAAATAATTGCAATAAAGGTGGTTTTATACACACTACTGTATAAATATTCACCTTTTTCTGCGGATTGTGTAATAATGCGTTCCATCAACAGCAGGCAACGCAAGACGCAATCCCCAAATTTCACCGCATTTTTTGACTGAACGAACCAACGGACTACGAGGACATCATGGACGAAAACAAATCCAAAGCGCTTGCCGCGGCGCTGTCGCAAATCGAAAAACAATTCGGCAAGGGCTCGGTCATGCGTATGGGCGAGTCGGACATCGCCAAGGACATCCAGGCGGTGTCGACGGGTTCGCTGGGTCTCGACATCGGTCTCGGCATCGGTGGTCTGCCGCGCGGCCGTGTGGTTGAAATCTACGGTCCGGAATCGTCGGGCAAAACCACGCTGACGCTGTCGGTGATCGCGCAGATGCAGAAGCTCGGCGGATCGGCGGCGTTTATCGATGCGGAACACGCACTCGACCCGCAATACGCCGGCAAGCTGGGTGTCAAAGTCGATGAGCTGATCATCTCTCAGCCGGACAACGGTGAGCAGGCGCTGGAAATCGCCGACATGCTGGTGCGTTCGGGTTCGGTCGATGTGGTGGTGATCGACTCGGTAGCGGCGCTGGTGCCCCGCGCTGAAATCGAAGGCGAGATGGGCGAGCCGCAGATGGGTCTGCAGGCGCGCCTGATGTCGCAGGCGCTGCGCAAGCTGACCGCGAACATCAAGCGTTCGAACACGCTGGTGATTTTCATCAACCAGATCCGCATGAAGATCGGCGTAATGTTTGGCAACCCCGAAACCACGACCGGCGGCAATGCGCTGAAGTTTTACGCCTCGGTGCGTATCGACATCCGCCGCATCGGCTCGATCAAGAAAGGCGAGGAGGTCATCGGTTCCGAGACCCGCGCCAAGATCGTCAAGAACAAGGTGGCGCCGCCTTTCCGTCAGGCTGAATTCGACATCCTTTACGGCGAAGGCATTTCGCGCGAAGGCGAGATCATCGAACTCGGCGTCGCCAACAACATCATCGAGAAGTCCGGTGCCTGGTATTCATACGGCAAGGACCGCATCGGCCAGGGCAAGGACAACACCCGCGATTACCTGAAGGAAAACCCCCAGATCGCCGACGAAATCGAATCAAAGATTCGCACAGTGCTCGGCATCAACGGCGGCCCGCAGGTGGTGGTGAAGAAGGAAAAGGCTCCGCTGGAAGTGGTCGAGTCTGATCCGGTCAAGAAAAAAGCCGTCGGGCAGTAATCGCGATCCCGCCGGTCCACCGGAATCCTCAACAGGGCTGGCGGCATGCAGGACAGCAAAGAACCCAGTCTCAGGGTCCGTGCACTTAGGCACTTGGCGCGGCGTGAGTACACCCGGCAGGAATTGAGCCGGCTACTTGCGCCGCACGCTGAGTCCGAAGACGAAGTGACGCAGATCCTCGAAGACTTTTCGCAGCGAGGCTGGTTATCAGAAACACGCGCGGCGGAGCAAATGGTACATGCGCGACGCGGGCGATACGGCCCGGCGCGCATCCGGCGAGACCTTGAAGCCAAGGGCGTGCCGGCAGAACTGGTCAGCAGCACGATGGCAACGCTGAAGGACGGTGAATTGGAAAACGCGCTGGCGGTATGGCGCAAGAAGTTCCGCGAACCGGCAGCGAACGCGGCGGACCGGGCGAAGCAGGCCCGGTTCCTGATGGGCAGGGGTTTCAGCAGTGAAGTGATTACCAAACTGCTGCGGTCATTAAGCCGCGGCGAGATGGGCATAGAAACAGAAACGCAAACGGGAGACGAATCATGATCATGATGATGATGTTGGTAGAAAAAGCCCTCGAATACCGCGATCAGTGCGTGTTTTACGGCGCCATGGCCATTACCGTGATGCTGCTGGCGGTCTAAACGACGTCACTACACCGGGGCGCATGCCCCGGGAAGGTCCTGGAGCCATGGATATCTGCCGGTTTCCGGGATGCGGTCGCTGCAGTGCGGAATGCAACGGCAAAACTGGTTTAAAATCTGCGCCTTACGTAAACCTACTGGCGCATCCGCATGAAATCCGCAGAAATCCGCGACAAATTCCTGAAGTATTTCGAGTCCAAAGGCCACACCGTTGTGGCTTCGAGCCCTCTGATACCGGGAAATGACCCGACCCTCTTGTTCACCAACTCGGGCATGGTTCAGTTCAAGGACGTGTTCCTCGGGCAGGAAAACCGTCCCTACAAACGCGCGACAACTTCGCAGCGCAGCCTGCGTGCCGGCGGCAAACACAACGATCTGGAAAACGTCGGTTACACCGCGCGCCACCATACCTTTTTCGAAATGCTGGGCAATTTCTCGTTCGGCGACTATTTCAAGCGCGACGCGATTCAATATGCCTGGGAGCTGCTGACCGGCGTTTACAAGCTGCCCAAGGACAAGCTCTGGGTCACCGTCTATCAGACGGACGATGAGGCCTATGACATCTGGCAAAAGGAAATCGGCGTGCCGGCTGAGCGCATCGTACGCATCGGCGACAAGCCGGGCGGCGGTTCGGATAACTTCTGGCAGATGGCCGACACCGGTCCCTGCGGCCCCTGCAGTGAAATCTTTTACGACCATGGTGACGAGGTTGAAGGCGGCCCGCCCGGATCGAAGGATGCCGACGGCGACCGTTACATCGAAATCTGGAATCTGGTGTTCATGCAGTTCAACCGCGACGACAAGGGCGTACTGCATCCGCTGCCCAAGCCGTCGGTGGATACCGGCATGGGACTGGAGCGCATCGCGGCCGTCATGCAACATGTGCACTCCAATTATGAGATCGACCTGTTCCAGGCCTTGATCAAGGCCGCTGCGCGCGAGACCGGCGCCAAGGATTTCACCAACAATTCGCTGAAAGTCATCGCTGACCATATCCGCGCCTGTGCCTTCCTGATCGTCGACGGCGTGATTCCCGGTAACGAAGGCCGCGGCTATGTGCTGCGCCGGATCATCCGCCGCGCGATTCGCCACGGGTACAAGCTGGGTCAGACCAAACCGTTCTTCCATAAGGTTGTGCCCGACCTGTCGAAGGCGATGGGCGAGGCCTATCCGGAGCTGCCTAAAGTTCAGGAACGGGTAATGCAGATCCTCAAGCAGGAAGAGGAACGTTTTGCTGAGACGCTGGAGCACGGCATGAAAGTGCTCGAACATGCGCTGACCCGCGAAGACAAGATGCTCGACGGTGAGACGGTGTTCCAGCTTTACGACACCTACGGTTTCCCGGTCGACCTGACTGCCGACATCGCGCGCGAACGCGGCGTGATGATGGACTACGCCGGCTTTGAGGCGTCGATGGAGCAGCAGCGCGAACGCGCCCGTGCCGCTTCGAAATTCCAGATGGGCAGCGCCGTTGATTACCAGGGCGTGAAGACCCAGTTCAAAGGCTACGACACGCTGGCAGTGGACGAGGCGCAGATTGTCGCGATTTACCGTGACGGTAGCGCCGTGCAGGCGGTTCAGGGTGGTGAGGCGGCCGTGATCGTGCTCGACCGCACGCCGTTTTACGCCGAGTCCGGGGGGCAGGCGGGTGACGCCGGTGAATTGGTCAGCGACCACGGCACCTTTGCCGTTGCGGATACCTTGAAGATTCAGTCCGATGTCTTCGGTCACCACGGCAAACTGGAAACCGGTGTGCTCAACGTCGGTGACAAGATTGCGGCGCGGGTCGATGCCGTGCGCCGCGCGCGCACGATGCGCAACCATTCGGCGACTCACCTGATGCACAAGGCGCTCCGCGAAGTGCTGGGCCCTCATGTGCAGCAGAAAGGTTCCCTGGTCGATTCCGACAAGACGCGTTTTGACTTCTCGCACAATGAGCCGATAACCGAAGACCAGATGCAGCAGGTCGAGGCCATCGTCAATGCCGAGATCCTCGCCAATGCGGCGACGGCGGCGCAAATCATGAAATTCGACGATGCCGTCAAACACGGCGCGATGGCGCTGTTCGGTGAAAAATACGGCGACGAAGTGCGTGTGCTCGATATCGGTACGTCACGTGAGCTGTGCGGTGGCACGCATGTGAGCCGCACCGGCGACATCGGATTCTTCAAGGTGGTTTCTGAAGGTGGTGTGGCCGCCGGCATCCGCCGTATTGAAGCCACGACTGGCGACCGCGCGCTGGCTTATGTGCAGGGGCAGGAACAGAAACTGGCTGGCGCTGCAGCCGCGCTGCGCACCTCGCCGCAGGAAGTCGGGCAGAAGATCAACCAGATCATCGACAACGTGCGCAATCTCGAAAAAGAGCTGGCGCGTCTGAAGTCGAAGCTTGCATCGTCGCAGGGTGATGATCTCGCCACGCAGGCGGTAGTCGTCAAAGGCGTCAACGTGCTGGCCGCGGCAATGGATGGTGCCGACTCCAAAGCGCTGCGCGAAGGCATGGACAAGCTGAAGGACAAGCTGAAAAGCGCGGCGATCGTACTGGCTGCCGTCGAAGGTGGCAAGGTCACGCTGATTGCCGGTATCACGGCGGATCTGACCGGCAAAGTTAAGGCGGGCGAACTGGTCAACTTTGTGGCCCAGCAGGTCGGCGGCAAGGGCGGCGGGCGTCCGGATATGGCGCAGGCCGGTGGAACTGATCCGTCAAAACTGCCGGAAGCGCTGAAATCGGTGCAGGCCTGGGTCGAGCAGAAACTCTGATGACCGGTCAGTGGATGCGCTGTATGGCGGTGCTTGCCTTGTTGCTGGCGCCGGCGATAGCGCTGGCGCTGGGCGACGAACCGATTGAAGCCACCACAGCATCCGGTGAAAAAGTGCGCCTGCATCCCAATGGGCGTTGGGAATTTGTCGATGTCCAGAAAGCCGCAGCAGCAAAGGTTGTTGCAGATCAGTATCCGGAGAACAAGCTGCGGCCGATGGATGCGCAGGGCTGCCTGTTCGGCATCGGCCGCTGCGTCATGCCCGGTGACAAGGATTACAACCGCGGCACGCTGAATCCCGCCAAACGCTGAACGAACTGCCGTCAATCAGACGGCAAGCCATTGTTTCACGGGCGTTGTTTTTCCCCTGTCATGGTAGGGATGTCAGCATTTCCCCTGCTGCCATTTCACGCGGTTAAGCTGTCGCTTTTGATGTAAATCAATCTAGGGATCAGGTGAAACGCGCACTCTTTGGTCTGTAAGGTTTGAAGAAGTACTAACCGGAACGGCCAAGGAGATTACGGATGAAACTTAAATACATAACCGCGCTGGCGATTGCGGGGTTCGCCTTTGCAGGTTGTTCGACCAGCCAGGAAAACGCGGCACCCAATGTAGTGGTCGCAAAGAAAGTAGCCTCCGCACCGAGCCTATCGGCTGGCGCGGAAGATGCGGTATGGACGACGGCGGCGCCGATCAATGTTGAACTAAGTGGCGGCGTCAATTTCGGCGGCAATGGCGGTACGAACGCGACGCTGAAGGCCGTTTACACTGCCGACACTCTGTATATGCTGGTCCGCTACGCCGACCCGACGAATTCGCAGCGTCGCGGCCCGTTCCAGAAGCAGGCTGATGGCTCGTGGAAAAAGCTGGTTGATCCGGCAGACAAGGGCGGCGATGACAATGTCTACTACGAAGACAAGTGGGCGATGATCTGGCCGATCAATAATTCGGTCAAAGGTTTCTCGGAGTCCGGTTGCGGAGTAGCCTGCCATGCCGGTGAGCCGGGCAAGCCCTACGGCAACAAATACACCGCAAGCGCGGGCGAAATCGCCGACATGTGGCATATGAAGGGTGGCCGTACCGCGCCGCTCGGCAAGGTCGACGACCAATACCTCGACCACACCCGCTTTGACGCCAAGGCGAGTCCCAACGCGGGTCGCAAGAGTGACCCGAGCGGGGCGGAGTACAGCGGATTCGGTCTGGTCAACGGCAAACCGCAGTTCATGAACAAGGACGCAAAGCCGGCGAACGCAGGGGGGGGCTACTATATCGTCCGTGGCAATGAAGTGCCGTTCGACGACTCCAAGTTCAAGCCGGGTGACGAGGTAGCTTCGTATGTCATCAACCCGCTCGTCGGCGACCGCAGTGACATCAATGTTGTTACCAGCTGGAACAACGGGATGCTGACCTCAGTCGTTAGTCGCAAGCTGGTTACCGGCAGCAAACTTGACGTGCAATTCGCAGATCTTGGCGGACAGTATGCGTTCGGTTTTGCGGCCTTTGACAATGCACAGGTCCGCCATGCCGTGCACTGGGGCCCCCTCTATCTGAAGTTCGCACAGTAAAGCGTCAGGCGTTTCTAGAAGGGGCGGCAATGCCGCCCCTTTTTTATTGAAGTTAGGCGGCAGTGTTACGCGGCGCTGGCGCGGCGTAACGGGACCCGGTTTCAGTAGGGCAGTTGTACGCCGGGTTTGACGGCGGTGATGACGCGGCGGAAGTCCGCCTGGATGCGCTGCAACGCCGCTGCATTGTCGGCTTCGAAGCGCAGCACCACCACCGGCGTGGTATTCGATGACCGGGCAAGACCGAAACCGTCGGCATATTCAACACGCAGGCCATCGATGGTGATCACCTCGCGGGCGTCGTCGAAACGTGCGCTTTTCTGCAGCGCCTCCATCAGCACGTAGTTTTCGCCTTCTTCCAACTGGATCTGCAGTTCCGGGGTGCTGATCGAATCGGGCAGCCCTTCCAATACCGCGCAGGGGTCTGCGCTGCTGCTGAGAATTTCCAGCAGGCGTGCGCCGGCATACAGGCCGTCATCAAAACCGTACCAACGCTCCTTGAAAAAAATGTGGCCGCTCATTTCGCCGGCCAGCGGCGCGCCGGTTTCCTTAAGCTTTTTCTTGATGAAGGAGTGGCCGGTTTTCCACAGTACCGGTTTGCCGCCGTGTTTGGTGATCCAGCCGAACAGATGGCGCGTGCATTTGACGTCGAAAATGACTTCGCCGCCGGGTACCCGCGACAGCACATCTGCCGCGAACAACATCAACTGACGGTCGGGGTAGATGATCTTGCCGGATTTGGTGACCACGCCCAGACGGTCACCATCGCCGTCGAAGGCCAGCCCGAGTTCGGCATCACCTTTTTTCAGTGCGGCAATCAGGTCTTCGAGGTTGTGCGGTTGCGACGGATCGGGATGGTGGTTGGGGAATGAACCATCAACTTCGCAGAACAGTTCTTCGACATTGCAGCCGAGCTTGCGATAGAGCTCGGGCGCAGTTGCACCGGCGACACCGTTGCCGCAGTCGACGGCGATGCGCATCGGTCGCGCGAGTTTGATGCTGCCGACGATGCGTTCGAGGTATGCGGCGCGGATCTTGTGAGTACGGTAGCTGCCCTTGCCGGTAGTCAGATCGTTGTTGTTGATACGCGCGCGCAGTGCCTGAATCGCATCGCCCGACAGCGTATCGCCGGCGAGCATCATTTTCAGACCGTTGTATTGTGGCGGGTTATGCGAGCCGGTGACCATCACGCCGGACAGCGTTCCGAGTTCATGCGCGGCGAAATACAGCATCGGTGTGGCTACCATGCCGACATCGATCACATTGACGCCGCTGGCCTGCAGGCCGCGCGCCAGCGCTGCTGCGAGTTCCGTTCCCGAGGAACGGCCGTCGCGACCGATGGCCACGGTGTCGCGTCCGCGCGCGAGCGCTTCGCTGCCGATGGCGCGGCCGATTTGTTCGACGCCGCTGACCGTGAGGGTTTCGCCCACGATGCCGCGGATGTCGTAGGCCTTGAAGATGGCTGGCGGAGGGGGTGTTAAAGGGGTCATTAAAATATCAATAAAAACAATTAGTTATGAATTTTATCACGGCGCGGCGAGGAATTCGAGCACGGTGTGTGGCAGCCATCGGATTGAACCATTGCCGTCCGGAAAGCCGACATGGCCACCTTCGTCCGGAAATGCCGGGGTGATGGCGTGGGACAGTTGCTGGAGTTCAGGAAGCGCTGTGCCGGGGAGAAAAGGATCATTTCGTGCGTTCAGCAGCAGCGTCGGTACGGTAACGCACATCAGCAGCGGTTTGCTGCTCGCCCGCGTGT
>CANHZX010000039.1 GCA_947465215.1 Betaproteobacteria bacterium | reverse complement strand
ACAAAACTGCGGTTCTCGTCGGCACGGACCACGCCGAGGTTCGGCTGCAGGGTCGTGAACGGGTAATCCGCGACTTTCGGACGTGCCGCCGAGATGGCCCTGATCAGCGTGGATTTGCCGGCGTTGGGCATGCCCAGCAGGCCGACGTCCGCCAGAACCTTGAGTTCGAGCTGGAGATAGCGCGAAACCCCCGGCTCGCCGAAAGTGAACTGCCGCGGGGCGCGGTTGGTGCTGGATTTGAAGTGGAGATTGCCCAGTCCGCCTTGCCCGCCCTTCGCCAGCGTGACGCGGTCGCCGTCGTGTGCGAGATCGAACAGGATTTCGCCGGTCTCGGCGTCGCTGACCACAGTGCCCACCGGCATGCGCAGCTCAATATCCGCTGCGGCACGGCCGTAACAGTCCGAGCCCATGCCTTTTTGTCCGTTCTTGGCGCGGTGGATGCGCGCGTAGCGGTAGTCGATCAGGGTATTGATGTTGCGGTCGGCAATCGCAAATATGCTGCCGCCGCGGCCGCCATCGCCGCCGTCCGGGCCGCCGCGCGGCACGAATTTTTCACGGCGAAAACTCGCAACGCCGTCGCCGCCCTTGCCGGCGTGCACTTCAATTCGTGCTTCATCAATGAATTTCATGGCTTCCTCAAATGAAAAAGGCCCTGTCGTTCAACAGGGCCTTTTCTGCAGCATGCTTGCCGGTCAGGCGGGAACGACGCTCACCGTCTGGCGCTGCTGCGGGCCCTTGACCGCAAACTGCACACGTCCGTTCACTTTCGCAAACAGCGTGTGGTCGCGGCCCATGCCGACGTTTTCGCCGGGATGCACTTGGGTGCCTCGCTGGCGGATGATGATGCTGCCAGCGGGGATCAGTTCACCACCGAAGCGCTTCACGCCCAGTCGTTTGGATTCGGAGTCGCGGCCGTTACGTGAGCTGCCGCCAGCTTTTTTATGTGCCATGAGATGTGCTCTCCTTAACCTGCAATGCCCGTGATTTCGAGCTCGGTGAAATTCTGCCGATGGCCCTGGGACTTGCGATAGTGTTTACGCCTGCGCATTTTGTAAATGTGCACCTTGTCGCCACGGCCCTGGGACAGGACTTTGGCTTTGACAGCGGCGCCAGCCACCAGCGGCGCACCCAGTTTGACATTGCCTTCTTCGGCAATCATCAGGACCTGGTCCAGAGTGACTTCCGACCCGACATCGGCCGTCAGCTGTTCAACCTTGATTTTGGTGCCAGCGCTCACGCGATACTGTTTGCCGCCGGTCTTGACTACCGCATACATGGGAAACCCCTCAACTCGAACTACGGAAAGCCGGCGATTATACAAGCCTCCGGGGGCTCAGTCAAAATATCTGTAATCCCGGCGCCAAGGGGATACCCGATAAAAATCAACGACTTGACTGCCAACTTGGGGCGGGCAAGGTACCAGGCGCCGCGCTGGAAGCCCGCGAAGTTGTTATCATCCCGCTTTTTTCCCCTCCCGTGGCCCTAGACCAACTCCAAAAACTGATCGCCGCAGACATGCAGGCGGTGGACCGGGTGATCCGCGACCAGCTGCATTCCGACGTCGTGCTGATCCGCCAGGTAGCCGAATACATCATTGGCGGCGGCGGCAAGCGTCTGCGCCCGGCTTTGGTGCTGCTGTCAGCCGGTGCGCTCGGTTATCGCGGAAACGCCCACCACACGTTGGCCGCCGTTGTCGAATTCATCCACACCGCGACGTTGCTCCACGATGATGTGGTCGACGAATCGTCGCTGCGTCGCGGCCGGCCCACAGCAAACACGCTGTTCGGCAATGCGGCCTCGGTGCTGGTGGGAGACTTTGTTTATTCCCGCGCTTTCCAGATGATGGTGAACGTGGGCGACATGCGCGTGCTGCAGGTGCTGGCTGATGCCACCAATATCATTGCCGAGGGCGAAGTGCTGCAGCTGATGAACTGCCGAAATGCTGATATCGATGAAGAGAGTTATCTGCAGGTCATCCGCTACAAGACAGCCAAACTGTTTGAGGCGGCAGGTCGCCTTGGTGCGATCCTCGCCGGCGCCACGCCTGAGGTTGAACAGGCGATGGCGGTTTACGGCAGCCATCTTGGTACCGCCTTCCAGTTGATTGACGACGCGCTGGATTATTCAGGAGAGGCCGGGGTCATCGGCAAGAACATCGGCGATGATCTGGCTGAGGGCAAGCCGACCTTGCCGCTGATTTATGCAATGCGCAAAGGTACGGCCGAGGAGGCTGCACTGGTGCGTCGCGCGGTGTCTTCCGGCGGACTGGCTGAACTGGAAGGTGTTCTCGCGGCCATCAGCAGCTCCGGTGCACTGGACTACACGAGGCGTCAGGCCGAAGCCGAAGCCGAGGCGGCCCGGGTGGCGCTGTCGGTGATTCCGGCCACGCAGTATCGCGATTCTTTGATACAATTAGCGTCTTTCGCGGTAACGCGATCGCATTGACCTCAAGGGCACGCGCAACGTGCCCTTCGTGTTTGTGCAATTCGGGGTGTAGCTCAGCCTGGTAGAGTACTGCGTTCGGGACGCAGGAGTCGGAGGTTCGAATCCTCTCACCCCGACCAGGATTTCTGATGCCGTTCACGGTTCCGGCCGTGACGGCCTGCCACCCTCTCGGTCATTATTGATTTCAGGCTCGCGCCGCCATTCGCATGAACTTGAAATCGCTGGGTTGAGGGCGACCATACGCGGCTACAATCCGGTTTCGCGGATTCTGCAAGCGCTGGCCGTTTATCCGGAGCATTCCCAGGCCTGAAATCCCCGGAGGCGCGCCGCGCATCCCGGCTGATTCTGCGGTGGAGCCTGTATGTCCAAGATTATCCTGCTTGTCATCGCGTTTGCCGCCGCACTCTGGCTGGTGCGCGGCCTGCGCCGGCGTTCGGAAGCGGAGTCCGGCGATCGCCCTGAAAAGCCCGCTGCGCCGGGCGCCGAAGACATGGTGCGTTGTGCGCAGTGCGGTGTTCATCTGCCGCGCGGTGAAAGCTTCATGGCCGGACAGGAGTTTTTCTGTTCGGTGCAGCATCAGCATGATTTCCGCCAGCCCCGCTGAGACTTTGCATGCAGCCTGACGCTGAAGCATCCAGCTCCGCTGTCCCGGACCGGCCGGCTGCACATCCGGTTCCCGACGCCTACTGGCGTTCGCTGCAACTGTTCAACGTTTATCGTGTCGTCTCGGCCCTGCTGCTGTTGCTGGCGGCCGCTTACTGGGGCGATCTGCTCCAGTTCGGCGCGCGGGACATGCGTCTTTACCTGATCAGTTCGTCAGCTTATGCGGGTTTAGGCCTGGCCATGTTTGCCCTGATTCGCTCCCGCGAGCGCTTCAATCTGCAGCTCGCGGTGCAGGTCGGCGGCGACATCATGTTTATCGTGCTGCTGATGTATGCGAGTGGCGGCTTGTCGAGCGGCCTTGGCTTGCTGCTGCTGACTTCGCTTGCTGCCGCCGGTCTGGTGACGCGTGGGCAGTTGACGCTGTTTTTCGCGGCGATCGCGACCATTGCGATTCTCCTCGAGCATACCTATGAAGTTCTGCGGTTTTTCGAAAGCGGTGCGCAGTATGCACAGGCCGGTCTGTTGTCGATCGGCTATTTTGCGATCGCCTGGCTGGCGCATACCTTGGCCAAGCGCTCGATGGTCAGCGAGCAACTGGCCGCGCAGCGTGAAATCGATCTGGCCAATATGGCCCAGGTCAACCAGCTGGTGATCCAGGACATGGAGCACGGCGTGATCGTGGTCGATGGCGGCGGCATTGTGCGTCAGTCAAATTCCGCGGCCGAACGCATGATCGAAGGATTGCGCGGCGAAGGCGTCATCGCACTGAAGGATCACCTGCCGGCGCTGCACGGTCGTTTTGAAAAATGGCTGCGTGACTCCCAGGGGGTCGATACACCCGATGTCTTCGAAATCGGCGCAAACCTGCGCGCCCGTCTGGTGCCGGTCGCGGCGCGGCGCGGTGCCGGTGCGGTCATCTTCCTGGAGGATCTGGCACGCATCCAGGCCGAGGCGCGGCAGATGAAACTCGCCGCTCTCGGGAGGCTGACCGCCAATATCGCGCACGAGATCCGCAATCCGCTGGGTGCCATCAGCCATGCCGCAGAGCTGCTGCAGGAGGAACCCGATGTTTCCGCCGGTTCCACACGGCTGACCACGATCATCCGCGACAACACGCGCCGTCTCGACCGCATGATCAATGATGTGCAGACGCTCAACCGCGGCGAGCGCGCCGAACGCGAGCGTTTCAAGCTCGCGCCTTATCTGCAGGCGTTTGTCGCCCAGTTTGTCGCTACCGAGCGGCTGGAGGGTAATGAGATCGAGCTGGAGCTGATGATTGATCCCTACGTCATGTTTGACCGGGATCACCTCAACCAGGTGCTGTGGAATCTGTGCCGAAATGCTTTGCGGCATTCAACGCGCAGTCCCGGTTGCATGCGCCTGCAGGTGGTCCGTGCCGCGCGGAGCAATGCGGTAAGATTGGATGTCGTTGATGACGGCTCCGGCGTGCCGCTAGAATCGCGGTCCAAGCTGTTCGAGCCGTTTTTTACTACTGATCCCGGCGGCACCGGATTGGGGCTGCATCTGGCCCGTGAAATCTGCGAAGCGAACGGCGCGATGCTGGAATATATAGAGGCTGCCGGCGGGGCACGGTTTGCAGTGACCTGCGCGGCAGGTTGAAGGAGGGGTAAAGCGTTGGCAACCGGTCAGGTACTGGTGGTGGATGACGAGGCCGATATCCGGGAACTGCTCGGCATCACGCTGATCCGGATGGGGCTGGAGCCGCATTGCGCAGGCAGTGTTGCGGAAGCCATGGAACTTCTCGGCAACAAAACCTTCGAGCTCTGTCTGACCGACATGCGTCTCGGTGACGGCGACGGTCTGTCGATCGTCGAGCACATCACTAAAAGCCATCCCAGCTTGCCAGTTGCGGTCATCACCGCGCACGGCAGCGCCGAGAACGCCGTTGCGGCTCTCAAGGCCGGCGCATTTGATTATCTCGGCAAACCGGTTTCGCTGGATCAATTGCGCGCGCTGGTGCGTTCAGCGCTGAAGTTGCCACAGCCCGCAGGTGACCGGCGCAGCGCCGAGGCTGAGGCGGGGCGCTCACCCAACGACCCGCGTCTCATCGGCAGTGCGCCGCCGCTGGAGCAGGCGCGGCAGATGATCGGCAAACTGGCCCGGAGCCAGGCGCCGGTGCAGATCCGCGGTGAATCCGGTTGCGGCAAGGAACTGGCGGCCCGGCTGATCCACGTCAACGGTTCGCGGCGCGACGGCCCTTTTGTCGCAGTGAACTGCGGCGCGATCCCGGAAAACCTGATGGAGTCCGAGTTCTTCGGTCACCGCAAAGGCGCGTTCACCGGTGCTGTCGCCGATCATGACGGTTTTTTCCAGGCGGCGAATGGCGGCACGCTGTTTCTCGACGAAGTCGGCGATCTGCCGCTGTCGATGCAGGTCAAGTTGCTGCGCGCCATCCAGGAAAAACGCGTACGCAAGGTCGGTTCTACCGGCGAGGAGGCCGTCGATGTGCGCATCATCAGCGCGACACACAGGCATCTGGCTGATGAAGTCAAAAGCGGCGCCTTCCGTCAGGATCTTTATTACAGGCTCAACGTGATCGAGTTGCGCATGCCGTCATTGCGCGAACTGCGCGATGACATTCCGCGTCTTGCCGAGTCGATTCTCGTGCGTCACGCCGCGGATGGCCGCTCGCTGCATCTGTCGGCGCAGGCCGAAGAAGTGCTGCAGGCCTACCATTTTCCCGGTAACGTCCGTGAACTCGAGAACATCCTCGAGCGCGCCGTGGCGCTGGCCGGCGGCAACGAGATTTCGGTAGACGATCTGCAACTGACCGATGAGCGTGCGCCGGAGCAGGATGCCGACATCGAGGGGTTGCCGCTGCCGGAGCGGCTAGAGGCGATCGAGCGCAAGGCGATTATGGATGCGCTGGAGCGCACACGTTACAACCAGACGGCCGCAGCTAAGGTGCTGGGTATTTCCTTTCGCGCACTGCGATACCGGATCCAGCGGCTCGGCATCAAGCAGGAACTCGATGCAAAACCGTAAGGCGCTGCAACGCGCATGAAGCTGGATGACGCCGGGCTGCTTGCGGAGGCGCGTTACCTGCCTTCCCCAAATTGTGATGAGCGTCCGGTGGATGCGGCAATCGATCTGCTGGTCATCCACAACATCAGTCTGCCGCCAGGCGAGTTCGGTGGCGACGCCATTGCGGACCTGTTCCTCAACCGTCTTGATCCGCAGGCGCATCCCTATTACGAAGGGATTGCGAATCTCCGCGTTTCCTCGCACTTCCTGATTCGCCGTGACGGTACGCTGCTGCAGTTTGTGCCTTGCGCGAAACGCGCCTGGCATGCCGGCCTGTCGCAATGGTGCGGGCGCGAGAGGTGCAACGATTTTTCGATTGGCATCGAACTGGAAGGGGCCGACGACCAGCCTTTCGGCGATGCACAGTATGAGTGCCTGTCCGTGCTGGCACGTGCTTTGTATGCCCGATATCCCATCCAGGCCAGCGTCGGACATTCCGAAATTGCGCCCGGCCGCAAGACCGATCCCGGCCCCCATTTTTCCTGGACGCGTTATTTCAGCGCCTTGGAAAAATAAAATCCGCTTAAAAACATAGACTTGCCATCAGGCATTTGCCGGGGCGTCCCTGCCTTGGCTACCCGCCTGTGCACCACTGCCTCCCGCTTGCGCCTGCTCGCCGGAGATGCCAGGACCATCATTTGGGCTGCCCAATTTTTGTGCACCAAATCCGGTGCTTAACGACGCTTCCTGCTGTTTCTCAAGAACTTTTAAAAAAAGCGTCAAAACCTATTGCGGATTCAAAATCTGGCCACTAGAATTCGTGGAAATTAGCGTGTTGACCACTATATGTTGTGGTTAGTGAGCCGGGACGCCTTTTTTGTTCGGTTTTCTCGGGTCGTCAAAAAAATCTAAAAATATCAAGGAGTAAGACATGCAAGTCACCGTCGATTCCACCCAGGCCCGCGTCACCCCACAAGTCAGTGTCAGCACCGAAGATGCGGCACGGGAGGCGGTGTACGCGCAATACAAGATCATCCGCCGCAATGGCTCAGTCGTCGGCTTCGAGCCGTCGAAAATCGCCATTGCCATGACCAAGGCGTTCATCGCCGTCAACGGCGGACAGGGCGCCGCCTCCGCGCGCGTGCGCGAACAGGTTGCTGCGCTCACCGAGAGTGTGGTTAATGCCTTGGTGCGTCGTCAGCCTTCCGGCGGCACCTTCCATATCGAAGATATCCAGGACCAGGTTGAACTGGCGATGATGCGCAACGGCGAACACCATGTCGCCCGCGCCTATGTGCTCTACCGCGAAGAGCGTTCGAAGGAACGCGCGCGTCAGCGTGAAGCGCAGCCTGCTGCAGTGGCGCAGAAGGCTCATGTCATTAACGTCCTTGACGGCGGGGTCACCCTCCCACTCGATGTCAACCGCATCGCTTCGCTGGTGGAAAGCGCTTGCGCCGGCCTTGGCCGCGATGTCAGCGCGCAGCCGATCCTCGATGCGATGCAGCGCGACCTCTACGACGGCGTGCCCATCGATGAAGTCCGTAAATCGCTTATCCTCGCAGCGCGCGGCCAGATCGAACAGGATCCGGGCTACAGCTATGTCACGGCCCGTCTGCTAATGCACACGATGCGCCTCGAAACACTTGGGCAGGAAGTGACGCAGGAAGAAATGGCAACTCGTTACGCCGCCTACCTGCCGGAGTTCATCCAGAAGGGCATCAAGGCCGAACTCCTCGACGAGCGTCTCGGCCATTACGACATGAAGGCGCTTGGCGCCGCGCTGGATGCACAGCGTGACCTCAAGTTCACCTATCTCGGTTTGCAGATCCTGTACGACCGTTATTTCCTGCACATCGAAGGCCAGCGCATCGAACTGCCGCAGGTGTTTTTCATGCGCGTGGCGATGGGCCTCGCACTGAACGAGCCGGAAAGCCAGCGCGAAGCGCGTGCGATCGAGTTCTACAACGTGCTGTCGAGTTTTGATCTGATGAGCTCGACCCCGACATTGTTCAACTCCGGCACGCGCCGCTCGCAACTCGCCAGCTGCTACCTGACCACAGTGTCCGATGACCTCGACGGCATCTACGAAGCCATCAAGGAAAACGCGATGCTGCAGAAGTATGCCGGCGGCATCGGTAACGACTGGACCCCCGTGCGCGCGCTCGGCGCCTATATCAAGGGCACCAACGGCAAATCGCAGGGCGTGGTGCCGTTCCTGAAAGTGGTCAACGACACCGCTGTGGCAGTGAATCAGGGCGGCAAGCGCAAGGGTGCGGTGTGCTCTTACCTGGAGACCTGGCATCTGGACATTGAGGAATTCCTCGAGCTGCGCAAGAACACTGGCGACGACCGCCGCCGCACCCACGACATGAACACGTCGAACTGGATTCCGGATCTGTTCATGAAGCGCGTGATGGAAGCCGGCGAGTGGACGCTGTTCTCGCCGTCGGACGTGCCCGACCTGCACGAGAAATTCGGCAAGGCTTTCGAGAAGGCCTATGTCGAATACGAGGCGATGTGCGCCAACGGCGAAATGAAACTGTTCAAGAGGGTTCCGGCCCTGCAGCTGTGGCGGAAGATGCTGACCATGCTGTTTGAGACCGGGCATCCCTGGATCACCTTCAAGGATCCCTGCAACCTGCGTTCGCCGCAGCAGCACGTCGGCGTCGTGCACAGCTCGAACCTGTGCACAGAGATCACGCTGAATACCGGTCCTGATGAAATCGCCGTGTGCAACCTGGCGTCGGTCAACATGCCTGCGCACCTGGATCTGTCCACCGGCCTGCTCGACATGGAGAAGCTGAAGCGGACGGTCGGCACCGGCATGCGCATGCTGGACAACGTGATCGACCTCAACTTCTACAACGTCAACAAGGCGCGCAACTCCAATTTCAAGCACCGTCCGGTCGGCCTTGGCATCATGGGCTTCCAGGACTGCCTGCACATGCTGCGCATCCCCTACGGTTCGCCGGCCGCCGTGGAGTTTGCTGACCGTTCGATGGAGCAGGTGACCTATACGGCTTACTCGGCATCGTCGGATCTGGCGGAAGAGCGCGGCCCGTACTCGACGTTCAAGGGTTCGCTGTGGGATCGCGGCATCCTGCCGCTTGATTCGCTGAAGGTGCTGGCCGATGAACGCGGCGGTTATGTCGAGTGCGACATGTCCACCAGACTCGACTGGAGCGCCCTGCGCAGCCGCATCCAGCGCGTCGGTATCCGCAATTCGAACTGCATTGCCATTGCGCCGACGGCGACCATCGCCAACATCACTGGCCTGTCGCAGTGTATCGAGCCGACCTACCAGAACCTCTACGTCAAATCGAACCTCTCGGGCGAGTTCACCGTCGTCAACGAGTTCCTCGTGCGCGACCTGAAGAAACTCAACCTGTGGGACGAGGTGATGGTTGCCGACCTCAAATACTTCGACGGTTCGCTGGCGAAGATCGACCGCGTGCCGCCCGATGTTCGTGCGCTGTACGCCACCGCGTTTGAGGTGGATGCGAGCTGGTTGGTGGAGTGTGCCGCACGCCGCCAGAAGTGGATCGACCAGTCGCAGTCGCTGAACATTTACATGGCCGGCGCTTCGGGCAAGAAGCTGGATGACACCTACAAGCTGGCATGGCTGCGCGGTCTGAAGACCACGTATTACCTGCGCACGCTGGGTGCAACCTCTGCGGAGAAATCGACGGGACGTGCAGGCCAGCTGAATGCGGTATCGGCAGATGGTGCGTCAAACGAGGAACAACCCAAGGTGTGCTCGATACTCGATCCCGAGTGCGAGGCTTGCCAGTAAACACGCAGTTGCAAGGCGAAACCAGGGACGACGAAGCAGGGACGGCGGTATGAAGGTGCAGTTGAAGGTTGCTTTGCGGGCGGTGCGACGGATTCACCCTTAACAACAATCAAGAAACTGTCGCCGGCCCTGGAAGGTGTCCACCGACAACGCTAATAAAGGAGACTGAAGATGCTGCAATTTGAAGATAGCTCGGCTGCCGTGACCGGCGCTGTTCGCCAACCCGTTGGTGCTGATCGTGCGCCGGCATTGACCCCCGAGGCGGAAACCGAACTGCGCCGGGTCAATGTCGCCGACAAGCGCGTGATCAATGGCAGCACCGACGTCAATCAGCTGGTACCGTTCAAATACAAGTGGGCCTGGGACAAATACCTCTCGGCCTGCGCGAATCACTGGATGCCGCAGGAAATCCAGATGAGCCGCGACATCGCGATGTGGAAAGACCCGAACGGCCTGACCGAAGACGAGCGCCGCATCGTTAAGCGCAACCTTGGCTTTTTCGTGACCGCCGATTCGCTCGCTGCCAACAACATCGTGCTCGGTACCTACCGCCACATCACGGCGCCGGAATGCAGGCAGTACCTGCTGCGTCAGGCCTTCGAAGAGGCAATCCATACCCACGCCTACCAGTACATTGTTGAAAGCCTGGGCCTCAACGAAGGCGAGATTTTCAACGCCTACCATGAGGTGTCGTCGATCCGCGCCAAGGATGAATTCCTGATCCCGTTCATCGACGTGCTGACCGATCCCTCGTTCAAGACCGGTACGCCGGAAGCCGATCAGAAGCTGCTGAAGAGTCTGATCGTTTTCGCCTGCCTGATGGAAGGCCTGTTCTTCTACGTCGGTTTTGCGCAGATCCTCGCGCTGGGCCGCCAGAACAAGATGACCGGAGCCGCCGAGCAGTATCAGTACATCCTGCGCGACGAGTCGATGCACTGCAATTTCGGCATTGACCTGATCAATACTATCAAGATGGAAAATCCGCATCTGTGGACCGCCGAGTTCCGCGAAGAACTGAAGGAACTGTTCCACAAGGGGGTCGAGCTTGAATACCGTTACGCGGAAGACACCATGCCGCGCGGCGTACTCGGACTGAATGCCGCGATGTTCAAGGAATACCTGCGCTACATCGCCAACCGACGCGCGCAGCAGATCGGCCTCGAAATCCTGTTCGAAGGTGTCAGCAATCCTTTCCCGTGGATGTCGGAAATGATTGACCTGAAAAAGGAACGCAATTTCTTTGAAACCCGTGTCATCGAGTATCAGACCGGGGGCGCGTTGTCCTGGGAGTGATCCCGGGAAATCCCGACACAAGACGGAGATCAACACGAAACATGCAATGGAACGCGTGCATCCCCCCGACAGGCGGGATGGTGTGCTGACCCAGCAAGGCAGCCGGCGGTTTATCGCCCTGCGGCGTAAGCCGCGGGGTGTGACCGCCGGTTTTTTTTCGGGTTTTGATCAACACCACGATGGAGGGTCTATCCCTTGGCACTCAGTCTGAAGTTCCGGCGTTACCGCAGTCGCAGGCCCCATCTGCACACGGTTACCGAACTGCGCGCGGAGGACAACTGCACGCTCTGGCTGCGTTTTGACGATGGTCTTGAGGGGCATGTCTATCTCGGCGACCTGGTGGAGGAAACCGCGCTGGCCGTGCTCTCCGACGCCTCGCTGTTCCGTCGTGTTGCATTTGACCCGGTGTCCAATCTGCTGACCTGGAGCGGCGGGGTGAGGATTGATCCCGACATGCTGTATCAGAACCTGGCCTATCAGGCCGGGTCCGTGTTGCACTAGAAAAGCAGCGCAGGGCGGTCTCTGCTGCAGAGCTCGCCGCCGTATCTAGACCTTGATGGAGGTTCCCATGGCAAAAGCCAAGAAGAAGGCAGCAAAGAAAAAGACGGCGAAAAAGAAAGCGGCGCCGAAGAAGACGGCCGCGAAGAAAAAAATCGTCAGCAAAAAAGCAGCTGGTAAGGCTGCGGCGAAAAGCGCAAGCCGCAAGGCAGGCAAGAAAAAAGCGGTGAAGAAACCGGCGAAAAAAAAGCCGGCTCGAAAGCCGGCTAAGAAAAAAGCAGTCAAGAAGAAACCTGCTGCAACTAAGCGGGCGGTGAAGACGAAACCGGTAATCAATACTGCGATACCGGCGCCGATCGCGCCACGTCCGATTGCGATTCCAGGCGCCTGGCCATTTCCGATGGGAAGCAAACCCTAGGACTTGACCTGACATCTGCGCTTTGCGGCGGAACCGGTCTCGGGAGAAGGCCGGTGTCCGTCGCGGAGAGCGGGTCGCAACCGCGAACAGCAGGGCAGTAAAGATACCCAATCCGCCCCCCCGGGGCAAGGCGCGGGCAGTGCTTTTGTGCTCAAGACCTGTAAAAGTTTTTATAAAAAACAACGGGTTATATCAATAAAATTTTTTTCCGCGTGCTCCAAACCGGGCCTTGCGCCCCCCGGAATCGACCCTGGCCGCGGTCTGCGCGGCGGGATATCCCGTCCAGGTCGGCTGGCGTTTACACTCAAATCTGACCACCAATCGATGAGGGTGCCGATGAAACTGCTGACCTTGATGGTGTGTGCGGGCTTGTTGATGTTCGCCGGGATTGCCGAAGCGGTTGCACCCGGCGTGCAGTTGCGATCCACAAAAGGTGAGTTCACCGATGTCAGGGATCGCGTGGTCATGGCGCTGGAAAACCGCGGACTGGTGGTGAACTACACAGCCAAAGTCGGTGAGATGCTCGATCGCACCGGCCGCGATCTCGGACGCGACCGCCGGATTTACAACCAGGCTGAAGTGCTCGAGTTCTGCAGTGCAGCGCTGTCGCGCGACACCATGGAAGCGGATCCGCGCAACATTGTTTTTTGTCCGTATTCGATCGCGGTCTATACCTTGCCGCAGACGCCGGGCACGGTCTACCTGTCTTACCGATTGCCCGCGGCACAGGGCTCCGGGCAATCCATCCGCGCGCTGCGGGTCGTCGAGAAACTGCTGGGCGACGTCACCAGTGAAGCGCTGAAGTAGGTTACAGCGCGTTTTTACCAGCACATGCTAACGCTTGCGCCAGATCTCCGTGCAGGCGCTGACTGCCGCGTCGACATCGTTATTGCTGATATGGCGGTGAGTGACAAAACGCAACGAAGCTGAATCCGCAGGACTCACGGCAATACCACGTTGCGCAAACTCTTCCGCCCACTGCGTCGCATTGCGCCCGCTGGCGCGCACGCTGACCCTGACGATATTGGTTTCCACTTCCGCCTGATTGACCAGCGTGGCGTTCACGCCATGCAGACCGGCGGCGAGGCGTCGCGCCGTGGCGTGATCATCCTTCAGCCTGTCGACCATGGTTTCCAGCGCGACGATGCCGGCGGCTGCAATCGATCCCGCCTGACGCATATTGCCGCCAACCATACGCCGGAAAGGCCGCGCGCGTTCGATGAAATCGCGGCTGCCGCAGAGTACCGAGCCGATCGGCGCTGATAGTCCTTTTGACACACAGAAACTCACCGAATCGGTGTGACGGGCGATTTCGGCGGCGCTCACGCCGAGCGCAACCGCGGCATTGAACAGTCGTGCGCCATCGGTATGCACCGGAATGCCGTGACGGCGCGCCAGTTCGTACACCATCTGCATATGCGCCAGCGGCAGCACCGCGCCGCCCGCACCGTTGTGCGTGTTTTCCATGCAGATCAATGCGGTGCCGAAGTTATTGCGGGTCATCGGTCGCACCGCTTCGCGCAAGGCCGCTTCATCCATCGCGCCGCGGCTGCCGGGTATCGCCTTGTAAAACACGCCGGCTACTGCGGCGAGTCCGCCGAGTTCGGTATTGAGCATGTGCGCGCCGCGTTCGAGCAGGACTTCGCCGGCGCGCGAGGTGTGCGCGAGCACCGCAACGAGATTGGTCATCGTGCCGCTGGGCATATAGAGGCCGGCTTCCTTGCCGGTGCGCGCCGCGGCCAGCGCTTCGAGTTTGATTACCGTCGGATCCCCGTCGCGTGAATCATCGCCCTGCGTCGCGGCCTGCATCGCGGCAAGCATCTCTGCGGTCGGGCGGGTCACCGTATCGGTGCGGAAATCAGTCAGTGGTTTCATGATTCATATGGAAAATGTTTGAATCGGTTGAATCGCAAGGATTTGCCGGCAGGGCGGACCCTCATTGTAAGGAGATCAGTAACACTCCGCTTCGCCGGCGGGTTGCACCGGACGCGCAACAAATCCGAATGTCGCCGGCACATCGGCGGCGCACACCGGCCGCACCGCAATCAGCGATGCACCGGCATCCAGTTGCAGTCCGGGGTCGAGGCCGTCCTGCAGGGCATCCAGTGCCGCGGCGAGCGCGCTTTCATCAGGGGTTTTTCCGTTCAGGCTAAAACGCGGGACCAGCATTTCCAGATCGCTGTCATGCACAAGGCCGATGCCCAGCGCGGTATCCAGCAGCATCTGTCCCGAGTCATCCATATAGACACCGCGAATATCGACAGTGGAATTGCCGCTTTGTGTGGTGACCTGGAGCGCAGTCCCCGGGTTTGAAATCACCCGGTAGATATAAGGGGTGTAATCGAGAGAGACAAATACCCGCTGCGGGCCATTCTGCAGAAACCAGCGCCCCTGTTCATCGCGGCTGTAATTGCGGCCGAAAAATTCGGCGATGCCGGGGTTGGTGACACGGTCGCCCTTGAGCAGCCAGTGGCCGCGACGGTCCAGTGACAGCCAGCCGAAGACTGACGGTACATTGGGCCACTTCGCCATTCCGCGGAGAACGATGTCATCCATGGCCTGAATTTATCACGCGCCCGATTAACCCCGTACGGCGCCACACCACGTTTACAGTCTTTGCATGAATACCCTTTCTGTCATTCAGTCTGTTTCTGCGGGCGGACTGTCGAATAAACGGCCCCCGGCGGGTTGCCGGTCATCCGGGGCTTCTGCATACTGGCGTCCCGTGATGCCCCAAGAAGCCGACGCCAGCGACGAATCGCTCATGCTTGCTTATCGCGATGGCGACGCCGGCGCATTTGACCGTCTCTACGAACGCCATCGTGGCGGCGTTTACCGCTATCTGCTGCGCCAGTGCCGCAATGCCGCGCTGGCGGAAGAACTGTTCCAGGATGTCTGGATGAATTTGGTTCGCGCCCGTGCTTCCTATGCGGTGCAGGCGAAGTTTTCCACCTATCTCTATCGAATTGCCCACAACCGGTTGATGGATCATTTCCGCCGCCGCGACGCCTTGGTTCTGTCGCTGGATGATGAAAACGCTTCGCCGGTGGATGAACCGGTGGCGCCATCCGGCGCGCAGCCGGAAATCACTTTGGAGGCGCGTGCGCAGGGGGCGCAATTGCTGGCCCTGCTCGGCAAACTGCCGGTGGAACAGCGCGAAGCATTTGTAATGCAGCAGGAGGGCGGATTGAGCCTCGAGGAAATCGCCGACGCCACCGGCGTATCGCGTGAGACCGCAAAAAGCCGCCTGCGTTATGCGCTGGCCAAACTGCGGGAGGGCATGCAGTCATGGCGCTGAATTCCGGAAACGATAGGGAACACGACGAATTGCTGGCCAAGCGTTATCGCGAAGCCGCGAACGAAGCGCCCCCGGTACGCCTTGATGCCGCGATCCGCGCTGCCGCCCGTCGTGAGGCGGGCGCCGGACCGCGACCGTTGTCACGGCTCCGAGCCTGGCGGGTGCCGGTGTCGCTGGCTGCCGTGCTGGTCCTGTCGGCGACACTGGTGCTGATGATGCGTGAGGAGGGCACAGATCAGCTGGAGACCGCCGTTGAGCCGGTGTCGCCCCGTGCGGTGGCACCTGAGCGCCCGGCCGAGCCTCAGGCCCTACCTGCCGAAGCCCTGACGCCCGCATCGCCGTCCCGGGCGCCGCAATCCCGCGCGCAGTCGCCCGCCGCCGACATCGCTCCCCCTGCGCCGCTGGTGGCTCCCCAGGTCGAGCAGAAGATTTTGGCCGGCAACGCAGTGCCGCCCGAGTCGTCGCCGGAACCCCGCCTGGAAGTCGCGGCCATGGCCGAAATGGCCCGGCCGATGATGAGCGCAGCGCCGGCGCCGGCCGCCGCCGATTCCGCGGCCGGGCGCATGGCCCGTTCAGCGCCAGCGGCCGCCACCGTGGCTTTGGCCGCTCCCCCTTTGTGGCAGGACCTGATCGATCAACCCGCGGACAAATGGATCCAGCGCATCCTGGAATGGCAGCGCGCCGGCCGCAGCGCCGACGCCGAAGCACTGGTCCGCGAGTTTGTTCGCCGGTTTCCGCAACAACCTTTGCCCCCCGAAATCCGCCAGCCATGAGCCTCGATCCGAAGCCGGAAAAACCCGAGGCCCCCGAACCCTGGCAGTGCTGCCAAAGCGGCTGCGACCCCTGCATTTATGACCGATACTGGGAAGCACTCACTAACTTTGAGGTGGCTCTCAGGGCCTGGGAGACACGCCAGATTTCGCCACAGTCAGACCCTTAGGAAGAATTATAAGTAATTGTTTTAAATTAATTATTTATTAAAATCCGGTCTGAAATGAACTTCACGCTGCAATGCGCCTCAAATCACTGCCTTTTAGTTGAAAAGGGCTGGTTTCTGAGTGATAAAATTCAAAGTTATTTACTAAAATCAGTAACTTATAAATTTTATTGCATTGCGGCAACAGGTACCGGTAAACTCCGCGTCCTTTTCCAGACCAGTCGGTCAAACAAAGCCGGAAAAAACCCGCTATTTGGGTTGCGGCCCCTGGTTTGAACACCTAGAATTGGCCAGTTTTTTTGAGTAGCCCACAACCTGTAGTGGTTATGGGCTGAACGCTGTCTTAAGGAGACACCCGTTACCGTAGCGAGGTAACACCAGATGCAGCGCCCCGCTCGATGCGTTGGCGCAAACCCGAAAGGAGGTTTTGCGTGTTTGCAAAATCGATTTCAGAACTATCCCCGTTGGACCGCGTGGCAGAACCGCTGCCCCGGCTCCGCAAGATTGTCACCCTGGCCGTTTTCTTTGCCAGCTTCTCCGCCCTGATCCTGTTATTGCACGAACGTTACGGCATCCAGTTTCTGGAATCCGCCTTTGATGTCGTGCAAACAGAAGCCAGCGCCATATCCGCCCGCGTATTGCCGCAGCCCAACGAGGTCGTGGTCAAGCCGGAGGATGCCCGCCATGTCGCTCTGGCCGAATACCTTGCCAAGCGCTACAAGGTGGCCCAGGACCTGACCCTGGACTTTGTCCGCATCGCCCATACCGAAGGCGCCAAGGTCGGTCTGGACCCGTTGCTGGTCATGGCGGTGATCGCGGTCGAGTCCCGTTTCAACCCGATCGCCGAGAGCGTTGTCGGTGCCAAGGGCCTGATGCAGATCATCCCGAGGTTTCACACCGACAAGCTGGCCAAGTTCGGCGGCGAAAAGGCGGTGTTTGACCCCGAGTCGAACATCCGTGTCGGCACGCGCATCCTCAAGGAATACCTGACGCGTACCGGCAATGTCGGAATCGCACTGCAGATGTATGCCGGTGCTCTGGGTGATGACAACGACACCTACACCACCAAGGTGCTGGGTGAGAAACAACGCCTGCAGCAGGTAGTGGCTTCCATGTCCGAGCCGGCCCCGGCCGCACCGCGGCTGGTGCAGCGCGTACGCGTCGCACACCGCGGCGATTCCCCGCTCGGCGAATAATCCGCGGGGGGCATGGCCGGCATCCGCATCGTCTGGCCTGCGGGTTCGGTCATAGCCGATCTGAACCCGGGTCCGACTGTCGCCAAACTGCTGGCGGCATTGCCTGTTCAATCCAGCGTCAACACCTGGGGCGAAGAAGTCTATTTCACGCTACCGATAAAAGCCGCGCTGGAAGCCGGCGCGCAGCAGGTCGTTGAACCCGGCACCGTTTGTTTCTGGGTCGACGGCAGCGCGTTGGCATTACCCTGGGGACGCACTCCTGCATCACAAGGCGATGAATGCCGGTTGGTCAGCCCCTGCAGCGTGCTCGGACGCATCCGCGGTGATGCTTCGATCCTGAATACCGCAAAAGACGGCGACACGATCCGCATCGAAGCGGCCTGACGGCCCCTATAATGGCTGCACACCCACCGGGAGCGCGCCATGGCCGAGCAGGAAATCCCCAAAGACTTTT
>CANHZX010000038.1 GCA_947465215.1 Betaproteobacteria bacterium | reverse complement strand
TCCCGCCGTGCGCGTCGCCAATCCCAGGGCGGCGTCGGCATCGAATCCGCCCACAGCCCGTCCTGGCGCGCGCGGGCGCCGGCTTCTGCTTGGCGGTATTGGTCCCGGTCGCTGCGGCTCTGCTCGCGCTCATAGGCACGGTAATGCCAGGCAAAACCGGTGTTGATCAGCAAGAGCCCGACATCCACGCTGGGTGTGCAGCTTGCGCATTCCGCCGGGGCGACGCGAACGATCCCGACGCGGCGCTGGTAACGGTCGGTTTTGCCGCCGCTGACAATGACTCGGCGATTTTTGGCGAGCGCGGTCAGGGCTTCGGCCGCGCGCCGTCCGAAGGGTTGGCTGCGTTCCGGCGCATCGATGCCGGCGAGGCGGACTTTGTGGGAACGGTGCTGGTCATCGAGAACGGTCAGCGTATCGCCGTCAGCGACATGAATGACCTGTCCTTCCAGTGCCGAGGCGCACAGCGGCAGGGCCAGCAGCGCCGCCAGCAACAGCGGCAGGGTGATCGTGTGCAGTCTGTTCCGCGGGATGCCCGATGCAGACACTAGGCCGGTTTCTGCAGTATCACGATGCGGTTGCTGTTGGTGCCACGTTCGTTGTTGCCGATGCCCCAGATATTCGATGTTTTGGTGAATTTCTGGGTGTTGATCAGGATGGCTTCGCAGCGGAAGCCGGCCTCAAGACCCAGCGGCACCACGGCTTCGTCAAGGTTGACCGAGCCGCGCTGCACTTCACCAACTTCGAAGGCTACCCAGCCTTTGGGTCGGGTGATGCGATGCAGTTCGGACAGCACTTGCAGCATCACTGCAGACCATTCGTTGACGCTGGTGGCCATGGTGATGCCGGCACCGATTTCCTCTGCGTCCAGGCTGTTGAACCAGCAGCGCAGCCAGTTGTCCTTTGCGTACTGCACGACATTGAGGAAGGGCGGCGAGGTCACGGTGAGCTGCACGCTGCCGTCGGGAATGTCCGCGGTTTCTCCGGCCGGGCCTTCTAGGAACATCGCCTTCGCTGCGGCCTGTTGCAGGCGCCAGCGTGCTGCCGCATTGATGTCGCTTTGCAGCTGCATGGATTTGCGCAGGATCAGCGCGCGAACGTCGCGGTATTCCGGATCCTTGCCGGTTTTTTCATTGATGCGGATCTGGCTCTCCGGCGACACGGCCTGATTCGGCGGCAGCGTGTAAGCCGAGAAGAATCCCGGTGAATGCCCGGTCAGGCGGTTGGTGGCGACCATGCGGATCCAGCGGTCGGCATCGTCTTCCTTGCCGCTATCGCGCCGTTCGGCGAGATAGGCACGCAGGTTCAGCAGTTCACGTTCGGTATCCGGGTGGTAGAACATCGACAGGTCGATGTCGTTTTTCTGTTTGGCGCTGACCTTGATCGCACGCAGACGCACATCGATGTTGGCGATCAGCGGCGCTTCCAGTCGCGGCAGCGTCAGGATTGCCGACAGCGGATTGATGTCGTTGGCGATGACGTTGCGGCCCATCAATGCGGCTTCGACTGCAGTGGTGCCGCGGCCACTGAAGGGGTCATAAATGAAGTCGCCGGGTTTGCTCAGGCGATCAATGAAGTAGGCGGGGAGCTGGGGCTTGAAGCAGCCGCGGTAGGACACTTCATGCAGCGGATTGGCCTGACGCTGTTTGCTGGTCCAGAACTCCTGCTCATAGACCGGAACGCCGTTGATGCGGCGGGGTGGCGGTGCTGAGCGGGTTCGGCGTGCTGCCGGTGCAGTGACTGCAAGATCATAGGCGGTGACGGTCGCGACTGCAGCCATTGCGCACTCCTCGGCAGGTTGAATTGCAGCGGAGAGTACGCCCCTGACACCAAAAGTACAAGTACCTTAATGCATTCAGCGCAGGGCTAACTCCGCTTCCGGCTTCGGAAGGTACGCCCTTGTCACGAAAAGTACAAGAGCCGAGGTACAAAAAACTAAGCCCCGGGATGCGGGGCCTAATGTGGTGAGGGCGATGGCTGAGTTTACGTCGACAGAAGATCGTCGACGGCTTCAATCCAGTGCCTGACCTGAACATTGGTCGCGGACTGCAGATGTGTCTGGCAGCCGATGTTGGCGGTGAGGATCTGTGCCGGCGCATGCGCGGTCAGTGCGCGCACTTTGTTTGCCTTCAGCTGCGTTGAAATTTCCGGCTGCAGGATCGAGTAGGTGCCGGCTGAGCCGCAGCACAGATGTGAATCGGCTACCGGTGCGAGTTTGAATCCCAGTTGCGTCAGTAGTGTTTCGACGCGGCCTTTGAGTTTCAGGCCGTGCTGCAGTGAGCAGGGCGGATGAAAGGCAATAGTTTCACTGAGGCGATTGTTTGCAAGTAATTGTTTTAATATATCTTTTTCTTTCTCGATGACAGTGCTCAGGTCACAGGCCATCGCCGAGATACGTTTCGCGCGTTCGGCATAACCGGGGTCTGCAGCCAGCGCGTGGCCATAGTCGGTGATCATCGTGCCGCAGCCGCTGGCGGTGAATAGGATGGCTTCGACGCCCTGTTCAACGTAAGGCCACCAGGCATCAATGTTCCGCCGTATCGAAGCGAGCGCCTGTTCATGCTGATCGAGATGGAAAGTCACGGCGCCGCAGCAGCCGGCATTCGGTGCGCGCATCAGCGAGATGCCGAGGCGGTCGAGTACGCGCGCGGCGGCGGCATTGGTTGCCGGCGACAGCGCAGGTTGCACGCAGCCTTCAAGCACCAACATGCGTCGTTCATGGCCGCCGATCGGCCAGGGCCGGGCGCGTACCGGGGTATCGGGGACAATGTCGTCAAGTACCTTCGGCAGCATATTGCGAGCGATGCGTCCAGCGGCCAGCAGCGGATTAAACAGCGACTGGCGCGGCAGCACCGTGGCCAGCCCCTGACGCTGCAACTGCGCGAAACCGCTGCGCGGCACCTGTTTGGCCACCACCGCGCGGCCGATGTCGAGCAACCGGCTGTACTGCACGCCGGAGGGGCAGGTGGTCTCGCAGGAACGGCAGGTCAGGCAACGGTCGAGGTGCAGCTGGGTTTTTGCGGTGGCCGGCGTGCCTTCGAGCACTTGCTTCATCAGGTAGATGCGGCCGCGTGGTCCGTCGAGTTCATCTCCGAGCAGCTGATAGGTCGGGCAGGTCGCCGTGCAGAAGCCGCAGTGTACGCATTTGCGCAGGATTGCCTCGGCTTCTTTGCCTTCGGGCGTGTCCTTGATGAAATCAGCGAGCGTGGTCTGCATGATGGTCAGAAATCCGCGTACAGGCGGCCGGGATTGAAAATGCCCACCGGGTCCATCGCCTGTTTGACACGTTTATGCAGTTTCAGCATCTGCGAAGGCAGGGGGTGGAAGGCACCGCTGCGCGGGTCGCCGCCGCGGAAGCGAGTGGCGTGGCCGTCGCCGCTGCGTGCCGCTTTGCGGATGCCCATCGCATCGCTGTCGGAACGCAGCCAGCGCAACGCGCCGCCCCATTCGATCAGTTGCGCGCCGGACAACTGCAGTTCGGGTGCAATGGAAGACAGTGACAGCCGCCACAGCGGTGATTCGCCGGAAAAAAATGCGTGGCGCTGGTCGCGCAGGTCGCGCCAGAATGCTGCACCGTCGGCGAGCGTTTCACCGCCGAGTTTTGCCGCGGCGGAATGTACGGCCGGGGTTGCGCCGGCGAGCCGCACATACAGCCGGCCGTCAACATGACAGGTCGCAGTAATCGGCAGCGGCTTGCCGGCCCATTCATTCATCAGGGCCAGGGCTTCAGACTGGGTCTGTTCGCGGCACAGCGTCATTTCCGATGGCGGCAGCGGCAGGGCTTTCAGCGACACTTCAAGAATTACGCCCAGCGTACCCAGTGAACCGGTGATCAGTCGCGACACATCGTAACCGGCGACATTCTTCATCACCTGGCCGCCGAAATGCAGATCGGTGCCGCGGCCATCGAGCAGGCGCAGTCCCAGTACGAAGTCACGCGCCGAGCCGGCATAAGGGCGGCGAGGTCCCGACAGACCCGCCGCAATGCAGCCGCCGAGAGTGGCGTTGCCGCCGAAGTGCGGCGGTTCGAAACCGAGCATTTGTCCTTGTTCGCGCATCGCCGCTTCGATATCCGCCAGCGGCGTGCCGGCGCGTGCAGTGATTACCAGTTCGGTCGGCTCATATTCGATAATACCGCGGTAAGTGGTGACGTCGAGTGTTTCGCCGATCGACGGATTGCCATAAAACGTTTTGCTGCCGCCGCCGCAGATGTTCAGCGGGCGTTTGGCATCGGCGGCGGCGCGGATCGCATCCGCAAACTGGGTGGCCGGATCGGACATGTCAGAAGCGCGGCAATTCCGGGAATTTTTCGGCCCCGGAATGGACATGCATGCGGCCGAATTCGGCGCAGCGGTGCAGCGTCGGCACGGCCTTGCCGGGGTTGAGCAGGGCGTGTTCGTCGAAGGCGTGCTTCAGCGCATGGAAGGCCTCGAGCTCGGCGCTGTTGAACTGCACGCACATCGAATCGATTTTTTCGACACCGACGCCGTGTTCGCCGGTGATGGTGCCGCCGACATCAATGCAGAGCTTCAGAATTTCAGCGCCAAAGTCTTCGGCGTTCTGCAACTGGCGGGGGTCATTGGCATCGTAAAGAATCAGCGGATGCAGATTGCCGTCGCCGGCGTGGAATACGTTGGCGCACCGCAGTTCGTATTTCTTTTCCATCACCGTGATGCCGCGCAGCACTTCGGCGAGGCGTTTGCGCGGAATGGTGCCGTCCATGCAGTAATAGTCCGGAGACAGGCGACCGACGGCGGGGAAGGCGGCTTTGCGCCCGGCCCAGAAGCGCAGGCGCTCGGCTTCGTCGCGGGATACGCGCACTAGGTGCGCGCCGCTGTCTTCCATGATGCGTTCAATGCGCCTGATTTCATCGGCGACTTCTTCTCGCGTGCCATCGGATTCGCAGAGCAGGATGCCCGCGGCATCCGTCGGGTAGCCGGCATTGACAAAAGGTTCCACTGCGAGAATCGTCGGCTGGTCCATCATTTCCATGCCGGCGGGGATGATGCCTGCGGCAATGACATTGGCAACCGCCTGTCCTGCGGTGCCGACATCGTCAAAGGCCGCGAGCACCACCTGCGCGCATTCCGGCCGCGGCAGCAGCTTGACTGTGATTTCGGTGACCACGCCGAGCAGTCCTTCTGAACCGGTCATCAAGGCCAGCAGGTCGTAACCAGCGGAATCGAGTCCGCCGCCGCCGAGTTCGATGATTTCGCCTTCGATGGTCGCGACGCGCAGCTTGAGGATGTTGTGCACCGTCAGGCCGTATTTCAGGCAGTGCACTCCCCCGGAATTTTCGGCGACGTTGCCGCCGATCGAGCAGGCGATCTGGCTCGACGGATCGGGTGCGTAATACAGCCCGTGCGGCGCCGCCGCCTCGGAGATCGACAGATTGCGCACGCCCGGCTGCACACGCGCCGTGCGTGCGAGCGGATCAAGGGTGACGATTTTCATCAGCTTGGCCATCGACAGCAGCACCCCGTTGCCCAGCGGCAGCGCGCCGCCGGAGAGACCGGTGCCGGCGCCGCGTGCGGTGACCGGTACGCGCAGGGCGTAACAGGTTTCTAAAATGGCGCAGACCTGCTCTTCGTTTTCCGGCAGGGCGACCACCATCGGCACCTGGCGGTAGGCGGAAAGACCATCACACTCGTAGGGCGTGACATCCTCGCGATCGAACAGCACGCCATGTTCAGGCATGAAGGCGCGCAGGGCGGCGCAAACCGCGCGTTGGCGCTCGAAATCGACAGGGATGGCATGCACCGATGCAGACATCGTGAGATTCTATATCAGCCAGTGGATTCGCCGGGGAAAGACGGCCGATTTTGTGCGAAACTAGGGTTGTTCGGTCGGCGCCCTCTGCGGCGCCCGAATGGGCTTAAAAGTCAGGCCGAAAAATTCAGCAAAAAATCAGCATGATCCGCACGAATCCTTCATTTTTAAATCCGTTCTAGAGAGATCAGACCATGAATGCAACGACTCAGCGCAAGGGCCCGCTGGCCCGCTTCCGTGTCATCGACTTGACGCGCGTGCGCTCCGGCCCGACCGCAGTCCGCCAACTGGGTGACTGGGGTGCCGACGTCATCAAAATTGAAACCCCGCCCGGGCTGAACCTGTCGGACGGCTGGGGCGGCAAGCGCACTGGCGCCGATTTCCAGAACCTGCACCGTAACAAACGCGGCTTCACGCTGAACCTGAAGGATCCGGACGGCCTGAAGATTTTCATGAAGCTCGTTGAAAAATCCGACGTCGTCGCCGAGAACTACCGTCCCGACGTGAAGTTCCGCCTCGGCATCGATTACGAGTCGCTGAAAAAGGTCAACAAGAAGATTATCCTCGCCAGCATTTCCGGTTTCGGCCAGACCGGCCCTTACGCCAAACGTCCGGGTTTCGACCAGGTCACCCAGGGTATGGGCGGACTGATGGCGATCACCGGTGAGCCGGGTCACGGTCCGATGCGCGCAGGCTGCGCGGTTTCGGATTCGGCTTCAGGCCTGTATTGCGCGCTGGGCATCATGACTGCGCTGCTCGAGCGTGAAGCCTCCGGCGAAGGCCAGTGGGTTGAAGTGTCGCTGCTCAATGCAATGATTGCACTGCTCGATTTCCAGGCGGCGCGCTGGACCGTTGACCATGAAGTGCCTGAGCAGGCCGGCAATGATCACCCGACCTCGATCCCGACCGGCGTGTTCCAGACCAGCGACGGTTATATGAACATCGCCGCCGGCGACAACGAAATGTTTGCCCGCCTGTGCAAGGCGCTGGGGGCTGACGGCCTCAATGAAAAGCCCGAATACAAGGATCGCCCGACCCGTTCGAAAAACCGTGCGGCGCTGAACAAGGAATTGCAGGCGCTGATGATTCAGAAGGACAAGGCCTACTGGACCGCACGTTTCGAGGAATGTGGTGTTGCCGGCGGCCCGATCTACAAGATGAACGAAGTCTTCGCTGATCCGCAGGTGCAATACAACAATATGGCGGTGCCGGTAACTATCCCCGGCGTTGGCGATGTCGCGCTGGTCAATCAGCCGGTGCGACTGTCACGTACGCCGCATGAAATCCGCAGCGTCACGCCGGAGTGCGGTCAGCACACTGACGACATCCTGCGCGAACTCGGCTACCGCGACGGCGACATCGCCGATCTGCACAAGCGCAATGTTGTCTGAAACGGCAGTCTGATTACCGTCGCATGATCCGCGTCGTCAGTGACGACACATCCCCCGGCGTACCGGTCTTCACCACGGAGATCTCAGTACGCTGGGGCGACATGGACGCCGAAGGCCATGTCAACAACACCGGCTTTTTCCGTTTCATGGAAGAAACCCGCATGCGCTGGGTTTCTGGCCTCGGGCTGCCGACGGTGCCGCCGCATCCGGTGATCGTGCTGCTCAACGCCGGTTGTCATTACCACCGGCCGCTGGATTATCCCGCCACGCTGCGCTGCTCGCTGCATGCCGGGCGCATCGGCAACACCAGCGTGCAGACGCATTACATGCTCCATCACATCGAGGCGGATGCCTTGTGCGCCGAAGGGTATGCGACGCTGGTGTGGTACGACCTGCAGCAGAAAAAAGCCGTGCCCTTACCGGAAACACTCAGGGCGGCATGCGCCGACGCTTGATGCGCGCCTGGCTGGCGGCGATTGCCGCATTGCTGTTTTCCGTTCAAGGTTTTGCGATGGCCGGGCAGCCTCGCGGCGCTGAATCGCGCGACATGGCGCTGACCGGTTTCAACGATTTGCAAGGCCGTGGTGCCTACCAGCCGGTGATCCATCAGCAGAACGGTCGCTGGATTGCCTATATCGGTCACCATCATGGCAGCGCGATCAATCCACTGACCGGTGCTCGTGAAGACAACGGCACTTCACTGATCGATGTCACCGATCCGTCCGATCCGAAATTCCTGCACCATATTCCCGGTGGGCCGGGCGGCGAAGCACAGATGGTGCGCGTTTGTAGCGGCTTGCCGAGAGCGGCGACTGGCCGCAGCTATTTGCTACGCACGCTGGGCCATACCGCACACGAGGTCTGGGATGTGACCTTGCCGGGGCCGCCGCGACGCGTATCAGTGGTGGCTGATGGCTTGCGCGGCACGCACAAGAACTGGTGGGAATGCGATACCGGCATTGCCTACCTGGTCTCCGGTGTGCCTGGTTGGCGTACCTGGCGCATGACCCAGATCTTTGATCTGTCGGATCCGGCGAAGCCGCAGCACATCCGCGATTACGGATTGCCGGGGCAGGAGCCCGGCGCATCAAGCAGCGTTCCGACCGGACTGCACGGGCCGATTTCCACGGGGCCGTCAGGCAACCGCGTCTATTTCGGTCACGGCACATCGACCTCCGGCATTCTGCAGATCGTTGATCGCGAGCGGTTGCTGAAAGGTCCCAAGGCACCGACGCGCGCCAACCTGCTCCAGCCACAAACCGGTCGGTTTGATCTCGATGCCGACTACGGCGCGCACACGACTTTTCCGCTGACAGACATGGAGGTGACTGCGCCGGACGGTCGTCAAATGAAAAAGGATTTTGTCGCCGTCACCAACGAAGCATTATCCGACGGGTGCGGTGGCGCGCAGCAGAAGGTGTGGTTCATCGACGTCAGTGATGAGGCAAGGCTGAAGGTGGCTTCAACCTGGGCGCTGGATCCAAAAAACGGTGATTACTGCAGCCGTCCCGGCCGTATCGGCGCACATTCATCTCATGAGAATTTCACGCCGATCTATTACCGGCGCATGCTGTTCATCGCTCATTTCAACGCTGGCGTGCGCGCACTGGATATCCGTGATCCGTACAAGCCGAAGGAAATCGCATACTTTGTGCCGGATAGCGGCGGGCGCACGGTGACCACCAACAATGTCGAGGTAGATGATCGCGGCTATATCTACATCGTCGACCGTCACGGTCTTGGACTGCATATCCTTCAACTGACCGGTGCTGCGCGCGAAGCCGCGAATTTCCCGAAGAATTAAATCCGCAGCGCGGACAGGTCGAGTTTTTTGCCCTTGACCGGCGGGCACCAGAAATAGGCTCCCGTCAGCGGCCGGGTGAATTTGAACAGTGCATCCGCAATGCCGTCCTCGACGCCGAGCATGCGGCGGAACTGTGCTTCGAAGGCATCAAAACTAGCGCCGAAGGCGGTGAACAGCAGGCCGCAGTCCTTGCCCTCGATCCAAGGCATCGAGCGGCGCACGACAAAGGCTTCCGGATCAAAACTCTCCTGTGCGGTGCGTTTGACATGAGCGGATTCCGGCGCGTCATCGAGTTCCTTGTTGTCTGAACGGCGGCGGCCGATGCAGTGATCCTGTTCCTTGGTCGGCATTGCTTCGTAACGCGGCATGTCATGCAGCCACTGCTGCACGGCGACGAAGCTGGAGCCGGCGATACCTTTACGTTGACTGATGGCGGCGGAAACCGCCGATTTGCCCTTGGGGTTTTCGGTGCCGTCTTCATAACCGGTAAGGTCACGGCCACTGCCGTGGATGAAGGCGTCGAGCACCTGGTCCTGGCGGAACGCGCCGCTCAGTGCGGCATCGAGCACACGGTGACGGTTGTAAATTTCACCGCAGTCCTTGCCGCGTAGCCAAAGCCACAGGGCCGCCGGTGTTGACGGAATGTCGAGACCGAAACCGCTGAATTCCGGAAACACGCGGAGTTCGTCGATATGGATTTCAAGCGTAGACACCAGCGACAGGCCGAAACCGACGACGGTGTGACTGCCGTCAGCGGCATCGCGCAGTGCGCGCAGGCTCGTGCGTGGATCGGCACCAGGCAGCATCTTGTAGGTGACGTAACGTGCGAGCGGCGGAACGGGGGCGAGTATGCCCGGCTGAGAACTGGCCATTCGAACCTCAGGGGGTGGTGATGTGCAGCGCAAATTATCACACCTAAATCCACCGGCCGTGAATCTCTCAGTGCTGGATAGTTATTTCAGTTGCGTGGCTGCCAGTCCTGGGCGAGTTGATAGGCCTCGCGCCGCTCTTTCGATGTCAGCCGGCCTTCAAGGCGGGCACGGTAGCCTTTCTGATCCTCGGTGACGATTTTGCAGCTCGGATTTTCCGGGCACTGCACCGCGGATTTCTGGGCCACCAGCATCCACTTCAGGCCTTCACGGTTATCCAGTGAGGTAATCTTTGAATCCGCCGCAAGTGCGGCGAGGTTGTACATCGACGGCAGGAAGGCGCGATCTGCTGCTTCCAGAAAATAGGCGGCGGCTTCCGAATAATCTTGGTTGGCGCCGTTTTTGCCGCTTTCATACGAAACACCGGCGTTGTGGCAAGCGGCGAGGCTGCGTGCAGTACAGCCTTTTTTGAACCAGGTAATCGGCGTGCCGTAGCGCGGTGCCGGGATCCGCCCGAGTGCGAGAAGGTAACCGATCTGCAGGGCGGCATCGCCGTCGCCCTTGTCGGCACGCAGGCGCAGATCGGCAGCGCGTTTTTCGTCCTGTTTGGGATCGGCGGGCGGCGTCGCGGCGGTGGCTACAGCCGACAGCACAATCCATGCCGCCGCAAGTGCAAATCGGGATCGGGTTGTCATGGGGTGATCTTAACCGCAGCAAGGATGCCGATGTCGGCGATATTGGTGACCAGCGCCGGGCCCGGTCAATTTCCGCTGCGGGTGGCCGGGGTCAGCGTGATCAGCAGTTCGTTCCGATCCAGCGTTATTTCATGCCGCATCTGGTTGCGCAGGATCAGGATCAGGCGCGTGCGACTTTCGCCCTCGATCACGTCGATAGAATGCAAATCGCCTTCGCCGACGTCATGGTGGCGACCGAGGCTGGTTACGGTATGTGGAAAGTCGAAAACGATCCGGGGAGGCGTCGCCACCACAAATTCGGCAGGTACTGCGGTCAGCGGCTTCGCGTTGTGTATCCGAACCAGCACACGGTCGATCTCCACAGTTACGGCGATGGCTTCGATGGTGTTTTGCGGCGGCGGGGCCAGTTGCGGTGTTGCAACAACAGCGGTCTTGTCATCGGGTGCGACGGCCACCGGCTCTGCCGGTATTGTTTCCACCGGTGCCATATCTGTGGGCAGCGGCAGGGGGCGTGGGGCGCGAATCTTTGTCTTCTGGGCGCTCGGTAAAAGGGGTGCGGACGCTGTCGGGTTGGCCGGTTGCCGGTATTCCAAGGACTGCTCCCGCCAAGTCTTCGCGAGTGTCGCATTGGGCGCTTCGCCCAATCCGCCCTGTTCGTAGATTTCGATCATGCGCTGGATGGCCGGTTCAAAACCGGTGCGCGCAGCGGCGCGATAAGTGTCGAGGGCAACCTTATTGTCCTGCTGCACACCGCGGCCCAGCGCGTGCATGCGGGCCAGATTGGTCATCGCCTCTGGGAAGCCGAGCATTGCGGCCTTGCCAAACATGGCAGCCGCTTCGTCGTCATCACGCGCCGTGCCGATGCCTTCCGCATACATGATGCCGAGGTAATTCAGTGCCTGGACGTTGTCTTTTTTTGCGGCGTCCTGGAATTCGCGTAACGCAAGGGCGAAGTTTTTCTGCTGGTACGCTGCAATGCCGTCTGTTAAATCGGCCGCGGCCGGTCCCGGGCAACAGAGGAGAAGCAGCAGCAGGGTGACCCACGCTGCCGGTGTCCTGGGCTGGATTGATGTCGAGGCGTCAGTCAGGGGTGGCTGTCTGATTTGGCCGACGGATAACGCGCCGAGCCGTAACGAACGACCAGTGTCGCCAGAGCCAGAACCAGAATCGCGCCGGGAATATAGAGAATTTTCATCTCCGGATTATGGTGGGCCTGGATGTCGGAAATCATCATCCGCGTCAGTGCAGTCATCGCGACATAGATCAGGAAGCGCACCGGCATGTGGTTGGTCTTGAAATAGATGCCGACCATTGCGCCGAGTTCGAGGTAGATGAACAGCAGCAGGATATCGTCGATGGAAGCGGCTCCTTTTTCCATCATGACCGCAAAGGCGTGTACTGCCGACCAGACGATGGTGCCGCCGATGGCGAACAGTGCGAGGTTGTGGAAGCTGTCGACCAGCAGGTTGCCGAAAGCATGGGCGGCGTTATTGGCGCGCTCACCGGCGTGTTCGAGCTGTTGTTTGAGCATGAACTCCCCCGGAATTATTAAGTATTTTTTATTAAGTATTGTTCAGTTTATTGATGGGCTGTCGAGCAACCAGCGTTCCGCGGCTTCGCGTTGATCGAATACGCGTACCCGCAGGCCGCGGTTGATGCAAGTGGTTTCCCAGAACCGCGCCATTTCACTGGAGGCGGCTTCGGTCGGCATGATCACGGCTTCTTTGAGGCGGTGTGCTTTCATGGTGATCAGCCAGTCAGAGAGGAAATACAGATCCGCCAGCGAGTGGCCGGCCTGAATGGCAGTACAGTCGGTCATCACCTTGTAAGTGCCGTGCTGCTGCGCCAGATCCAGCGCGGCTTGGGCGGACTTTGCCAGTTCGACCTGAGTCACCGAGCCGGAATAGGTCAGTTCAATTAGTTGGGTGTTGTTCTGGTAGGACGTTTGCCAATTCATGGTGTTGCTCCTGGGAACGACTGACATGTGGCAACGGGAGTCGAGATAACCATCCTACGCTTATTGGTAATGATTGTAAGCCGAGGCGGAAAACCGCCCCGGGGTTACTGCTTGAATGACCGCCTTTATTTTGACAAGACCCGGTCAACACAACCGCTGTCGATGACTTTGCCACCCTTGCTGCCGCTGATATTGCCCATCGGGCCATCGACATAACCGCCGCCGAAGCAGCGCAGGGCGGCGCCGGCATTGGGCTGCTCGGACTTGTTCGGGCCGTCCTTGCGCGGTTCGCTATCGAAGTTGATGCCGCTGCCGAAGCTGGCGGTGATGCCGTCACCGCCGTTGCCGCTGATCGTGTTGGCGATCACATCGGCCTGCGCGTTGCGATGTACGGCGACCCCGCTTTCCTTGTTGCCGGTGATGATGTTGCCGACGATCCATGCCCCTGAGGTGCGCTCGACGTTGATGCCCGGGCCGCTGTTGTTACGCACGATGTTCGGCGACAGCGCCGGGACTCGCGGGATGAAGACGCCGATATAGGCATAGGACGCGCCGGTGATGTCGATGCCGATGCCGCCGCTGTTTTCAACAGTGTTATTGAGCAGTCGGATGATGCTGCCCTTATCGATATGGATGCCGCGGCCCTTGTTGTTAGTGACCAGATTTCCGTCAGCAACAGCTGAGGCGGGACCGGAGAGATGCAGGCCGTCGAGTCCGCCGGTGATGGTGAAACCCTTGACGGTGATTTCCTTGCCGCGGACATACACCGCATGCGGCGACAGCGCTTGACCGCCGGGATGGCGGATCGTGGCTTTTTTCTGGCCATCGAGTGTGAGGTTCACGTACTCCGGCGCGATGTTGACGTGTTCATTGCAGGTGCCGCTGACCAGCAGGGTGTCGCCGGGTTTGCTTTTGGGCAGTGCGGCCATGATGGTCTGGCCGGCGTCGCAGTCGATGGTGAGCGTGGCGGCGGAGCTGACGGTGGTAAAGCTGCAGAGGGCTGCGGTTATTAGTGCGGCTTGAGGCTTGTTCATGGGGTCTCCTCCCGTTTCGGGTGTTGGTTTGGGGAGGATATTAACGGCAAATTTGCCGGGTGTGGACAGGCGTCCATTCACTTGCTCTCGCTTCGCCAAGAGAAAGTAACCAAAAGCAGGCGGTCCTGATTCGTCGTACCCTTCTCTTATGTGTGACAGCGCACAGTCAGTCTGGGTTCGATGTCCATAGCCTGTCGGAATTGAACATGAGGATATAAACCATGAAACCAATTGCAATGAGTCGGGCGGCGAGAACCCTGGCGGGCACGGTAGCGGTCGTCGCCATGGGGTTTGCAACGCTGACGTTCGGTGCTGACAGCATGGTGTTGCCGGCGGAAGAGACGCAGGGAAACGTCCGTTACGTGAGTGGCGGTGTAGGCGAGCAGTCCGCGGCGGCGTTCAAGCAAGCAGCGGCAAAATATCCGCTGGAACTGTTGTTTGCGCAGAAGGCATCGCCGAACGATGTTTATTTGGCGAGCGTGAAAGTCACGGTGCGCGATCGCGCAGGAAAGGTTGTGCTGGAAGCAGTGTCCGAAGGGCCGTACCTGCTGGCCACGATGCCGGCGGGGAAGTATCAGATCGAGGCCGATAACGAGGGGGTGGTCAAACGCCAGGTGGTTGAGATTGTTTCCGGAAAACACCGGAAGGTGGTGTTTGTGTGGGGCGAGGGTTCCTGAGTTTTTGCTTAATTGATCGGCTGTGCTACATGGTGGCCGGGGCTGTTCAAGGGCGTTACTTCCACGTGTACCCGACACCGCCAACGAAAGTCACTTCGTTGCTGTGCTGGACCAATGGCCCCGTTGCAATGTTTTTGTCGTAATGCTCGACGGTGAGAATGGCGGTGGCCAGCCACTGCTTGCTGAAGCGATAGCTGGTCACCAGGCTGGCCATCGGCGACAGCGTGCTGCCGGTATCGTATTGCGGGCGCGTCACCGTTGCTTCGGCGGCCGACACACCGCCGAAATAATAGTTGGCGAGGTTGCTGCTGCGCCACATCACACCGGCGCCCGGCATCAACATCAGCGGGCCGCGGATGATCGGGAAGTCCGCCCAGAGCATCGCCTCCTGTCCCTTGCTGGTGCCGGTCATGTCGCCTGATACGCGGGTGGTGATCAAGGTACCTGGCAGACGTAGGCTGGCGCCGATGCCGCCTTCAAGTTCCCATTTGCGTTTGTTCATGCCGGCAAAAGCCGGTTCATCACCGGGATCCAGATTGCCGGGGCGGAAACGGCCGTAAAGAAAGGGCGCAAAGTTTTCGCTTTTGCCAAAGTAATAACGCGTGCGGTCCCCCTGGAAAAACAGCTGTTCGCCGAAGTAGATGAATCCCGGGAAGGCCAGCGTGGTGCTGTCCTGCGCCTGATACCGAGCGTTGTAAGTCACCAGCGCACCGCCGACGATCAGGCCTTTGGGAATCGGCGAGTTGTCGGCGCTGGAGGTGAAGGTGCTGACGCCGCCGAAATCGACTTCAGCGCGGGCGGGGATGCTAAGTGTCAGTAGCAGCAGGCCGAGTTGTAGTAGATGGGAGGCAGGGTTGTTTACGAACTTTTGCATGGGGCTTTTACGATTGAATGTTACTTCGCTACTTCATGATTCGCCATCCGCTCCAACGCCTTAACCATTGCCGAGTGATCCGACTTCGCGCCGCCGTTGGCCGAGCATGAATTGAACAGTTCCTGAGTCGTCGCCGTATTCGGCAGCGATAGGCCCATTGCTTTTGCGCCCTGTAGCGCGAGGTTCAGATCTTTCTGATGCAGTTCAATGCGGAATCCCGGATCGAAGGTGCGTTTGATCATGCGTTCGCCATGGACTTCGAGGATGCGTGAGGCGGCGAAGCCGCCCATCAGGGCCTGACGGACTTTGGCGGGATCGGCGCCGGCCTTGGAGGCGAAGACCAGGGCTTCGCTGACTGCTTCGATGTTCAGCGCGACGATGATCTGGTTGCACACTTTGCAGGTCTGGCCGTCGCCGTTGCCGCCGACGAGGGTGATGTTCTTGCCCATCAGTTCGAAGATCGGTTTGACGCGATCGAAGGCGGCTTGCGGCGCGCCGACCATGATGGTGAGCGCCGCGTTTTTTGCGCCAACCTCACCGCCGGAGACCGGGGCGTCGACGTAGTCGCAGCCGAGGTCGTTGATGCGTTTGGCGAGGCATTTGGTTTCGATGGGCGAGATCGAGCTCATGTCGACCACCGTTTTGCCTTTGCTGAGGCCTTCGGCGATGCCGTTGGCGCCGAACAGCACTTTTTCCACGTCCGGGGTGTCCGGCACCATGGTGATGATGATGTCGGCTTTTTGCGCGACTTCTTTCGGGCTGGCGCAGGCGGTGCCGCCGGCGTCGGTGAGTTCCTTGGGCACGCCGCTGCGTGAATTGAGGTATAGCGTGTGGCCGCCCTTGATCAGGTTGAGGGCCATGGGTTTGCCCATGATGCCGAGTCCGACGAAGCCGATGTTGCTCATTTGATTCTCCTCACGGTAATGCGATGGATGGGATTGTTATAGGGATGCTTACAGATACGGTTTGATCCAGCCGAGCCCGGCTTCGGTATTGCCGGCGGGTTTGTATTCGCAGCCGATCCAGCCGGTGTAGCCGATCTTGTCGATGTGGTTGAACAGCCAGGGGTAGTTGATTTCGCCGGTGCCGGGTTCGTGGCGGCCGGGGTTGTCGGCGAGTTGCATGTGCGGAATCAGCGAGAGGTTGGCTTCGATCGTGCGGGAGAGGTCACCTTCCATGATCTGCGCGTGATAGATGTCGTACTGGATGAACAGGTTGTCGGATCCGACAGCCTTGATGATGTCGGCGGCCTGAGCGGTGTAATTGAGGAAGAAGCCGGGGATATCGCGGGTGTTGATCGGTTCGATCAGTAGCTTGATACCGGCGTCCTTGAATTTAGGTGCGGCGTATTGCAGGTTGCGGATGAAGGTTTCGCGTGCTTCCAGGGGCTCGACATGCGGCGGGCGGATGCCGGCGAGGCAATTAACCTGTTTGCAACCCAGCGCGGTGGCGTATTCGATGGCACTGCCCACGCCTTCCTTAAATTCGGCGACCCGATGTGAGTGGCAGCCAATGCCGCGTTCGCCCGCGGCCCAGTTGCCGGCCGGCAGGTTGTGTAGCACCTGTACCAGATTGTGCTTTTTCAGGGCATCGGCCAGCGCCTGCTTGTCGTATTCGTAGGGGAACAGGTATTCAACACCCTTGAAGCCGGCTTTGGCGGCGGCGGCGAAGCGGTCCATGAACGGCACTTCGTTAAACAGCATGGTCAGGTTGGCGCAGAGCTTGGGCATGGCAGGGGCAGGCCTCTGTTTTATTGGATATATCCGGCGATCCCAACGTGGACTTTTCACGCGGTTGCCGGGGGCTGCCCATTATAATCACGGCCATGGCTGCGTCTGAAAAACTTCCCATGGTGATACTGCTGGCTGCCGGCGCGGGTTCGCGCTTTGGCGGCGGCAAGCTTCTGCACCCGCTGGACGACGGCGTGGCGATTGCTGCCCATGCCGCGCGCAACCTGATCAGCGCTGGCCTCGATGTCACGGCGGTCATCCGGCCCGGGGACTTTCCGCTGGCTGAAATGCTGGAGCAGGAGGGCTGTCGCGTGACGGTGTGTCCCGATGCGGCAAAAGGCATGGGTGTCAGTCTCGCGCACGGGGTCGCGCAGTCGCGTGATGCCGCTGGCTGGATTGTGGCGCTGGCCGACATGCCTCGCATCCGCCCTGAAACCATTGCGCGTGTCGCGCAGGTGCTGATGGCGGGCGCCGATATCGTGGCGCCGTCCTATCAGGGCGACCGCGGCCATCCTGTGGCTTTCGGCCGCAAATTCCTGCGCGAGCTGCAGTTTCTCACTGGCGACAGTGGTGCGCGAGCCATTGTCCAGCGCAATCAGGCGATGGTGAAGCTGGTGGAAGGTGATGATCCCGGTGTGCTGCTCGACATCGACCGCCGCACCGATTTGCAGCGCACGGCATGATTTATAGGTATATGTTTTTAAAGGAAAAATAATGTCTCGTTTTACCGGTACCGAAAACTACGTCGCCACCGACGACCTGATGATGGCGGTCAATGCGGCGCTGGCGCTGGGGCGTCCGCTGCTGATCAAGGGCGAACCCGGCACCGGCAAGACCATGCTCGCGCTGGAAGTGGCGAAGGCGCTGAAGCGGCCGCTGTATGAGTGGCACGTCAAATCAACGACCAAGGCGCAGAACGGCCTTTATGAATACGACGCGGTGTCGCGGCTGCGCGATTCGCAGCTCGGCGACCCGCGGGTCAAGGACATCGGCAACTACATCGTGCAGGGCATGTTGTGGAAAGCGTTTGCCGCTGATGAGCCCACCGTGCTGCTGATCGATGAGGTGGACAAGGCCGACATCGAATTCCCGAACGACCTGCTGCGCGAACTCGACCGCATGGAGTTCTATGTCTACGAGACCCAGCAACTGATCAAGGCCAAACACCGCCCGCTTGTGATCATTACCAGCAACAATGAAAAGGAACTGCCCGACGCCTTCCTGCGCCGCTGCTT
>CANHZX010000037.1 GCA_947465215.1 Betaproteobacteria bacterium | reverse complement strand
GTTCAGAACGCGGCCAAGCTGTTGCAGTTGATCCTTGTAAACGTAATCAACTGCCCCACGGCGCATGCCCTCGAAGGCGGCGGCTTCCGAGATGGTTCCGGAGACGAAAAGGAAGGGCACCTCGGGGCAGCGTTCGCGGGCGATGTCGAGCGCCATGCGACCGGAGAAGTCGGGCAGGGTCCAGTCGGCCAGAATGGCGTCTGGCAGGCGCTCGTCGAGGGCAGCGCGTAAGGCGATCTCGGTGTCTACCGGCCGGACATCCACCGTCAGACCGGCCTCGCGTAGAGCATCGACCTCCAGTTCGACGTCAGTGGCCGAATCCTCGACCACGATCAGGTTGATCGGACCAAGGGGCACCGCGCCTGGAGAAGTCATATTGTCTGGCCCGGCAACTTGTTGAGCAGCATCCAGTACAGGCCCAGTTCCTTAACCACTTTCATGAAGGCCTCGGAATCGACAGGCTTCACGATGTAGCTATTGGCGCCCAGGTCGTAGGCGCGCACCACGTCGCTCTCCTCGCGAGACGAAGTCAGCACCGCGACCGGCAGTCGCTTCGTGCGCACGTCGGCGCGGATCGCGCGCAAGACCTCAAGTCCGTCCACACGGGGGAGCCGCAGGTCGAGCATTATGAGTCTCAGATCCGTTCCTTCCGCCGCCGCTTTGGCACCGTGCCCAAACAGGACATCAAGGGCCTCAGCACCGTCTTTGACCCACTGTACCTGATTGACAATGCCGGCGTCTTGCAGAGCATCCAAAGTCAGTTCGGCGTCGGCCGGATTGTCTTCTACAAGCAGTATCTTTAGTTCAAGGTTGGTTGTAGTCATGATGCTTGCCCTCCTGAAGGATGGTCCTGCGTCAATGGCAAAGAGAAAGTAAACACGGCGCCTGCATCGGGTTTTCCCTCGCCGCTGATGCGACCGTTATGTCGGCGCAGAATACGCTGGGCTACGGCCAGACCGACGCCAGTGCCCTCGAATTCGTCCTGACGGTGCAGGCGCTGGAATACGCCAAACAGCTTGTCGGAATAGCGCATATCAAAGCCGGCACCGTTGTCCTTGACCCAGTAGATGGCTTCCCCACCTTCAGTGCGGCCGCCAACCTCGATGTGCGCCACAGCACGTTGACGCGTAAATTTGACGGCATTACCAAGCAAGTTGGCCCAGACCTGCCGGAGCATGGCGAAATCGCCCGGTGCTGGCGGTAAGGGTGCGAAGGCGAATTCGATGAGGCGTTCCGGCTCCGTGATGCGCAACTCGTCTGCGACGCCGCGGACCAGAGCGTCCATGTCCAGTGGCTTCAAGGCAATTTCTCGGCGGCCCATGCGCGAAAAGGAGAGTAGATCGTCGATCAATTGCCCCATACGCTGAGCTTCGTCGCGCACCACCTGGAGTTGGCGGCGCCCCTCGTCATCGAGCTTGTCGGCGTAGTTGGTGATGACCTTGCGCGAGAAGCCGTCGATGGCGCGCAGCGGGGCACGCAGGTCGTGGGACACCGAATAGGTAAAAGCTTCCAATTCCTTGTTGGCGGTCTCAAACCTTTCTTTGACAACGGCTAATTCATCGATCCTCCGGGCTTTCTCTTCGTTGGCAATGAGCAGCTCTACGGCCCTTTTGTCTTTCTCTTCGTTGGCAATGAGCAGCTCTTCATTGCTAGTTTCTAGCTGCTGGGCCTTGATTCTCGTTTTAAGTGCCGACAGTATCAAGGCGAAGAGGGTGCTGCTGAGCGCAAGACCGCCAATCAGCGTTGTCCATACACTCGCGTAGCTGACCACGTATGCGGAAGGGGTGGGATTAAACGCCAGCAGCCACTGCCGTCCGCCAAAGTCGATCCTCCTTTGCAGATAGAGCGGCGTATTCCGCTCAACATCGTCGCTGGAATAGCTATCAAACAGCAACGAGGCTGGAGCTACCTGAGGGCCATCGTAAATGCGCAAGTTAACAACCTGGCCTTCTTGGCTCGTCGGATTGGCGAGAATGCCACGCATGAGATTATTGATGCGGTAGGGGCTGTAGACCCACCCGATCAGGGCCGCCTGCTTCTGTTCGGCTGTATTCGTCGCAGAACCGTTACGATAGACGGGTACATACAAGAGAGCCCCTGCCTGGACATCCGCACCCGTTTCCTGCACCAGCTTGACTTTGCCCGACAGCGCCGCTTCGCCGGTGTCGCGCGCCCGCGTCATGGCTGCTCTTCTGACGGGCTCGGAAAACATGTCGAAGCCAAAGGCGCGCAGGTTGAGGTCACGTAAAGGTTCAAGGTAGGTGATGGATGTGTAGATGGCCCGATGGCCCGATGGCCACACGGTGTACGCGGGAAAGCCTTCGCCGCGAACCCGGGAAACATGGCTGGCGAGTTGATCCGGAGGAATGACTTCTGCAAACCCAATCCCCTGGACACTGAGAAGATCTGCCTCCGGTTGCACCATCTCGACGTAGCTTCTCCAAGACTGGCGAGAAACGATTCCATTCTCGGCAAAAAGAGCGGCTCCGGCGCGTAGCAGCACCTTGTAGGCGCCGAGGCGTTCTTGGATCTTGAGGGTGACCTGATCGCAGGAATAGCCGAACTGCGTCAGCGCATGTTCTTCGATGTTCTGCTTGACCAGATGGCAGGCGAGACCAGTGGCCAGCAAACCAGCACCGAAGATTACCCATGCAAGCGTATTTCCCCTGAATATGTAACAACTTATCAGATTGCTGCCAGCGGTGGCGGGGCTGCTTGCGATGGGTTTTTCGGTTGCCATGAAGATCTCCATGGATGAAAAGGACAAGCTTGTATTGGTATGCTACTCCAACTGTTAAATTAATGTCCGAGCATGGCGTTGTCCGACGAAGCCGAACGGCAAGGCGACTCAAGCTATTCCAATCACAATCTGCCGTGCTCAAACCGCGAACAGAGATGGGTGAATGGATTAATGGCGCCGCCATTGATATTTAGTAGGCGGTTGTCGTTGTTGGTAAGTCTTCGGCAGTTCCACCATCTTGACGCAGGCTTCCAGCGTTGAGCGCATGCATTGATGGTGACTGTGCACTGTCCCGATAACAACCGCTCCTGCCCCTGAAGCAAGTCCTTCGCGGACTGTTCGTCCACAAACTCTTCCGGCGTTTGGCCAATCACATCCTCGGGACACCAGCCGGTCATTTCAGTGACCTGCGGATTGAAGTAGGCAACACGGTTATCAACCACGACGTAAAAACCGCTGATATCCAGCGCGAAATTTCTTCTAGACCGTAACCAAATAACCGTTCATGTGCACGGTTGATGGCGACAATGCTCAGGTCATCAATTGAGTGAATCTGCTTCGGCAACGGGTATTCATCGAAAATTCGGGAAAATAGCGCTTCAATCCGGCTTCACCGGCTCCAGTTCCTCCCACTGGCCGATGTCGGCCGTGAAGGTCACCACCTCGCATCTCTACTGGTCCTGAAGCCATTTCAGGACGACGGAGGTGTCCAGGCCGCCGGAGTAGGCGAGTACGACTTTCTTCACCTCTGCTTGCTTGGTCATTTCCCTGTTTCAAGATTTCTTTTTCGAGATTCTTCAGTTCAATCCACGGTTGCGCCGGTGCGCTTGATGATGGGCGCCCATTTGTCGCTCTCAGAGCGGATCAGGCGGGCAAATTCCTCGGGCGTGCCCCCCACCGGGTCCAGCCCCGCGTCGACCAGCTTCTGTCTCACATCCGGTGACTTGAGGGCGGTGTTCATTTCGCGGTTGAGGCGATCGATGATGGGGCGCGGTGTGCCGGACGGTACCAGCACGCCGTTCCAAGCCAGGGCTTCAAACCCGGGCAGGCCGCTTTCGGCAATGGTGGGCATGTCGGGCATCAGCGAATATCGTTTCAGGCTGGTGACTGCAATGGCTCTGACTTTGCCGCCCTGGATCAGGGGAGTCAGGGCTGTGGGCACGCTGAACATCATCTGCGTCTCGCCTGCGGCAAGGGATGCGGAGGCGGGCGGGGAGCCGTTGAAGGGAATGTGCACGATGTACAGTCCGGCCGTTGCTTTGAGCAGTTCCATGGTCAGGTGCGAGGAGCTTCCGGCGCCGACGGAGCCGAAGTTCAGGCGCCCCTGATTCTTGCGCACATAAGCCAGCAGTTCCTGGAAATTCTTCACCGGAAGGTTCGCGCTCACCGCGAGAAGGTTAGGCTGGCTTGTGGTGGTGATGACCGGTGCGAGGTCCTTGAACGGATCGTAGGGCAGGGCCCGGTACATGTGCGGTCCGAAGGACAGTGGTCCATTGAAGGAGAGAACCATGGTGTAGCCATCGGGAGCCGCCTTGGCAGCGGCATCCGTGGCGATGGTTCCGCCCGCACCCACCCGATTTTCCACAATCACCGTCTGGCCGAGAGGATCCTTGATCTTTTCGGCGATGATGCGCCCGATGACATCGATTGAACTGGCGGCCGGTGCTGTCATGAAGAAGCGAATCGGCTTGGTCGGGTAGGTCTGTGCTGCGGCATTTCCCGATAGTGCGGCCAGGGTGGCGGCTGCCATGGCCGAGGCGAGTCTGGCGGCGAGTTTCATCTTGAATTCTTTCTCATCGAATGTGGCCTGAGGCTATCTTAGCCGGGCGTGACTCGGCCGTGCACGAGGAACTCGAGAAAGGCCTTCTGCGCATACAGGCGGTTTTCTGCTTCATCCCACACCACGCTCTGCGGACCGTCGATGAGGTCGGCCGCGACCTCCTCGCCGCGATGGGCAGGCAGTGCATGAAGAGGGCGTCTATCCTGGCCAGTCGCATCATGTTCGAGTCGACCTGTCAGTCCTCGAAATCGCGCTTTCGCTCCTCGTTCTTGGATTCAAATCCCATGCTGGTCCACACGTCCGTGTTCACCAGGTCGGCGCCGCGCGCCGCATTCATTGGGTCGGAGAACTGCTCGTAGTGTGCAGTGACGTGCAGTCCGGCGCGTTCCGGCGCAACTTCGTAGGCGGGCGGCGTCGACACGCGCACCTTGAAATCCAGCACACCGTCTTGTCGCGGATGTCACCGCGATGCTCGATGAGGCAATCCAAGTCCAACCGACAGACTGTTTTTCTGGAAGGATTTTTCAGGCCGGTTATTACGCGGTGTGGCCGAGTTCACGGACAATCGTCAATCCGCTGAAATCCTGCAGTTTCCCCATGATAGTTGGGGAGCGGTTTGCCTGTTCATGGATTTGTCCGCCGGTGTCGCGGCACCATAAGGCTGGATGGCATTCAGACCGGACTGAGAATGCCTTCATGCGATAATCTGGGTTCTGAAAAGCGCCACAAGTCATGACTGAACCAGCGAAGCAGATCACACTTTACGGCATCCGTAACTGCGACACCGTCAAGAAAGCGCGCGCCTGGCTGGACGGGCGGGGAGTCGGTTACGCTTTTCATGACTACAAGGTCGCCGGCATCGATCGATCGCGGCTGACCCAATGGTGTTCGGAGCTGGGCTGGGAGCGTGTACTGAACCGTGCGGGTACGACTTTCCGCAAGCTTTCTGAAGCCGACAAGGCCGGTCTGGACGAGGCTGAGGCGATTCGCCTGATGCTGGAGCAGCCATCACTAATTAAACGCCCGGTGCTGGATCTCGGCAAACGCCGGCTGATCGGTTTTAAGCAGGAAGACTACGGTCAGGCGGAAGAGCTGGCAGGATGATTGATACCGACTACATGCAGCAGGCGCTGGATCTCGCAGCACAGGCCGCGGCAGCGGGTGAGGTTCCGGTCGGTGCGGTCGTGGTGCATGAGGGGCAGGTTGTCGGACGCGGCTTTAACCAGCCTATTTCTTGCGCAGATCCAACGGCACATGCTGAGATCATGGCGCTTCGTGACGCCGGCCGGGCGCTGGGTAATTACCGTCTGGTGGATTGCGACCTTTATGTCACCCTGGAGCCTTGTGTGATGTGCAGCGGTGCGATCATGCACGCCAGGATCCGCCGGGTGGTTTTCGGTGCTCCGGACCTCAAAACCGGTGCCTGCGGCAGCGTTGTCGATCTTTTTGCCGAAACCCGTCTGAATCACCATACGACAGTGACGGCCGGAGTCAGAGCCCCTGAGGCAGTGGCTTTGCTGCAAAACTTCTTTGCCAGCCGGCGTAACAAATCTTGAAAATCAACATTAGTATTGATTCGCAAACCCTTGATTTAATTAATAATCAAGATGAGGTTATTTCGAAATATCTGATATCCAGCGCCATTAAAGGCACCGGTCAGGCCAGTGGCAGCTACTGTACGCCGCTGGGACAGCACATTATTCGGGCGAAAATTGGATCCGGTCAGCCGGAAAACACCGTTTTTGTCGGTCGTCGTCCAACTGGGGAAATCTACAGCCCGGAGCTGGCCAGCCAGTTTCCGGGACGCGACTGGATTTTGACCCGTATTCTGTGGTTATCCGGTTGCGATGTTGGATTCAACCGTCTTGGCAGCGTGGACACCATGCGCCGTTATATCTATATCCATGGCAGCCCTGATTCGGTGCATATGGGTAAACCGGGATCCATCGGCTGTATTCGCATGCGTAATGCCGATATCGTCGATTTATTTGACCGTGTAACTGCTGGAATCCCGGTCAATATCGCCCAATAAACAGTGCCTTAGTTAGCTCGTCATCTTTTGGAAGCATTGCGGGTTCCCGGTATTTTTTGCTGTAACCAGTCAATTAAAATCTCTTTTAAAACAATCAGTTGATTCATTGATCTGGGTGCGTTGTGCAATGCGCCAAAATGGGCTAAATTGTGCACCGCAACTGCCGATGTTGAGGCAGTAATCACGTAAAGGGCTAAGCATGCGACTCAAAGACAAGGTAGCCATCATCACCGGCGCAGGGCGCGGCATTGGTCAGGCTACGGCACTCAAATTCGCCCGCGAAGGCGCGAAGGTCATGGTCTGCGACATCAACCAAGAATGGATTGATGAAACGGTCAAGCTGTGCAAAGCCGCCGGCGGCGATGCTATCGGGCAGATCGCCGACGTCCGTGACATGAAGTCGCTGGAAGCCATGGTCAAGTCCACGGTCGATAAATGGGGGCGGGTTGATTGCCTCGTCAACAACGCGGGTATTGTGGCCGATGCCCAGCTGAAGAACATGACCGAAGATCAATTCGACCGGGTCATTGATATCAATCTGAAGGGTGTCTACAACTGCACCAAGGCCGTTGTGAACAAGATGCTGGAGCAGAAGTCGGGCGTGATCCTGAATGCTTCGTCCATTGTCGGTCTCTACGGCAACTTCGGCCAGACCAACTATGCTGCCGCCAAGTTCGGCGTCATCGGCATGGCCAAGACCTGGGCGCGTGAACTGGGTCGCAAGGGCATCCGCTCGAATGCGGTGTGTCCTGGCTTCATCGCCACCCCGATTCTCGACACCGTCCCCGAGAAAGTCATCCACGCACTGGAAGAACGCGTGCCGATGGGTCGTCTGGGCAAGCCTGAAGAAATTGCAAACACCTTTGCTTTTCTCGCTTCCGACGAAGCCAGCTACATCAACGGCGCCGTCATTGAAGTCAATGGCGGTCTGACGATCTGACGTCGTCGCTGGAGCCGGTGTTCAGCCGGCCAGCAAAGCCTGAAGCTTCGTGCGGTCTGGTGACCGCACGATGCCTTTCTCCGTAATCAGTGCGCTGACCAAATCGGCCGGTGTGACATCAAAAACCGGATTGGCCATGTGAATGTTCTGCGGCGCCCAGCGGCGGTCGCGGTATCCCGCCACTTCATCCACAGTCCGCTCTTCGATCGGGATCAACCCGCCGTTCGGAGTGCCAAGGTCTATGGTGGATAAGGGGCACGCCACGTAAAACGGAATGTCGTGTCGCTTCGCAAGCACGGCCATCATGTAAGTGCCGATCTTGTTGGCGACATCACCATTGGCTGCAACACGATCGGCGCCGACGATCACTGCGTCAATTTGACGGGTGTTCATCAGGTGGCCTGCGGCGCTGTCGGCGATTAGCGTAACCGGAATCCCGTCCTGCTGAAGTTCCCAAGCGGTCAGTCGCGCACCCTGAAGAAAAGGCCGGGTTTCGTTGGCTATGACTTCGATGTGTTTGCCATGCTCGATCGCGGAACGGATGACGCCGAGTGCTGTGCCATGACCGGCAGTTGCCAGTGCACCGGCATTGCAATGGGTCATCACACAGGCGGATGACGGCAGAAGGGTGGCGCCATGAGTGCCCAGTGCACGGTTGATCTGCAGGTCGTCTGCCGTAATCTGATGAGCGGCTGCCAGCAATTGCGCAGCACAGTCCGCACTGCTTTTACCGCTGCAGCCCTCCAGCGTTCTGCGCAACTGCTTCAATGCCCAGACCAGATTCACCGCCGTCGGGCGGCTGCCCGCGAGCAACTCAAAAGCCGCTTCCATTTCCCGGTCAAATTGATCGCGCGCAGTTCCGCGCAGCTTCCGCGCCTCCAGTGCAATGCCATAGGCGGCCGCACAGCCGATGGCCGGCGCGCCACGTACCACCAGATCGCGGATGGCCTGCGCAGCGGTTACGGCGGAATCACAGCGCAGGTATTCGCAGCGATCGGGCAGCCATCTCTGATCGAGGAGTTCGAGGCTGTTGTCCGTCCAGCGCAGTGTGTGGAATGCGGGCATGTTGCTCCGTTATCAGTCTGAATGTTTTGCGCGCACGCGCTGTTCATATCCGCCATATTCCAGTTCGGCCTGCGCAATGTTCTTTGCCGAGGCTGAACGATAATTGCCATGAGCACTGGCCCGGCTGATGATGGCGATATCGTGGAGATAGATTTCTGCAGCGACAGCGGCGTAATGCGCGTTGACGCCAAATGCGCAGAGTCCGAAGGAGGGATCCAATGCGATGCGCGGTGCGGCATCGATGTCGTGCAGCTTACTGCCAAGCGTATCTTGCAGATAGCTCCGATAGTGCCGGGCAAAGACGTCGATATCGCCATCGATCAGTGGTAGCCGCTTGGTGTAAATCGCGTGTTGTGGCGTAGGAGGGCCCTGCTGCGATATTTCCGCAATATCGGGACGACGAGCATAGGCGAGAGTTTGTTGTGTGCTCACCCGGCAAAGGCTCAACGGAAATCCGGCAATCGATGAAGCTGCTTGCCTCAGGGATTCTGCACGATCAGTACCGGATGCAAATTCATCCGTTTCTGGTAATGCCCATGCACCGCGCATTTGCAGCCAGTCTTCCGCGAGATTGACCAGACGCAGCAGGTTTTCATAGGACTCGCGTGCGCTGTTACCAAAAGCCACAACACCATGAAACGCCAGAATCAAACCGATGGTTCTGGTTGTTGCGCGGGTCTCAAACACTTCCTTGCAGGCGCGTGCCAGTGCTGCACCGGAATGGCGATAAGGCACGACTGGCGCCAGATCGCCAAACACCCCGGCGCAGCGCTCTTCGCAGTTGGCGACATTGGCAACCGCCAATACCGCATCCGCATGGGCGTGTTCAACATAGGCGAACGGCAGGGCAGCATGGAGCAGGGTTTCAATCGAAGGTTTGGCAGACCGGGGCGATAGTTTGCAGGCATCAACCCGATTCATCAGTTCGGCATCGTGCATTCCTGCGTCATTCAGCAGTGACCTCAGCTGCACCAGATCAAGCGCCGTGAAATGCTCCTCCCGGACTGCACCCAAGTCGGCGCCGGTGCCTTTGACATATAGGGTATCAGCAGTTTTCAGCGAGGTATTGCCGCCGCCGTACAACACCATGTCCTTGTTGCCACCGATCAGCCTTGAGGTATAGGCGCGCAATGCGAGCGGTGTAACGCTGCTCGCCGCAATGGTGTCATCCCAGAGGTTTTGCATGGTCATTCATGTCGTCCAGACGATCATTATAATCAAGGCATGTCATTACCAACCGGATTCAAAGTGCGGCCCGCCTCGTGGCAGCGCGATCTCGCGCAATTGCAGGAGTTGCGTCGTACGGTTTTCATCGTTGAACAGCAAGTGCCGGAGTCTCTGGAATGGGATGAATTTGATGCGGTGTCTCTGCATGCATTGGCACTTGATGTGCATGACCGCGCCATCGGTACCGGTCGTTTGCTGCCTGATGGCCATATCGGGCGTATGGCGGTGTTGCATGAATGGCGCGGTCGCGGTGTCGGCGGGACAATTCTTGAGTTTCTGGTGGATTGCGCCCGGCGACAGGGACATGCCGTCCTGCACCTCAACGCGCAGACACACGCCATCGGATTCTACGAACGCCATGGTTTTATTACAAATGGCGAAGAATTTCAGGATGCCGGCATTCCGCACCGGCACATGACACACAAGCTTAAGACGCCGCGCGCTGAATCCTGAAGGCACGGGCATCCTCACCAGAAGGAAGGCCGCCGGGCCCGAATCGTTTCTCATGGAAAAAGACGTCTCCGGCGGCATTGACCAGTACTACGGTGGATGTGCGCGTGCCGTAGTGTTCACCACGGATAAAAGGTGGTGACAGTTCTTTTTCACGCTGACGCGTGATGCCGGTGTCGGGTAACTGCTGATCAGATGCCGCTTGGTCATTGAGCAGCAAAGGGAACATCACGCTGCTGATGGCATCCGGATCATCAAAGCCGGTAGTGGATGACAATGCAGCCGCACCAGACGTGACTTTCGGCCACGGCGTGTTCAAAAGGTGGTTGCTCAAGCCATGTACGCCCGGCGGGATGATCTGCGTCCGCTCGATCCGGTTGGAATAAAAATGCAGCGCATCCAGATCACCGGCAATCATGCTGTACGGGTTGTATTCAGTATTGCGGCTGGCAGCCAGACTGAAAAAATCTTCTGCTGTTGATGAACCGGCGAGAAAACCACTGACCAGTTCACCGCGGGAACGAGGCGCGGCCGGTCCGGGCACGCCTTCACGGTAATTGGTGATGGCGGCAAAGCGGCCGTCACCATGCAATCCCATCCAGGTGCCGCCTTTTTCGAGATCGCGGCCACCGTAGATTTCGGGCAAATCCTCCCAGAATGCGGCGGGTGCCGCCGGGCGACTGAAGTGTTCGTCACGATTTGCAGCAACCACCAGCGGGAAGTGGCGATGCGCGCGGAAACTGAACAGGATCAGACACATGAACCTATCCGCTGAAACATTCGGTATGCCTTCCGCCGCCGGCTTGAAGAAAACTGGCTATACCACTGCCGGTCACCGCTTCAGCCAGTTCCCATTCAAAACTCGCTTCATCCGGCACGTTTTCATAAATCTCCATCCACAGCAGCGGTTCATTACGTTTTTTCATGACTCGCCCCTGTACGCCGGTTTTGCGCTGTATGGCATCGAACAGGTATTCAACGGCCACGGCACAGGCGCCGGTCTTTGCGGGATCAACCCGGTAATAAATAAAGTAGGACCAGTTCATGTTCAATCCATTGGGTAAGGAAGTGTTTTCAGAGAAAGCGCGGGGCCTTGCGGGGACCCGCAGTGATAGCTTGTGGTCGCTGCGTTCGAAGTCTGTAGCACGGCCAGCACTTCCTGACTGCCATTGTCCGCAGGAGCGGCGGAGACAATCATGCCGGCGGCCTGATCACCGAGTTCAGCGCAGTACAGTTTGTCGCCGGGAGCCGCTGCGGCCACGGAGGCGCGGTACATGCGCTGTTTTAGCCGGCCGAGATAGTGGGTACGGGCAACAATTTCCTGGCCCGGATAACAGCCCTTGGTATAACTCAGGGCGCCGATCAGATCGAGGTTGACCATCTGCGGTACAAATTCTTCCTGCGTTGCGGGCCCGATGAAAGGGATGCCATTGGCAATGTCCGCGGCAAGCCAGGCGCTGTTGTCCGTGGCCAGGTTTGATGCATCCCCGGCTTTGATCGCGAGAAAGCGATTGCCGGGCAGGCGGATGACCGTCACCGCGCCTTCAATCCTTACGCCATGAAGCTGCTCCGGCGCCTTTCCGCCAAGCACGTCCAATGCTGATGCGGTATCGGAGCCCAGTACGCCGATGCAGGCTACAGTCGTCGTGATGTCTTCGGCTTTGACCTTGGCGCGGAGGATATACATCGACAGGCGCTTGCGCAGCGGCTCGGCAATCGAAGCCGGCAGCAGCATCCGATAACCGTCGGCGTCATGCCACAGTAAAAAGGTCGCGAGCAGGCGGCCTTTTGGCGTGCAATAACCGCCGTATGTACTGTTATCGGTTTTGAGTCCATGCACGTCGCAGGTCAGCTGCCCGTGCAAAAAAGCCGCTGCATCCGGCCCCGTGAAGCGCAGCAGTGAAAAATCATCAAGAAATGCGGCAGGCATATTGGTTTAACTGTTCAGCGAGCCCGCGATGATAGCGCCGTTGTGCCGCCTTGTAAATTATTCCATTAAAAACAAAGGGTTATTGTTTTTACAGGCAATTGCATTCCGACGCTGAATCCGCTGCAATGCCAGCAATGAACAAGCTGAATCCACTCCGGGTTGAACTCAAGCCTTCACGCTGGCTTGCTTTGCTGCTGGGCGCCACGCATGTCGGGGCTCTATTACTGCTGATGACCTTACCGTTGCCGCTTTGGATCCTCGGTTTGATCGCGGCGTTGCTGCTGTGGAGCGCCGTGCGGACTATTTCACGCCATGCGCAGCGTATCGGTGCACATGCAGTGACTGCACTGGAACTGTTTGACGGTGCGCAATTGCAATTTCGCACGGGCGATGGCGTCTGGCGTCGCGGTCAGCTGCTCGGCAGCAGCACCATCTCCGTGGGTTTTGTCCTGCTGAACATCCGCCCCGATCACGGCGGCATCCTTCATGTGGTCATTCCCAGCGATGGCATTGGCATGGATGATTTCCGTCACTTGCGGGTCAGGCTGCTCTGGGGGCCGCGGTCGGCTGGCGAAGAAGCCGATACGGCCTGAAAACCAGATCAGTGTTCTTCCGACGGCTTGACGGCCCTGAACATGCGCAGCAGCGTCAGGTCGTAAACAATTTTGAGTGCACCGCATATCACCAGCGGCCAGCCGAAAGGGCTGGCGACCAGCAGGGCACCGGCAATCGACGGACTCAGCGCACTGGCCAGACTGCGCGGAACGGCCGTCAAACTTGCAGCAGCGGGTCTTTCGCCGGGGGACACCACTGCCATTACATAAGAAGTCCGCGCCGGCACGTCCATCGATGACAGCGCGCTGCGCAGGAACAGAAACAGCAGCGCCAGCTCCAGCGTCGGCATGAATGGCACCAGTATCAGGAATACATTTGCTGGCAGGTGGGTGAACACCATGGTATTGATCAGGCCGAAGCGTGCGGCGACACGCGCTGCGGCGAGATGAGAAAACGCCGTCAGCAATCCGGTCCAGAAAAAGATGTTGCCTGCTGCTGCGACAGAAAGGTCGAAGCGCTGCAGCAGCCACAGTGCAAGCAGCGACTGCACGGCAAAACCGCCGGCAAATGAATCAATGCTGAACAGCGCTGCCAGCGTGTAGACAATGCGGCGCGATTTGCCCAGCGGCACCGGCTGTTCATGCGTCGGCGCCTCCAGCGCGGGCGACAGCCTGCGATACAGCAGCAGGCTGGCAATACCCAGAAATGCATACAGCACAAACATTACACGCACGGTCATCAGGCGAGCGGCGTCGCCGCCTGACGCAAAAAGATCGGGTACGCCGGCAGCCTGTGCTCCAACTGCGGCAATTAATGCGCCGATCAGGCTGTAGCGTGCAAACAGCGCCGTGCGGGACTGCGGCGTGGTCGCCCTTGCAAGCAAGGTCTGCTCCAGCGGTGAAAACGGCGTGACGTCGCTCGCCGACGGATTAAGCGTGCCGATCACCGCAATGATCAGCAAAGGCCAGAAGTCGGTAAAAATCGATGCGGTCAGTCCGGTGAGCGCCATCAGCACACTGGCTGCCAGCAACAGATGTCGCGTGGAGTGACGATGCGCGATGAAGCCGATGGCCAGCGTCATCAGCCCCGAACCCAGCAGGGTGGCGGTGACCAGCAACCCGATTTCCAGTGCGCTGTAGCCGAGCAGAGTCAGGTAATAAGGTAGCAGCAGACTGACATATCCGTCGCCAAAGGCGCGCAGGGCGCGTGCCGCAAGCAGCAGACGGGCGTCAGGCAGCGTGCCCGGGGGCAGCAACAACTCTCGAAACGGCGGCATGATCATTGCCAAATAGCGTAACACTGCATGTCGAAGGCGGGTGCCGTTGGAGGTCGATACAGCTGCGTTATACTAATTTCATCAGAAAACCATGCGCGCGGAGGATTCATGATTGATCTGTACAGCTGGGCGACGCCGAACGGCCACAAAATCCACATCATGCTCGAAGAAACCGGACTGCCTTACCGGGTTCATGGCGTGAATATCCGCACCGGTGATCAGTTCAAACCCGATTTTCTGAAAATCAGCCCGAACAACCGCATTCCGGCCATCGTCGATCCGCAGGGGCCCGGCGACAAACCGCTGTCGCTGTTCGAATCCGGTGCGATCCTTCTTTATCTTGCCTCAAAATCCGGACGTTTCCTGCCGGAGGATGTGGCCCAGCGCTGGTCCTGCATGCAGTGGCTGATGTGGCAGATGGGCGGTGTCGGCCCGATGTTCGGCCAAGCCAATCATTTCCGGCGTTACGCCAAGGACAAGATTGAATACGCGATTGATCGCTACACCAGCGAAGCCAACCGGCTGACCCATGTGCTCGACAAGCAGCTTGCGCAGTCAAAGTTCGTAGCCTGTGACGAGTACAGCATTGCCGACATGGCGATCTTCCCATGGATGCGCGGCGCCGAAAGCCGCGGTATCGACATGAATGAATACCCCAACGTCAAACGCTGGTTTGATGGTATTCATGCACGCCCCGCGGTGCAGCGCGCGCTGCAGGTCTTGTCCAATGAATTGAATAGCAATCCGGTTGATGACAAGGCGCGCGAAGTGATGTTCGGAAAAACCCAGTTTCAGAAACGCTGAAACCCGGGCAATCGGAATTGATTTTCCGTAACCGTAACGTCGGACTGCTGTTCGCCGCCCAGGCGCTGCTGTTCACCAACAACACCATCCTCATTTCGATCAACGGGCTGGCCGGTTACGCGCTGGCCAGCGACAAATCGCTGGCGACATTGCCGGTGACTGCCTATGTGGTTGGGGCTGCGCTGACCACCGTCGCAGTGTCGCAACTGATGCGCCGGGTGGGGCGTGTCAACGGGTTTTCGATCGGAACACTGATCGGCATTTTCGGCGCACTGGTCTGCGGTGCGGCGGTATACAACCACAATTTCTGGATGTTGTGCCTGGGCACGCTGATCATGGGCATGTATAACGCGTCAGGCCAGTATTACCGCTTTGCCGCCGCGGATGTTTCCAGTACCGAATTCAAGAGCAAGGCGATATCCCTGGTGATGGCCGGCGGGCTGGTCGGCGGAATCGTTGGTCCGCAGACCAGCAAAATGACCAAGGATCTGCTATCGGCGGAATTCCTTGGCAGCTACCTCGTGCTGATCGGCTTCTGCGTGTTAGCGCTGATTTTGCAGCGGATGATGGATATTCCGCGAATGACCGATACCGAGCAGAAAGAGAAGGGACGACCGCTTTCCGTGATCGCCCGGCAGCCGGCATTTATTGTCGCCGTGCTCAGTGGCATGATCGGTTACGGCGTGATGAACCTGCTGATGACAGCGACTCCGCTGGCCATGCGGTCCTGTTCGCACCCTTTCAGTGATGCGGCCTTCGTCATCCAGTGGCACGTCATCGCGATGTTCGCCCCATCTTTTTTTACCGGCTCGCTGATAAACCGCTTCGGTGTACGCACCATTCTCTTTACCGGCGTGCTGCTGAGCCTGTCCTGCGTGGCCATTGCCCTGTCCGGCGTCGAAGTCATGCATTTCTGGATCGCCCTGATGTTGATCGGCGTCGGCTGGAACTTCATGTATCTGGGCGGCACGACGCTGCTGACCGAAACCCATGCCCCCGCCGAAAAAGCCAAGGTGCAGGGCGCCAACGACATGGCCATTTTCATCACCATGGCAATCAGTTCGGCTTCGTCAGGCTGGCTGTTCTCGGCGCGCGGCTGGGAAGTCATGAATTACGGCGCAATCCCGTTTTTGCTGATGACGGGGCTGGCTATCCTTTTCCTGAGGGGCGGCAAGCGCCCGGTTTCCCCCTGATGCCGGATAGTGGCGTTTTGGGTTAAAATTCACGGCTACAGGGCAGAGCGGAAACCACAATCTTTCGCTTTGCCTTTGTTTTTTTTCATAAAAATCAACGTGTTGTGCAAGAGGAGTCTCTGATGAACCAGCCCGCGACCAAAGCGCAGATTGCGCCGACGATGGACGCACCGGCTTATGTCACGCACGCCAGGCTCAAAGCCTGGGTGGCTGAAGTCGCAAAAATGACCAAACCCGATCGCATCGTCTGGTGCGACGGTTCCCAGGAAGAATACGACCGCCTCTGCAACGAAATGGTCGCGGCAGGAACGCTGATCCGCCTGAATCAGGAAAAACGCCCGGGTTGCTTCCTCGCCCGTTCGGATCCTGATGATGTGGCTCGCATGGAAGACCGCACCTTTGTTTGCAGCAAAAACAAGGACGATGCTGGCCCGAACAACAACTGGATGGCGCCCGAAGAAATGAAGGCGACCATGAGCAAACTGTATGACGGCTGCATGCGCGGCCGCACGATGTATGTCATCCCGTTCAGCATGGGCCCGCTGGGTTCGCACATCGCCCACATCGGCGTCGAGCTCACGGATTCCGCCTATGTCGTTGCCAGCATGCGCATCATGACCCGCATCGGCAGCAAGGTGCTGGACATCCTCGGCGCTGATGGCGAGTTCGTGCCTTGCCTGCATTCCGTAGGCATGCCGCTGGAAGCGGGGCAGAAAGACATTCCCTGGCCGAGCAGCAAGGAACACAAGTTCATTACTCATTTCCCCGAAGAAAAGCTGATCTGGTCCTACGGCAGCGGCTACGGCGGCAACGCGCTGCTGGGCAAGAAATGCTTCGCACTGCGTATCGCTTCGATCATGGCGAAAGAGCAGGGCTGGCTGGCTGAGCACATGCTGATTCTCGGCATCCAGCCCCCGAACGGTAAAAAGCATTACATCGCAGCCGCGTTCCCCAGCGCTTGCGGCAAGACCAATCTGGCCATGCTGGTGCCGCCTAAGGCACTGGAAGGCTGGAAAGTCACGACCATCGGCGAAGACATCGCCTGGATCAAGCCGGGTCCCGACGGCCGTCTGTACGCGATCAATCCTGAGTCCGGCGCCTTCGGCGTCGCTCCGGGCACTTCCGTGGATACCAACGCCAACTGTCTGGCGGCGCTCCATAAGAACACCATCTTCACCAATGTCGCGATGACCGACGACGGCGATGTGTGGTGGGAAGGCCTTAGCAAGGAAGCGCCCAAGCACCTGATTGACTGGACCGGCAAATCCTGGACGCCGGACAGCGGTCGTCTGGCTGCGCACCCGAACTCGCGTTTCACCGTGCATGCTTCGCAGATCCCCTGTATGGATGACGACTGGGAAAATCCCGCCGGTGTGCCGATCAGCGCTTTCCTATTCGGCGGCCGCCGCACGACCACCGTGCCGCTTGTCACCGAAGCCAAGGATTGGAAACACGGCGTTTACCTCGCGGCGACGATGGCCTCGGAAACAACGGCAGCGATCGTCGGCAAAGTTGGTGTGGTGCGTCGCGATCCGTTCGCGATGCTGCCGTTCTGCGGTTACCACTTCGGCGATTACTTCACGCACTGGCTGAACGTCGGCAGCAAAGTCAAACAGGCACCGAAGATTTTTGCGGTGAACTGGTTCCGTCGCGATTCCAACGGCAAGTTCATGTGGCCTGGTTTCGGCGACAACATGCGCGTGCTGAAGTGGGTTGTCGAGCGTTGCGAAGGTAAATCCGGCGCAACCGAAACCCCGATCGGTAATATGCCGCGATACGAGGACATGGAGTGGAACGGCATGAGCAGCTTCAGCCGTGAAGCCTTCGATGAACTCACGCATGTGGATCACGATGCATGGCGTGCCGAGGTCAAGGACCATGAGGAACTCTTCGGCAAGCTTCAGTCGAGACTGCCTGCGGAGATGACCGCACAGCGTCAGGCTCTGGAGAAAGCGCTATAAGCGTTTTTCACAGTCCGCTTGCAGCGACAACGGCGACGGCGCTTTTGCGCCGCCGCCGTTTTATTTTCTAACAGGAGCAGTGCCCATGAAACCCAACTACGGTTTTGCCAAGCGGCAGCGGGAACTGGCGAAAAAGCAGAAAAAAGAAGAAAAGAAACTGCGCAAGCAGGCTGAAGAGCCTACGCAAGGCGAGGCTGCCGAGACGCCTGAGGCTGCCCAGGTTAAGGCCGCGGAACCCGGAACGCCGCAGAGCATTTAAGCGGCGTTGCGCCCCTGTTTTATTCCTCTTTGAAGCCGATCACCTTGATCAGCTTC
>CANHZX010000036.1 GCA_947465215.1 Betaproteobacteria bacterium | reverse complement strand
CAAGTGGTGGTGCTGTAGTTCTTTTTGCGAGGGTACCTGAAGCTTCACGGTTCGATCCGGACATCCTTTCTTCAGCGCGAAACATCAAAGTGGTGGATTGGTCTCGCGAGCCTGTTCTCAGTTCCGAGCACGATGCCCGAAAACGTATTTATCTGGTAACGCCCAAGCTCTTTGGAACGAAAGCCATCAAGGGGGAGATGATTATCTATCCGCCTGGTACAGAGGCTGCGAACCATCATCATGAAGGGGCCGAGCACTTCATGTTTGTGCTCTCCGGCTCCGGAACCGCCTGGGCAAACGAAATGCCGTTCTCCGTTCGTGAGGGCGACTTGATCTGGTATGCCGATTGTGAGCGTCATTACTTGCGCAGTGATGACGGCGTCGAAATGCGCTTTGTCGAGTTCTTTGTCCCGGGGGTTTACAAGACGACTTGGGCGCCGGGGGCGATGGTCTGCACCTGGGCTCCGACGGGGAGGAATATTCAGGGTGGTGAGGCCGCCCGTGCGATTGCCCATCACCGGTCAGACGCCGGGACTCCATCGGATGTCTGACAAATATGAGAACGCTACAATCTGAATGCAAATCTTTACCGACGGACAGGTAATCATGAGTGATATTCTTTATCCGAAGTTTTCCCCTCAAGAGCTTGCGCGGCGTCACAAGGCCATTCGTCAATTGATGGTGGATGACGGATTGGATGCTATCGTTGTTTACGGCAGTTCCGGGGTTAATCGCCATGACCAGGCGGATGTGCATTACGTATCGAATTTTCTCGGCAATCGTAATAACTACGCCGTAGTGACGCATCACGAGCCCCCGGTTATTTTCGTGCAGTCATTCAATCATGTGCCCAATGCCCGAGAGTCTTCCGGAATCCATGTCGAGTGGGGCGGTCCCAGTTCCGCGACGACTATCGGAAAATACCTGCTCGACGTTGGCCTCAAAAATGCAAAGTTAGGCTATGTCGGTGATGTTCCGGTGCAGACCTATCTCGCATGGCAGCGCGATTTGCCTGGGTTCCAGATGGTCGATGTCACTCGCAGTTTCCGCCGCTTGCGCCTGATCAAGAGCGCGGAGGAAATCGACTGGATCCGCAAGGGTGCGGCATTTACGGATCATGCCTTCAATGCACTGGTTGAGGGTGTTCGTCCAGGACTTCGTGAATACGAACTGGGAATGCTGATTGAAACGGCGGCGCTATCGGCAGGCGGTCTGCCACACCTGCATTATCTTTCCTCCGGACCGCAGTCGGGGGGAGGTGCCTGCGTGCCAAGGCAGAATCTGTCTTCGCGCCTGATTGAACGCGGTGATGTCATCAATACTGAAATCAGTGTCAGTCACTGGGGCTATTCAGGGCAGATGCACCGCCCGATTTTCATGGGGCAACAGCCGAATGATTTATACCGGCGCCTGTGGGATGCGGCGCTCGAATCTTATGAACGTTGTGTGAAGGTTCTTCGCCCAGGTGCTACCAGTGAAGATGTGCTGGATGCTGGAGATGTCATTGCCGAGCGTGGTTTTACGATTAACGACGGTTTTTTGCATGGCTTTGGCATCGGCTTGCTGCCACCGAGCATCGGCACCCGTCAGTCTGCCGCCAGGCGCGGCCCGGCGGGTCCCTTATTTACCTTTAAGGAAAATATGTGTGTTGTGGTTCAGCCCAATGTGGTCACGGATGATGAACGGGCGGGCGTGCAACTGGGTAATCTCTTCTTGATTACGGCCGATGGGGCCGAGTGCCTGCACGGGGTTCCTCTCCAGTATTTTGTTGTTGGCGAATAAAAGTTCTTTTAACCGAAAAACGGAGCCGCTATGAAATCCATGAGTTTGAAAACAGCGGGTTTATTTTTGCTGATGGCGCTTACAGTGCATTCTGCTCATTCAGCAACCGAAGCCTACCCGACGCGGCCGGTGAGGCTAATTACGGGTTCACCCGGAAGCACATCCGACATCAGCGCCCGCTTCATTGCGCAAAAGCTCGGAGAGCGCTGGGGGCAGCAGGTCGTCGTTGATAACCGGCCCGGAGCAGGGGGAATTATCGGTGCTGAAATCGCTGCGCGAGCCGTACCCGATGGTTATACATTGTTCAACGGTCAGATCGGCACACACGCCAGCCCGCAATTCCTGTTCAAGAAACTGGCCTACGATCCGATCAAGGATTTCGCGCCGATCGGTCAACTCACAACTTCCGGAATCGCACTGGTTGTGAATCAGCAGGTTCCTTCGCGTGATCTCAAGGAATTCGTTGCTTTCGCACAATCCCGTCAGGGTGGCCTCAGTTACGGCTCTGCAGGTGGCGGAACCAGCAGCCAGTTGTCGGGCGAGTTGTTTAACCAGATCACCGGTGCAAAGCTGGTACATATCCCGTACAAAGGCGCAGGATTTGCGCTGACTGGCGTGGTTGCCGGGGAGGTCCAAGCCGCATTTTTATCCACGACAACCGCTGCTGCGCAGGTCAAGGCTGGGAAGCTAAGAGCGCTGGCTGTTCTGAGTAATGCACGTTTTTCAGCATCTCCTGAGATTCCGACTGCCGCTGAACAGGGTTTCCCCGGTATCGACAGTACGGTGTGGTTTGGTCTTTTTGCCCCGGCAAATACCAAAGATGCGATCATCCAGAAAATCAGTCAGGCCGTTGGTGAGATCATGCGTACACCGGAGGCCCGAAGCTTACTGCTATCACAGGGCGCTGAGCCGAAGCCTTCGACGCCGCAGGAATTTGACCGTTTCCTTCGTCAGGAAATCACCAAGTGGGGAAGGGTGATCAAGGCGGCAGGTATCCAGCCCAATTGAAAATTACTTGAGTTGAACATGTCATTTGATTCCCCTGCTTACACGATAACAACCCCGATTGAGGGATCTCCGTATCCCGCCCACCTGACTTTTATACCCTCACTGGATGAGCTTTATGTGCCTGTCATCCTTCGTAAACCGGACGGTCCCGGTCCGTTCCCGTTAATCACGATGGGTAGAGGCGATGGTCGGGAGGGGATGCCTCACGTATTAGCCCAGGTCGAAAGACTCGTCCCGATGCAGGATGAAATGATTCGCCGGGGCTATGCGGTGGTATACGTCAATTACCGGAACGAGATTCCCCATTTTTACGGCAAGCGCGGTCCTTTACGGAATCTTGAGGACGACATGAGCGGCGGTGAAAATCGCACGCTCAAATCAAACGCCTCACTGGACTCTGATGACTTGATCGCCATTTGGCAGTATTTCAGGACGCAGCCTTTTGTTCAGGGTGATGCGATGGGGGCAATTGGCATCAGTCATGGCGGTGAAATGATACTCAAGGCTCTCGCCGAAGGTGCTCCGCTGGCTGCAGCAGTTATTGCCGAGGGGGCTTCCCACGAGTTTCTATCGGTGGATACCGGACCCAAGGCACCCCGAATCAATGGGGAATTGCAATATCAGGATCTGGATGTCGTTAAAGCCAATGCAGACAAGCCGGCGGCAATGAACCGTATAAGCAACATTTCCGCGCCGGCTCTTCATATTGGGCGCGAGGGCGACCATCTGCAGGGTATATTCAGGCTTGCCCATGAATGGATGCTCGAAGCTGGTTTAGCTGTGGAATGGAAGAGCTTTACCCACCCTGATCACGGGTTTTGCCTGATATACGGGGACCAATCCAGGGAATTTTTACCCGATCCAGTGCAACGGGAGGCTTTCGAAACCTGCATGTCACACTTCGACCGCTTCCTGAAGATCGTCTAACCCTTTTGTTTTGCCGGAATATTGCTACACATGTCACTTATCAATCTGATTTATGCAAGCTCCGCAGCCGCCGATCTAAAGCTGGTTGATCTTGAGCAGATTCTCGAGGCCTCCGTGAGAAACAACAAACCCTGCGATATCACAGGCATGCTGCTTTATTTCGGTGGCGGTTTTCTGCAAGCCCTTGAGGGGGAGGAGACTGCGGTTACCGCGATGTACCGCAAAATTGAGAGCGATCCGCGGCACCAAGATATCGTGGTTATCGAGCGTACTCCCATCGAATCGCGAAGCTTTCCGACGTGGAGCATGGGTTTCAAGTATTTGGGATTCGAAGATTCATCGAAGCGGGAAGCTTTCCGCAACCTCATGGACAACGGTTTTAGTTCTGTGACCCGCGACGTGAAACCAGGTGCTGCATTGGCCATGTTGAGGGAGTTTTCGACCTAACTGCGCTAAATGCGCAATGTGTAATTCCTCTTCATAAAATACTGCCACGTATGATTCGATCTGCTGAGGGGAGGTCGATGGTAGTGGGCTAAAAGGTTGTTTTCCTCATCGGAGCTCCTTCGTAAAGCACCAAATCTCCCTACAGCACCAATAAGTTTACGACTTCGCTGGCCCAGCGATCTGTTGAACCTAGGGCTGTCTTTCTTGACAGTCTAATTAATATCCACGGTATGTCCTAATCCAGCTGATTGTTGAAAGTTAGCTGTTGTTGCTGTTTAGGACTCTATCGGTCAAAAATACCTCTCCCCTTGGTTAATCTTCCGTAAGTAATTGATTTAAATAATATATTTATTTTGTGTGATTTTTGCATCGGATGTCATTATTAAAAGGCTTTTTTATTGACAATAAATAATGGACTGTCTAATAATAATTGGACTGTTTAAATTATTTATTTCATCCGAGGCATTTTTGCTGAACAGCAAAGAACTGATCGAGAAGGCAGGCATTTCAAGGGCGACCCTTAACAACTACATCAGTTGTGGGATTGTTCCTAAACCTGAAGTAATGCCTCCCAACGCACTTGATGGTGCTGCGCCTCGTCTTGGCTATTTCAATGATGAGATCTTGATGCGCATTGCTGAAATCCAGCGACTCAAAAAGAGCGGTTGGAGCATGTCCCGAATTGCAGAACATTTTGCCTCCGGTAAAGAAGAGGCTGAACAAAAACGTGTCGATCCAGCAGAAGCTGTTTTGCCGGAATTTTCAAGGACTCAAGGTCCCAAAGTCTCAATTGATGAAATTGGGTACCCGGCCTATATGGTCAATTACAATTTTGAATTGACCTGGTTCAATGACGCCGCGCGACAGGACCTTCTTGGCAATATCGCTCAGCTTCCCTCTGAATCAGAGGCGAGAAGCATCTTCAAATATCTGTTGCATGCCCAGATTACGGGAGCTGATGTTCGTAGCGAGATTTTGCGGTTTCATTTTGGGCTGGCTAAGCTGCGTGCGCCTAAATCCAGTTTCTTCAACCTCTGTCGTGAAGTGCCCAGGGAATCCATGGGTATGCTGGAGCGCCTATACAATGAGGCGGAGATGCCGGGTGGTGGCCTAATTAGCCAGACGTTCATACCAGGGCGAGGGCCCGGAGCAGTTGAAGCGATGAGCCTTTATGGGGTGCAGTTCAGGGAGGGTATCCTGTTTGTGATGGCCCCCAGCGAAGGCGTTTCAGAGGATCTGTTGTCCTTGCTGGCTCGTCGCGACCTCGTGATCAGGGATTTGGTGCGAAAACGCCTGCCAGTCTTGACGCATGTGGCGGTGTTAGTTGCCGACTTGCAGGGGTCAACCAAAATCTGTTCGGAACTTCCCCCAGAAGAGTATTTTGAACTCATCAATCAGATATGGCTGACGGTTGATCCTATTTTCAGACGCTATTACGGCACGCACGGAAAGCATGCGGGTGACGGAATGGTTTATTACTTTTTCCCTCAGCCAGATTGCAATTACATTTGGAATGCGATTTCTGCTGCTAATGAAATGCGTCAGGAGATTCGCCGCATCAGCAAAGACTGGCAGTTGAGAAAAGGGTGGGCCAACGAACTTTACCTGAATACCGGAATTAACGAGGGGCAGGAGTGGCTTGGAACTTTTCAGTCTGCGACGCACGTCGAATTTACTGTTCTCGGTGACACTATCAACTACACAGCACGACTCTCTGATTTTGCGCGAGGCGGCTCGATCTGGGCTACAAAAAATCTTCTAGGGAAGATGAGCGCTGAAGAGCGGCAGCGGCTCAAGTACGGCGTGAGGCGTAAAAACAGCGATGGCCAGGAAGTTCTGGTTACCTCAACTTATTCGACAGTGGATAACTTGATTGACTTAAACAATGGGCGAGGGGAGAAGTTAAAGGATATCGCCAGGCTGCCGATTACTGAAATCATCGAGATAAAGGCTTAGTAGGCTTTAAGGACTTTTTTCTATTGGGCCACTCTTATGATTGTTTAATTTTTTAAAATCGATCTGTTGAATTCAAAATACTTGTAATATAAAACTATCAGTGCATTAAGAATTGGGTTAGCGCCCACGCCAAACTGCCCCTTCCGGGTAAGGTGGATCGCCGAAAGGCAATGTGACCGTTTAAACGGTAACCAAGCGGAAGCTTCAGCCCCCAGCCTTTGGTGGGGGCTTTTGCATTTCTGGGGCCAACTCCGAGTCGGTTTTTTGAAACGAGCCGGTGACCTGCTCCCAAGAATTAGCTACAGGCCGATGTAGAGATTAATTTATTGTTTCCACCCGGCTGCGCTAAGACATTGATAGAGGCCCTCTTTGCCCTCGGGTACGGCCTTGTTGCCGAGGCACTTCATCAATTGCTGCTTAACTTCGGATGACGCGGTGGTTGTTGTTCCCTGATTACTGGTGCCAACCGGGGCCGCTACGTTCTGGTTACCCTGAGGGTGGCTCGTCGTGGTCGTGTTTGCCGACGTCGGAGTAGCGTTGCTCGTTGCCGGTGCCGGTGCCGGATTCAGGCCAACCGGCTTGCCGTTCTCGTAACGGACTACCTGCTCTTTCCCCGTATTCGGGTTCATGACCAAACCAAAAGTATGGTAACTGGTCCCCGAATTCGTGTACGCGACAGCACCGGGAACCGTTATGCCTGTTATCAAACATTGGCCCCTGTTGCCGCCTTTGCCCTCTTTGCCTGCGGCGACCGTTATTTCGTCTTTCCTACAACCGGCCATTTGGATAGTCACCTTCGCTTCGTGTGACGTGTCATTTTTAAAGATAACGTTCTGATAAGCGAATGAGAAAGAGGAAGTGAGGGTCAAGGCGAAAGCCAGTATGCAAGACAGAATAAGTGTTGGTTTCATGGTTTCTTTCTAGAAGTCGTGGCTTAATGATCTTGGGGCAGGATAAAAGGGTTTGAAGCGCTTGTTTTCCGCATGCCGCCAAGTGCTTGTCTTACCAGCCTAGCTCTCGGAGACGCGCGGCAACCTGAGTAGTCGCGGTTTGTGCGGCGCGGCGTTAGCTGGTCTCATTTATCACTCCCTTTGGCAAAAACCAACGGACTGCGTTGGGTCAGACTGAAGTCTGAAAGTGCTGTCACATCAAAAGCTTGGCTCCCCGACCTGGGCTCGAACCAGGGACCTGCGGATTGCACAGAAAAGTTATTTTGGACTGCCCCTATTTTCAAGTGTCATAACTTCGATGCGACGGTTGGGAATGACCCACATGATCGCAATCAAGATGTATATGGCTACTGCGGCGGCTCCAACGTAGAGCGATAGCCCGATGCCGACAAGCCAAAGCGCAGGGCAGAGGATGGATCGAATATCCTTTGCGACGGCCTTGGCCAAAATCGACTGATCACCATTAGCGGAAATTAATATGCGTTCCAGAATATAGAACGATAGCCCAGTCATGAACATTATGCTGCCGTAAAACGCCAAGGGTATGGATGCGAAATCGTTTTCACCCATGAAGCCGGTTGCAAACGGTATCAGCGAGAGCCAGAAAAGCAAATTCAAGTTTGCCCAAATTACCTGGCCGTTAATTTTATCCACAGCCTGGAACATATGATGATGAGCAATCCAGTATAGAGACAAGAAGAAAAAGCTCAGCAAATAGCTATAGAACGTGTGTTTCAAGGGAAGGAGAGCTGCAAAATCAGAGCCGTGCGGGATTTTGAGTTCCAAAACCATGATCGTAATAATGATGGCAATAACGCCATCAGTGAATGTCTCTAAACGTATCTTTTTCATGTCTGGACTCGCGCATCGACCGTAAAACTGAAGCTGTGGTCATTCGGTTGGTGTGAATGTTCTTATTTGGGATTGGAAACGAAAAGAATCCTCTCTTTTTTGACTCTATCGCTGGCCCGAAAAGGGGTCAATCACAACGTGTTCGCGACCGCTCTAAGAGGTATTGCGGACTTGACATGTGCCCAAGAGAAATTAGCTACGGGTAGAAGTAGAAAGTGGGCGGATCAACGACGCTGAAACTGAACTGCGGACTTTCGGTATAACGATCTCACCAAAACAAAAGCCCTGCCAAAGTGGCAGGGCTTAATGCAGACATCATGCTGAATTCTGGCTCCCCGACCTGGGCTCGAACCAGGGACCTGCGGATTAACAGTCCGTCGCTCTACCGACTGAGCTATCGGGGAATAGTGCTGGAAAAACCGATTGTTACAGTTGCAACGAGGGGCGTATTCTATCTGCGGATGGATGCACGGTCAACGCAAGGACTCTGGGGAAATGAAGTGGTTTAAGCGCCTGATTCTGGCTTTTACGGTGTTAATCGCGATTTTGGCAGCGGTTCCGCTGTTGGTGTCGCTTGATGACTACCGTCCACAGCTTGAAAAAATGGTTTCTGACAAGCTGAAGGAGCCGGTTTCGCTGAAAAAGCTCCGGCTCGTCGGTTTGCCGTTTCCGCATCTCATTGTTGAGGGCATTGAGGTCGGCAAGGCCGTTGATTTGAAGATCGGCGCCGTTTCCGTTACTCCGGATCTGATGTCGCTGCTGGGTTCAACCAAGGTCATCCGCAGCATCGATATCGAAGGGCTGGTGATCACGCAGCGGGCGCTCGACATGATGCCGGAGTGGACCAAAGCCGATCCCAAGGCTGAGCCTGCCGCATTCAAGGTGCTGGTCCAGACGATTCGCCTGAGCGATGCGTCTTTGCAGTTGCATAAAACCACGTTTGGACCATTTGATGCGCTGATTGCCATCGGGCCCGATGGTGCACCCGAACGCGCGGACATTACGGCGCGTGACGGAAAGTTCCAGGCATCGATGGAGCCCGCGGGAGAGAAATTCAAGGTCAAAGTGTCCGCCAAAGACTGGCGCTTGCCGGCAGGCCCGCCGATTCATTTCCAGACGCTGGATGTCACCGGCGTGGCGTCGCCGATCGAGGCGGATTTTCGTGATATCAAGGCATCCCTCTACGGCGGCAGTATCGCCGGCCGGATTGTTGTCGGTTGGCAGAAGGGGCTTCAGCTCAAAGGCGATTTTGCAGTGAAGGATGTGGAGCTGCGCGATCTCGTCCCGCTGTTTTCACCGCAAACCCGCTTGAGCGGCAAGCTGACTGCAAAGCCGGTGTTCACGGCCAATGCCCCGAAGCCGGATCAGATCGCCAACGTCATGAAACTCGAAACCCCGTTTGACATCCGGGGTGGTGTGCTTAAGGGCGTGGATATCGAGGAGGCAGCGACATCGCGAAAAGGTAGCGGCGGAGAGACGCGTTTTGACACGCTCTCCGGGTATCTGGCGATGGATCGCGGCACACAGCGCCTGACCGGACTCAAGGTGGAGTCGGGTTCCATGGGTGCCGACGGCAATGTGACGATTGCGCCGGACAAGTCTCTTGCCGGGCGGATCAATGCAAAGGTCAATGTCGTTGGCAAAGCCGGCGTATCGGTGCCTTTGAATATCAGTGGAACTGTAGAATCGCCAATGGCGCTTCCGGCGGTGGGGGCTATTGCCGAGGCGGGTATGTCCGCAGGCGCATCGATAGGTGCCAAGCTGGGCGGCTGGGCCAGCGGCATCCTCGGCGGTGACAAAAAGGACAGCACAAAAAAATAACCGGCCCGCAGGCCGGTTATTCGTTTTCACGATGATGCTTGCAGCTTAGACCAAGACTTTGGCGATGGCCTTGGCAACGTAATCGATGTTCTTGGTATTCAGTGCAGCAACGCAGATACGCCCGCTGTCGATCGCGTAAATTGAATACTCATCCCTCAGCTGCTTGACCTGCTCCTTGGTTAGCCCGGAGTAGGAGAACATGCCGCGCTGCTCGATGATGAAGTTGAAATCAAAGTCGGAGCGAAGGGCGCGGATCTTCTCGACCAGCAGTTTGCGCATGGCCTTGATACGTTCACGCATCTGGCCCAGTTCCTGATCCCATTGCTGCCGGAGTTCCGGCGTCGTCAGAACCGTCGCCACAACCTGACCGCCGCTGGTGGGCGGGCTGGAGTAGTTGGTGCGGATCACACGCTTCAACTGGCTCAGCGTGCGCGAAGCTTCTTCCTTGCTGCTGGTGACAATGCTCAGCGCACCGACGCGCTCGCCATATAGCGAAAGCGATTTCGAGAATGAGCTCGACACGAATACCGCTTTGCATTCCGCGGTAAAGCGGCGGATCGTTGCGGAATCTTCCTCCAGCCCATCCGCAAAACCCTGATAGGCGATGTCGAGGAAGGGAACGAGGTCGCGACGCTTCACCACGTCGATGACTTTTTCCCACTGTGCAGGCGTCAGATCAACACCCGTCGGGTTGTGGCAGCAGGCATGCAGCAGCACAACCGTGCGCGCCGGTAGGGCCTCGAAGCAGGCCAGCATCGCGTCAAACTTCAGGCCGTTGGTCGCGGCATCGTAGTAGGGGTAAGTTTTGACCGTGTAACCCGCGTATTCAAAAATCGCACGGTGGTTTTCCCAGCTCGGATCGCTGATGTAGAGATCAACGCCGGGATTGACGCGTTTGAGGAAGTCGCCGCCGACCTTGAGGCCGCCGGTGCCACCAAGCGTCTGTACGGTCACGATACGGCCGTCTTTTACCGCGGGAGTGTCCTTGCCAAACAGGGTTTCCTGGACCGCGCGGTCATAAGCGGCAATGCCGTCGATCGGCAGGTAGTTGCGGGGGGTTGCGTTCTCACCCAGTTTTTTCTCGGCCGTGCGCACGCATTGCAGCACCGGCACCTTGCCGTTGTCGTCGGTATAAACCCCCACCCCCAGATTCACCTTGTTCGGGTTCTGGTCGGCTACATAGGCTTCAGTCACGCCCAGGATCGGATCCTTGGGCGCCATTTCAATTTTTTCGAGGATAGAGCTGGTCATTGGGGTTTCAGGGTTAAAAGTGGCTGGAAAAGCGTCATTTTAGCTTTGTTTTGCACTGCACCCAAATTGACTGGGGAAAACCGGTATCGACTGGATGGGCGGTTCAGGGTGAGGTAACTGTTTTTTACTTGGCAAGTTCGCGGTACAAGCTGTCGAATTCATCCAAGCTGGAAGCAAAACAGGTGATTACGTTAATGCGGTGACGTTTTTTATGTTGGTTTTCAATATAGTCACGCAGGGCTTCATCAAGCACCTCATGGAACAGTCGTCCCTGAGACTTGGCGATTTGACGCAACTTTGCGAGTAATTTGGGCGCTGCTTGCGATGAGAATTTTTTGCGGGCAGTAAATGACATAGTTGAATTCATAATTATGGAAATTATTTCGGGTTGATTGATTCAACGATGCGACAAGCCGTTTTAATCGTATTTGAAACGGCCCCGACATTTCCTACATAAGCGGTTAATGCGCTTTCCGCGCGCGAGCGCAGGGAATTTGCATCAATTAATCGATGTTTGGCCAGTGAGATGATGTCATTGCGGTCTTCATCCGAGAATCTGGACAGTTTCGAGACGGCGAGGTCCAGTGGGGACAAAACACGAACGTCGAGAATCTTCCTGTCGATTCCCTTGACGGTTATTGAAACGGAATCATCTTCCGCATCCTCATGCATAAGGCCCAGAGTGTCGTTATAGTTGCGGTCCAGATAAATGACTGATGCCCGTCCGTCAATGTCGCGGTAGGAAATTTCCATATCGCGCCCGAACAGTACTCGTTTGGAGAAGGTTGCATCAATATCTTCTGTTGATCGTTCACCGGTCATCAGATAGAGCGCGGCGCCCCCCGCGATATACATTTTTATCGGGAGTGCGGTAGGTGCGTATTTCCTGAATTCATCCTGTATTTTGAGCAGTAGTTCTTTCAGTGCATTGCCAAAACCTACTTGCGACTCAAGTGAAATCATTGGAGTCCTTTGCGTTTTCTGGCCATCGGCAGAAAGCGTGCGGCACGTATCGGCGATGATTCCAGCCATTTGGCAAATACTTCGTGATTGGAGATGCCGGGATGAAGCTCTTCGGCCAGACGCATGTATTTTTCACGGTCAAAACCTCTGCCGCTGGCCAGTAGTACAGCCAATCCGCCAAGGAAAAATGAAGGGCCGCGATGCTTCCAGGCATCGACTTCAGTGTTGCCAGATGCGGCGAGCTCCAGCAGGTCCATTTCCATGTCGCGCGAAAGTTCTTGCGGGAAATGGGATCCGTTGTCGGTGGTCTTCGGTATAACGGCAATCTTGTAGCCCGCAGCTTGTGCCAAAGCATTCAACGTCCGCAAGTCGCACGATGTTTTGACTTTTAATCTTGAAAGCGTTTCCTGAGGTACGCCGGATACTTTTGCCCACCCGCGCAAATTTTTGAACTTGTGCTTGGCTGCTTCCTGCATCTGGTTGAGGAGTTGGGCGGGAAGCTCTGGTTCATTAATTGATTTATTCATCAATTATTAGTATCAATAATTGATTTATACGTCAATATTATTCTGAATTTAGGTTGTCTGTAGTGGGCGGTTATTATTAAATAATCAATTAAAACAATAACTTATTATAGAAATTCAATTATACATAGTGGGCTGAGCTTAACGTCACTTTTGATCCTTATATGTGGTGCTCACCACTCAATCGTATAACCATGCTGGTCAATAAACGTCCCCGTGCGCGACGCATCGAGCCCATCGATCACCGCCAGTAATTTTTCCGCCGAAACTTGAGGTGTCTGCACTTCCAGTCCGGTCTTGGCGAAGCGCTGGGTGAACGACGTATCCACGGTTCCCGGATGTAGTGCCACGCAGATTGCTGCTGGATTGTTACGCCTGAGTTCGACAGCGGCGGTGCGCACAATCTGGTTCAGCGCGGCTTTGGAGGCGCGATAGCTGTACCAGCCGCCGAGCTGGTTGTCGCCGATGCTGCCGACTCGCGCGGATAGTGTGGCGAACACGCTTTTACCTTCACGCGGGAGTAGCGGCAGGATGTGTTTCATCAATAACGCCGGTCCGATGGCGTTGATCTGAAACGCTCTTGCCATGGTTTCAGGGTCGAGCTGGCGCCAGCTTTTTTCGGCGATGCAGCCTTCGGCGGTGAGGGCGCCGGTGGCGTCGATCACGGTGCGCAGGGGTTGGCCGCTTTGCGCGATGCGAGCGGCTGAGGCAGCCATGCTGGCTTCATCCGTAAGGTCAAAAGTGTGCGGGCCACTGCGACTGAATCCGAGCACCTCCACATAACGTGGGTTTTGGGAGAGGGCAGCGACCAGCGCGCTGCCGATGCCGCCGCTCGCGCCAAATACGACGGCAATGCCGGGGAGGTCAGGAGTTTTTGTGGGCATGAACTGGTTCAACTTGGGTTTTGTCCAGGAAAGATCCAACAATATTAAAGGAATGTCCCGTAATTACCGGATTAATGTTGTTCATTACCTATACATTAATGATTCAACAGGAAACCCAAAAACCATGAGCCTCGTCAAAGAAGAACAGAACACCCTCGCTGCGAAGTCCTTTGCCGATACGGCGGTGCGTTACCCGATTGGCGTGGCAGCGCGGCTGACCGGTATCCAGGTCGAAACGTTGCGGGTCTGGGAGCGTCGGTATGGCGTGATTGGACCACAGGTCAGCGCCAGCGGGCGCCGACTGTATGCCGCGGAAGATCTGGAACGGCTGCGTTTGATCAAGCAGCTGGTCGACAGCGGCCATCCGATCAGTTCAGTGGCATCGGTGCCTTCTGAGAAACTGCGCGAGCTGCGTGAAATGTCGATGGAACGTATCAGTTCGGCTTCGGAAGAATCGGCTGAAATGCTCAATCTACGCGCGGTGCTGGTGGGCGAGGCGCAGCGTACCGGTCGTGGTCGCGGGTTGATTGTTGCCGGTTTCTGCGCGGATATGGAGCGTGCAGCGGCACAGTTCCGGAATACTGAGGCAGATGTGGTGATTGTCGAACTGCCTTCGCTTCTCGATCTGGATATCGACGAAATCGACGCCATCAAAAAAACGGTTGGTGCACGGCTGGTGTTGGTGCTGTATCGGTTTGGCGCGAGTTCTACGGTCAGGAACATCCGCAAGGCCGGCCATGTCGCGGCGCATGCTGCTGTCGACGGGCACGGACTGCGCGCGCTGTGTCGCGCTGCCTTGCTGCCTTCGAACCCGACGCCGTTGCCAGTGGGCTCGGAGCAGCGCCTTGATAACGCAACGCTGGAAATGCTGGCGCAGGCATCTACCACCATTGAATGTGAATGTCCCAAACATCTGGTTGAGTTGATCCGTTCGCTGGCGAGTTTTGAGACTTACAGCGAGCAGTGCAGCGCGCGCAGTGATCTCGACGCCGCGTTGCATCAGGATCTGCAGCAGACGGCAGGGCGCGCGCGCGTGCTGCTGGAGCAGGGACTGCTGCGACTGGCCATGCTGGAAGGCCTGCCTTTGCCGGAAGCCCGCGGATGACACCGGCCTGGGTTTTCGGACTGGCGGGACTGATTCCGTTTGTGGGGTTGGCCGGCATCATGGCTGTTGGTCCGGCCCATTGGTATGCGGTATCGCAGGTTTTGCTGTCCCAGTATGGGGCTTTAATTCTGAGTTTTGTCGGCGCCTTGCACTGGGGCTACGCGGTGCAGCAGGAGGTCAAGGGTGCAGAGGCCTGGCTGCGATTTGGTTACAGCGTGGTGCCGGCATTAGTGGCTTGGTTGGCGCTGCAATTTCCGCTGGGCATAGGCATGCAGATCATCGCGATGTCCTTGATTGTTTGTCTGGTTGTGGACCTGGCCTGGTTAAGGATGGCGGCATTGCCGGTCTGGTTTACCCGCTTGCGTGTCATCCTGACCGCTGGCGGTTCGGCGTCTCTTTTGGTGGCGAGCGTGGTCTGAATGGAGTCGATGGGACTTATTGATGAAACCCTGGTCCGGGTCAATCGCACTCCGGGCATCCTGACCCTGACCGACGCCAATACCACCATTGGCTATTGCCGCTATAACCCCGAAGGCGAAGTGGAATATATTTTTGTCCATCCGGCGCACCGGCGACGTGGATACGCGCAATACCTGCTGAAACTGGTGGAGCAGGCGGTGCAACGTCCGTTATCATTCCAGTCCCCGATCAGTCCGCTGGGCCAGGTATTGAAGAATGCCTATGAAGCCGGAGGTTCGGACCGGAAAACAGACTCAAATCGAAATCCGGGTTAAAACCCGTATTCCGAATTTTTATACTCAGCCTGTGCAAACGGGCTTTCACGAAAGGAAGTTGCCATGATCGCAGTTGGCCAGACGCTCCCCGAAGGCAAATTGATGGAATCCACCGCATTTGACGAATCCAACGGCTGCCCGATGCCGCCGCAGGAAGTCGATGTCGCTGCCGCCACTAAAGGCAAAAAGATCGTCATTTTCGGTCTGCCCGGCGCTTTCACCCCGACCTGCTCGGCCAAACACGTGCCGGGTTATGTGCAGCACTGCGATGCGCTGAAAGCCAAGGGCGTGGACGAAGTCTGGTGCCTGGCCACCAACGACGCGTTCGTGATGGCGGCCTGGGGCCGTGATCAGAAAGCCGCCGGCAAAGTGCGCATGCTCGCTGACGGCAGCGTGAACTTCACCAAGGCACTGGGCCTGGAGCTGGACCTCACCGCGCGCGGCATGGGTGTTCGCACCAACCGTTTTGCGATGATCGTCGACAACGGCGTGGTCAAACACGTCGCCGTTGAAGCCGCTGGCAAATTCGAAGTGTCTTCGGCGGAAGCGATTCTCGCCAAGCTGTAATTCACCGTATTTCAGGCGGTATCGACAAGGCGGGGCAGTGATGCCCCGCCTTGTTTTTTGTACGCCCGCGCTTTACATTGCCCGCGGTTTGTTCCTTTCCCCGAAACACCGGAGTTCGCAATGATTACGCATATTGATCACATCACCATCGGCGTGTCCGACCTGCAGCAGGGCGTCGCGCAATTCCAGAAGCTGGGGTTCACGGTGCTGCCGGGCGGTGTGCATGCCGGCAAGGGTACGCATAATGCGGTGGCGTGGAATGGCATGGAATACATTGAGCTGTTGGCGATCCGGGATGTTGCGGAATACCGTGCGTCGAGTGCCAGTGGCGGGGAATTCGAAAAATTCATCACCGCCGGCGGCGGCATTCGTTCGATTGCACTGGCCAGTGATGATCTGGTTGCTGATGTGGCCGGCATGCGCAGCCGCGGCATCGATATCGGTGATCCGATCGAAGGCTCGCGACGCACGCCCGACGGCCAGGAATTGCGCTGGAAGCTGGCGATGCCCGGCGCCTCGAATGCGCTGCCGATCTTTTTTATCCAGCACCTGACGCCGCTGGCGCAGCGCCGGCCGGCGGCAGCAGGTACGCACCCCAATGCGGTGACCGGACTGGAGCGAGCCTATATCGTGGTTGAGGATGCGGAGGCGGCCGCTGCGCACTGCGCGAAAATCCTTGGCATGGAGACCCCCAAGCTGCAGAAGGGCACCGTCATCATGTCGAACATGGCGATCTTCCAACTGGGTCCGACAGGTCTTGGGATTGTGACGCCTTATGGTGATGGTCCTGCAGCCAGTGCGCTCAAGCTTCGCGGTCCTGGGGCGTTTCAAGCGCTTTACCGTACGACCGGTATGGGGGCAGCGGCGCGCTGGATGGCCGCACAAGGTTTGCCGCCGCTGGAGCGTGGTGTGCGCAACACCGGCGAGCACGCAATGCTGGCGACGCCGAAGGATGCCTGCGGGGCGTATATCGGATTTGTCGGACCGGAATGACCGGGTAATCGGTCATTGAGCGTAATAACTTTCCGGACTTACCGCGGCGCCCAACCCGGCAGAGCCTTGCAGCGCGCAATCCAGGCAAGAACTGAAGGGTAAGGTTTCAGATCCATGCCGGCTTCAGGTGCAGTCTCCACGTAGGGGAGGCAGGCAATGTCGGCGATAGTCGGTCTCCCCAGCGCCAGCCAGTCATTACCGCTCAGGCGCGCTTCCAGCAGGTCCAGCGCGATTTTGCCCAGTGCCTGACCCTGTTCCAGAGTACCGGCCGTCCAGCGGTTCTGTTTGAGGCCGCGGCGGGCATATTGCAGTCCGAACTGGATTTCATTGCCCGCGAGTGCCAGCCATTGCATCACTTCGGCCATCTGCAGCGGATCGTCCGGTAACCACTGGCCTTTACCGTAAGCGCGGGCCAGGTAAACCAAGCAGGCGGATGAATCCCAAAGCCGGGTGCCGTCGATTTCCAGTACGGGCACTTCGCCGCGCGGGCTGATCTTTAGGAATTCCGGTGTCTTGTGTTCGTGCCGTTCGTGATCGATCACGATTTTTTCAAACGGAACGTTCAGCAGCGACAGAAGAATGCGGACTTTGTAGGAGTTGCCCGAAGGCAGCATGGTGTAGAGCTTGATCATTTGCCGTTCCGTTTGGACCACAGTACCGGGTGAACGCCGCAGTCGGTATCGCCATAACCTTCTCGGGAAGTCTGATCGTAGACCTCCAGGGCTTTGCTGACGACGGGCATGTCGCGACCCAATGCGCGGGCTTCTTCGATGATGGTGCGCAAATCCTTGCGCACGTTATCGATATTGAAATTCTTCGACGGCTTGACGATGCCGGAGAGCGCTTCAACCATGTCGTGAGCCCGATGTTCGAGCACCTTGGGTGCGCCGGAGGTATCGGCAAACAGATCCATCAGCCGGGCGGGGTCGATATTCAGATGCTTGACGAGCGACAGCGCTTCACCAAAGGCCTGCCAGTAAACCTGGGTTTGTACATTGGCCGCGAGTTTCATCGAGGCGCCCGCGCCCACCGGCCCCATGTGTTCGACGCGACGGCACAGCTGATTGAGCACGGGGAGGGCGCGTTCCACGTCCTTGGCGTCACCACCAGCAAAACCCAGTAGCGTGCCTTGACTGGTGGGGCCCACCGAGCCGCCGACCGGACAATCGATGAATGCCGCACCCGCGCTTCGGGTTTTTTCGGCAATCGCCTGTTCAGTGGCGGGGCGAACGGTACTCATTTCGACGAAGAGCTTGCCCCGGATATCGCCGGAGAGCAGGCCGTCCTTCCCGAGATAGACCGCTTCAATCGCTTCGGCATTGGTCAGGATCGTCAGGATGATGTCGGAGTAACTCGCCAGTTGCGCCGCGGTCCCGATCATCTGCGCGCCTTCACCGGCCAGTGGCAGAGCTTTGCCCGGACTGCGATTCCAGACGTTTACCTGTCGACCCATACGCATCAGTCGACGTGCGATGGCGCTGCCCATGGTGCCGGTGCCTGCGATACCTATTTTCATGGTGATGCAATAAATCCTTGGATGAAGAAAAAGGAGAACAGCCCGGGCGCGGGACTTATTCCGGCTTGAACTCCGCGATGCGCATATGTTCCCGCACGTTTTTCAGATCGGTCACCAGGAATTTGCGGAATTCTTCCGGCGTGTCACCGACCACCGAGTAACCGCCATTCTCGAAATGTTCGCGCAGCTTCGGGATGCGGATGGCTTTGGCGACTTCGCCCTGCAGTTTCATAAGGATGGCACGGTTGGTGCCGGCCGGTGCAAACATGCCGTGCCAAGCCGCTTCATAGACAAAATCCGGGATGACTTCGGAGGTGGCTGGCACATCCGGCAGGCCATTCCAGCGCTTTGCCGATGTCACGGCCAGCGCCTTGATGCGACCGGTCTTGATATGCGCCATGACTGTTGTCGGCGCGGCAAACACCAGCTGGATTTCATTGGAAAGCAGGGCTGCAATCGGAAGCCCCTTGTAAGGCACGTGGAGAAATTTGGTGCCGGTTTTGGAGTTGATCAGCTGGCCGAGCAGGTGTTGGCTGTTGCCCATTCCGCCGGAGCCGTAGCGAACCGGAGTTGCCGCATTCTTGCCGAGATCGAGCAGTTCCTTGAAGGACTGCACGGGTACCTGGGCATTCACCAGAATAAGGTAGCCCGGCAGTTTGCCCACATTGGTGACCGGCGCGAAATCCTTCAGGACATCGAAGGGCGGCTTGGCATGCACCAGCTGGTTGTTGATGATCGAGTTTGAGGTGTAGAGAACGGTATAGCCGTTGGGGGACGCCCGCGCGACCATTTCGCCGGCAAGGATGCCGTTGGCACCACCGCGGT
>CANHZX010000035.1 GCA_947465215.1 Betaproteobacteria bacterium | reverse complement strand
GAATCCGGTTCGCTGTTCCTATTACCCAGTGATCTGGGTGAGGCGCCAACGCTGGTGATTCCAGATGCATCCCGGGCTATCGCCCATCGCCTGACGCATTTCGTCGCGGAAAATCCGAAATAAGCGCGTGCCTTTCTTAAACGCATTGCTTATCCGTTGCCGTTGAATACAGTCACTATCACGACGCTGGACAAGGACACCCCCGCCGCTGCAATTGGCGGACTGCTGCAGCCTTTGCTTGATGGCCTCGATGTCGCGCTGCTGTCGGAAGCCGGCTGTCCCGCCGTTGCAGACCCTGGCGCCTTACTGGTGCGTGCAGCCCATGAAGCCGGCATAACGGTCGTGCCGCTGGTCGGTCCCTCGGCGATTCTGCTGGCGCTGATGGCTTCGGGATTGAACGGCCAGCGTTTCGCCTTTCACGGTTATTTGCCGGTGGATGCGACCGCACGGGCATCAAAAATTCGAGAATTGGAACAACGTTCAAAGCGCGAAGATGCCACCCAGATTTTCATCGAAACGCCTTATCGCAACGACGCAATGCTGCAGACGCTGATGGAGCACGGTGGGGATACGACTTTGCTATGTGTTGCTGCCGAGTTGACGCAACCGGATGAATTCATCGCCACCAGACCCATCGCCGCATGGCGCAAAAAACTGCCGGCCCTCAACAAGCGGCCGGCGGTGTTCCTGCTCTACTGCAAACGCTGATTTATCTCTCAGCGGATGGTCATGCCACCCATTTTGACCAAGGCTTCCGCCGTTGCGGCGCCGAAGCGACGCGCAAAGCGTTCAGCGATATTTTCCTGTTGGGTATAGTCAACAATATCTTCGGCCTTGATGATGTCGCGGGCAACGTATTCCAGGCTGCCCAGTGCATCAGCCAGACCGAGGTCTATGCTTTTCTGGCCGACCCACAGCAGTCCGGAGAACATATCTGGCGTTTCCTTCAGCCGCTTTCCGCGCCCTTGACGCACCACTGAGATGAATTGCTGATGGATATCGCTGAGCATGGTTTCAGCGTGCGCTTTCTGTTTTTCCTGGATCGGTGAGAACGGATCAAGGAAGCCCTTGTTCTCCCCGGCCGCAAGAAGACGGCGCTCGACACCGAGTTTCTCCATGGTGCCGGTGAAACCGAAACCGTCCATCAGCACGCCAATAGATCCGATGATGCTCGCTTTGTCGACATAGATTTTGTCGGCCGCAGCAGCTATGTAGTAACCACCGGACGCGCAGATGTCTTCGACGACGGCATACAGCGGAATCTCCGGATGCAGTCCGCGCAACCGCTTGATCTCGTCATAGATATAGCCGGCCTGCACCGGGCTGCCGCCGGGGCTGTTGATGCGGATGATGATGCCCTTGGTGTTCTTGTCCTTGAACGCCGCCTGCAGGCCGCCCATGATCTTGTCGGCGCTGGCCTGGCTGCCGGAACTGATGACGCCGCTAATATCAATCAGTGCGGTATGGCTGCCGGGCAGACTGTCGTGTTTGCCAAACCAGCCCATACCGATGAAGAGGATGGAAAACAGGTACAACAGCACCATCATTTTGAAGAACATGCCCCAGCGCCGTGCGGCACGCTGCTCGCGAATGGCCGCCAGTGCCACCTTCTCCAGTACGCCGCGCTCCCATTGCGGGTCATTCATCTGCGGGTCTGACATTTAATTTCCTTTAAAAACAAAATATTACAATAAATACGTCAGGACGATACGCAAAACCGTTTCAAGAGTCGGGCAAAAGCCAGTCACGCAATTCCTGCAGATTATTGACCATCACCAAAGGTTGGCATTGAACCAGCGCCTCACGTTCATGGGCGCCATGCGTGATGGCGGCAGCCGCAACGCCGGCCGCTCCGGCCATGTTCAGATCATGTGTCGTGTCACCGATCATCAGCGATTTTTCTGCAGGTGTGGCCAGCGTATCCAGAATGTTGAACAGCATGCCGGGGTGCGGTTTGGCAAACCCCTCATCGGCACAACGCGTGGCATCGAACATTCCTTGAAGTCCTGTGCCCTCCAGCGCCCGGTCCAGTCCGCGCCGGCTTTTGCCGGTGGCAACAGCCAGCATATAGCCACGTTCGCGAAGGTCTTCGATCATTTCCTGCGCACCTTCAAACAGAGTGGTGCCGCCGTCCCGCTTCAGAAAGTGCAAACGGTAACGATCAACAATCTTCGGATATTCACTTTCCGGCAAATCCGGAAGGATGTGCCGCATGGCATCAGTCAATCCCAGTCCAATGACATAACGGGCTTGCGAGGTTGGCGGTATCGGCAGCCCCAGATCCGCGCATGCTTCCTGGATGGCTTCTGCAATCGACGCCGCTGAATCCATCAGCGTGCCGTCCCAGTCAAAAATCAGCAGCTCAAACGGCTTACGCATGTCGCTTAGACGCTTCCATGAATTGCAATAAATCGGGCGGCAGGGGCGCTTCCACAATAATCTTCTCCCGGCTCATCGGATGGCGCACGGCGAGCCGCCGCGCATGCAGAAACATCCGCTTCAGTCCTTGCTTGGCCAGAGATTTGTTCAGTGGGAAGTCTCCATACTTGTCATCGCCTAGGATGGGAAAGCCGAGATGGGCCAGATGTACCCGAATTTGATGGGTGCGACCGGTTTTAAGTTCGGCGTCGAGCAGGCTGTAAGGGCCGACACGCCGTTCCAGCCGGAATATGGTGAGGGCGTGGTCGCCATCGGCATTGACATTGACCCTGCGTTCACCCGATCCGGCGACATATTTTTCCAGAGCCAGGTCGACGATCCGTTTGCGTTCAGTCCACAGCCCTTTGACCAGCGCAAGATATCGCTTCTCAGTTTCACCTGCCTGCAACTGCCGGTGCATTTCGACCAAGGCCGTACGTTTTTTGGCCAGCAGCAGAACCCCCGAGGTTTCCCGATCCAGGCGATGCACCAGTTCCAGGAATTTGGCCTGCGGACGGGCATGTCGCAATGCCTCAATAACGCCGAAACTGACGCCGCTGCCGCCATGAACGGCCATGCCCGAGGGCTTGTCGATGGCCAGCAGGGCCTCGTCCTCAAACAGGATGACGGGCTTGAAACCCGGTCCGGAGGGCATCCGGGGCTCCGATTTCTGGGCGGTCCGGACCGGAGGAATACGCACCTGGTCACCGGCCTGGAGACGGTAATCGGGGCCGATTCGGCCACTATTGACCCTGACCTCCCCGCTGCGCAGGATCCGGTAGACATGGCTTTTCGGGACCCCTTTCAGCCTGCGCATCAGGTAGTTGTCGATGCGCTGGCCGACCGAATCCTCGTCAATCGTTTGCCGTAATGTGGAATCTTTACTTAACTTGTTCATTTACTTATACTTCTTGCCAGCGCTGCCCCTGGCGGACGACGCGGAACTTGGGCCAAGCCCGACGCGAAGGAATTCCGCAACTGGTGCGCTCACTGCAATGGATGCTGTCAGTACGCGATTGCGACGACGGCGATGTTGCGCGGCATGTCCACGGCGTCAGCCGTGTTTGAAATAAATACAGGGTTAAAGTCGCTCACCGAAAGAAGTAGCGATACTAGACGAATTACGCGCTCAAGGCACTGTTCGAATTTCCGGATTTGCGCGAACCGCGCGAATCCACGCAAGACACACTGCATAACCAGGACGCCAATCACGATCGTTTCAAATTGCTGATTTTCAGCTGAACCATCCTGAGTCCCCCGCCTGCGGGCGGTAGCCGTTGTGTCCATCCCGTGCAAATCCTTGAGCGCGGGAGAAGAAGAAATGAAACGCATGTTGTTTAATGCGACGCAAGCTGAAGAGCTGCGCGTCGCCATCGTCGACGGTCAGAAATTGATCGATCTCGACATCGAATCAGCCGGTAAGGAACAGCGTAAGAGCAATATCTACAAAGGTGTCATTACCCGCATCGAGCCCAGCCTCGAAGCCGCCTTTGTCGATTACGGCCACGACCGTCACGGTTTCCTGCCCTTCAAGGAAGTCGCCCGCGCCTACTTCAAGGCAGGTATCGACGTCAGCAAGGCCCGCATCCAGGACGCGCTGCGCGAACGCCAAGAAATCATTGTCCAAGTCGACAAGGACGAGCGCGGCAACAAGGGCGCCGCCCTGACCACCTTCATCAGCCTCGCCGGCCGTTATCTGGTGCTGATGCCCAATAATCCGCGCGGTGGCGGCGTTTCGCGTCGCATTGAGGGCGAAGAACGGGCCGAACTGAAGGAAACCGTTGCTCAGCTCGATGTGCCGAACGGCATGAGCGTCATCGCACGCACTGCCGGCATCGGCCGCACTGCCGAAGAGCTGAACTGGGATCTGAAATACCTGCTTCAGCTGTGGACGGCCATCGAAGGTGCAGCCACCCAGCAGGACGGTGCATTCCTGATTTTCCAGGAATCGAGCTTGGTCATCCGCGCGATCCGGGACTATTTCCACGAAGACATCGGCGAGATCCTGATCGACACCGACTCGATCCATGAACAGGCGGTACAGTTCATGAGCCACGTCATGCCGAACTACGTCGATCGCGCCAAGCTTTACCGCGACGACGTGCCGCTGTTTTCGCGTTTCCAGATCGAACATCAGATCGAATCCGCGTTCTCAAGGGCGGTCAATCTTCCCTCCGGCGGCGCCGTAGTCATAGACCATACCGAAGCGCTGGTTGCCGTTGACGTCAACTCGGCACGTTCCACGCGCGGTGCCGACATCGAGGAAACCGCATTCCGTACCAATCTTGAAGCGGCCGATGAAGTCGCCCGCCAACTGCGCCTGCGCGACCTCGGCGGCCTGATTGTCATCGACTTCATCGACATGGAGTCGCAGCGCAACCAGCGTGAAGTCGAAAACCGGCTGCGTGATGCGCTCAAATATGACCGAGCCCGCGTCCAGCTCGGCAAGATTTCCCGCTTCGGCCTGATGGAACTGTCGCGTCAGCGTCTGCGTCCTTCGCTTGGGGAGTCCAGCCACAGCCCCTGCCCTCGCTGCCACGGCATCGGCCATATCCGCGGCACCGAGTCCACTGCCCTGCACATCCTGCGCATCATTCAGGAAGAGTCGATGAAGGACAACACAGCCGCCGTGCACGCACAGGTGCCGGTGGATGTCGCGACATTCCTGCTCAACGAAAAACGCGTGGACCTGCAGCTTCTGGAGGCTCGTCACCGCGTCAACGTGCTGCTGATTCCGAATGTCCACATCGAAACACCGAATTACACCGTTACACGGCTGCGCCACGACGATCTGAATCAGAGCGAACCGCTGGCACCCAGCTACGAAATGGTTGCGATGCCGAAGGAAGAAGAAAAGTCCGATGGCGCCGCGGAACCCGCAGCAGCGCGTCCCGAAGCCGCCGTCAAAGGCATTACGATGATGCAGCAGGCACCTGCGCCCACCGTGGCGCCCGTTGCCGCCGCACCGGCTGCACCGGCACTGCCCCCCGCATCAGATGACGGCATCATCGGCAAGATCATGGGCTGGTTCCGTCGCAAGCCTTCTGGGGAAGCCACTGAAACGGCGACTGCCGAACCGGCACGCAATGCGCGTCCGGCCCGAGGCGCTGCCGGCAGCAATGGCCGTCCGCAACGCGGCGAACGTGGCGAACGCGGATCAGGCCGCGGCGGTCGCGGTGAGCGTGGTGAGCGTGGTGAACGAGGCGAACGCAGTGGTCGCGGTGAGCGCGGTCCGCGTCGTGAACGCGAAGGCAGCGAGCGCAATGGTGAAGACCGGCAGCGTCGCGGTCGTGACCGTGGCCCCCGCGAGGATCGTCCGCAGGAACCGCGCGAGCAGCAGCGCGCAGCGTCCGCTCCGGAAGTCGCTGAACTGGATCAAACCAATCTGGCCAATGCAGCACCGGTAACGCAAGGTCCCGAGCAGCAAGGCGGCGAAGAACGCAGCGGCGGTCGTCGTCGTCGCGGTCGTCGTGGCGGCGCGGATCGTGGTGAGCGTACGGGCGAACCGGGTCAGGAACGCCAGGAACGCCAGGGTCAGCAGCAGCGTGGCGACCGCGTCTGGTATCCCCGCACTCCATTTGTGCCGAATCCGGAAACCGGCAGCGTCATTCCCGACGCGCTGGCTGTTGCTCCGGCACCGGCTGAAGAAATTGTCCGTGAATCGGTTCAGACTGTAGCGCCGATGATGGCGGATCAATCTGTGGCTGTTGTTCCGGCCCCAGCGCCTGTCGCAGTTGCGGAAACTCCCGCGGTTGTTGTGGAGGCGCCTGTGCTTGCCGTACCGCCCGTGGCTGAACGGCCGATCGCAGTTGCGCCCCAACCGGCACCCGCCGCCCCTGTGGCACCGACGCCTGTCGTAGCGCCGCTGAAAATCGAATGGCCTTCCGATCTTCAGCAGGTGGAAACCAAAGCTGAACGAGTACAGGCTGCTCTGGCGGCTGCGGATGACGGTGTGCCCAAGCGTGTCAAACGCGTGCGTCCGCCGGCTGAGGCCGTCGCCAATGAGCAACTGCAACAGGTAGAAACGCGGAACTGATCGTAAAAATTAATAAGTTATTATTTTTAATAACTTAAACTAAAACGGCGCAGTCATCTGCGCCGTTTTTTTGTTTGCCAGTCTTGTTTTAAGTGTCCAGCACATACCGCCCCGGCGCAGCTTCGAGAACGGGGTGCTCGGCTGAACCGGGCTGACGCGCAGGCACCATCGGTCCGCATTGTCCGGACAGATACTTAGTCCAGTGCGGCCACCAGCTGCCCTGAATTTCCGTGCACTGGCGTTTCCATTCATCAGGGCTCTGTTCCCTGCAGGGCCCGCTCCAATAGCTGCGCTTCGGCGGGATTACCGGCGGATTGATGATGCCAAGGATATGCCCGGAGCTCGACAGCGTGTATTGCACGGACGCCTGCGGCTTGTCGGCAATTTTGAAAGCGGCTTTCCATGGGGCGATGTGGTCTTCTACGCAACCGACGGCATAGAGAGGCTGACGGATGCGTCCCAAGTCAATTTTATGGCCGGCCAGCGTCACGCCGTCTTTCTGAATCAGCTTGTTATGCAGGTAGAACTCGCGCAGGTAATACGCGTGCATGGCACGCGGCATACGAGTGACATCGGTATTCCAGAACAGCACATCGAATGCCGGTGGCGTCTCGCCATAGAGATAGTTGTGTACGAAGTAATGCCAGATCAGGCTGTTCGATCGCAACAGACGGAATGCGCGCGCCATATCGCGGCCATCGAGAAAACCCTGCTGCGCCATCATCGTGTCCAGGGAATTGATGGTTTCCTCATTGAGGAACACCTCAATGCCGCCAGGCCGCGAAAAATCCGTCAACGCAGTCAGCAGAGTCCAGTGCGCAACCGGAACCTTGGCAGCATCCGGATATTCAGCGTTGTACCAAGCCATCATCGCCGCCAGCGCTGTTCCGCCGATGCAGTAGCCTACGGCATGCACGTTCGGGGTTCCACATATCCCACGAGCGGCATCCACAGCTTCGCGCATGCCCTGCATCAAGTAGTCGTCGAATGTGGTCTCTGATTGCGCTGCAGTCGGGTTGCGCCAGCTGACGACAAACACGGTATAACCTTGCGCAACAAGGTGACGCACTACGCTTTTCTTTTCGTTCAGGTCAAGAATATAGAACTTGTTGATCCACGGCGGAAATATCAGGATCGGAATTGCATGCACCTGTTCGGTCGTCGGCGCGTATTGGATCAATTCCATCAGGTCATTGCGGTAAACCACAGCACCGGGGGTCATCGCCAGGTTTTTACCGACCTGGAAAGCTGATCGATCGACCATCCGCACATCACCGGAGTTCAGGTCATCCAGCCATTGCTTCAGCCCATGGTTCAGCGTCGCACCGCCTGATTCCCAGAATTTTTTCAGTGCAACCGGATTGGTGAACAGATAATTGTTCGGTGCAATGGCATTCAGCCACTGCCGCGCCCAGAAAGCGGCGTGACGACGTTCCTTTGCCGGCGTATCGGGCGCGTCAAACAGTGCCTCTTCCAGCCAGTGGGTGTACAGCAGGTAATACTGTTTGAGCAGGGAAAACGGCGCGGATTCATTCCAGACCGGATCCGAAAAACGTTCATCATCGGGCTTTGGAATCTGAACGGGACCCGGTTTCAGGCCGGTTGCCGTCTGCCAGGCATTAAGTTGCAGTGATTGCACATCGCGCGTCAGCTGGCTGAGCGCCGTTGCCAGTTGTTCCGGGTTTGCCAGCCAGCCCTCGCCCACCTTGCGAAACGAGGCGCGAATGCCGAAGGGATCCATCGTCTGATGGAGCTTTTCCAGTTGCTCACCCCACAGCGCTGCGCTGCGATCGATGGCATCAGTTTCCGGTTTGCGTGCCTTGGCCATGGGGGCATCCTACTCCGCTGCTGCCGGATAGTACGGCAGCAGACGGTAATACATGACCTAAATCAAACCTTTTACGAACAGCGAGGGCGTATAGCGCTACTTTTTCAGTTTGGCAAAGGCAAGTGCCATGGCGCTTGGCGGCGCAGGTTCACGGGATTCCCGGGGCGGTCGCGCGTCCTGACGGTTGCCGCCCTGGGGGCGACGTTCTGAACCCGCCGGCGATGCGCTGCCGCCACGGCGCGGCGCGGCATCTGCAGGGGGCGCGTCCAGGCGCATGGTCAATGCGATGCGCTGCCGTTTGACGTCGACCTCGATGACTTTGACCTTGACGATCTGGCCGGGCTTCACGACCTCGTGCGGGTCCTTGACGAAGCGGTTTGCCAAAGCCGAGACATGGACGAGTCCGTCCTGATGCACGCCGATATCAATAAAGGCACCGAATGCCGCCACGTTGGTGACAACACCTTCCAGAATCATGTCAGGTTGCAGGTCGGTGATTTTTTCGATGCCTTCACGGAAGGTCGCCATTTTGAACTCCGGCCGCGGATCGCGCCCCGGTTTTTCCAGTTCGGCTATGACATCGCGCACCGTGGGCAGGCCGAAACGGTCGTCGGCAAAATCATTGGCGGCAAGCCCCTTGAGCAATTGCGTCTGCCCCATGACTTCGGTGATTTCTTTGCCGATGCGCGAAAGAATGCGTTCGACCAGCGGATAGGCCTCAGGGTGTACCGCTGAACGGTCCAGCGGATTTTTGCCGTCATTGATACGCAAAAAACCAGCGGCCTGTTCGAAGGTCTTGTCGCCCAGACGCGGCACCTTGCGGATGGTTTCCCGGTCGATGAACGCACCGTTTTTATCACGGAACTCGACGATATTTCGGGCGTGGGTGCTGTTCAGTCCGGATACCCGGGCCAGCAGTGCTGCCGATGCGGTGTTGACGTTGACGCCCACTGCGTTCACGCAATCTTCAACGGTGGCATCCAGATTGCGCGCCAGCGCGCGCTGGTTGACGTCATGCTGATACTGGCCGACACCGATGGCTTTGGGCTCGATCTTGACCAGTTCCGCTAACGGATCCTGCACGCGGCGTGCGATGGATACCGCACCACGCAGGCTGACATCGAGATCCGGAAATTCCGCAGCAGCAAACGCCGACGCAGAATAAACCGATGCCCCCGCTTCGCTGACCACAATCTTTGCCATGCGACGCGGTGGTTTGAGTTCGCCTGCCCGTGCAATCAGTTCGGCCGCCAGCTTGTCGGTTTCACGGCTTGCGGTACCGTTACCGATGGAAATGAGGTCAACGCCATGCTGCACACACAGTCGGGCCAGTGTAGCCAGCGAGCCGTCCCAGTCATTGCGCGGCGCATGCGGATAAATCGTTGCAGTGTCCAGCAACTTGCCCGTCGCATCCACTACGGCCACCTTGCAGCCGGTACGCAGTCCCGGATCCAGTCCCAGCACGGCCTTGGGTCCGGCCGGTGCCGCCAGAAGCAGTTCGCGCAGATTACGACCGAAGATGCGGATCGCTTCATTTTCCGCGTTTTCTCGCAGTTGCAGCATCAGGTCGGCGCTCAGATGCAAATGCGCTTTGACGCGCCAGGTCCAGTTGCAGACGCCGGCGAGCCATTTGTCCGCCGGACGGCTGCGGTCTTCAATGCCGAAGTGTGACGCAATCATTGCTGCGCAAGGATGAGGCACTGCGGCTTCAAGCTCTTCGCCGAGTCCCAACTGCAGCATCAGAACGCCCAGCGTGCGACCGCGAAAGAGCGCCAGTGCGCGATGCGAAGGAATATTGCGGATCAGTTCCGAGTAGGCATAGTAGTCACGGAATTTCTCATCCTCGGCCGATTCCTGCCCTTTCACAACTGTCGATGTCAGGATGCCTTCGTTGTGCAGGCGGGTGCGAAGCTTGGCCAGCAGTTCGGCGGTTTCAGCGAAACGTTCGGACAGAATGTCTCGCGCGCCTTCCAATGCCGCCTTGGCGTCCGGCACATTGATGGCTTCGACACCCTCACTCGCCGGTTTGACGTTGATATAGGCAGCGGCTTCGGTTTCCGGATTCAGCATCGGATTCGCCAGAAGTGCATCGGCCAACGGTTCGAGTCCGGCTTCGCGCGCAATCTGCGCCTTGGTGCGGCGCTTGGGCTTGTACGGCAGATAGAGGTCTTCCAGCGTCTGCTTGGTGGCGCTGGCTTCGATGGCCTGGCGCAGCGCATCTGTCATCTTGCCCTGCTCTTCAATCGACGCAATGATCGCGCCGCGACGGTCTTCCAGTTCGCGCAGATAAATCAGGCGTTCTTCAAGATTACGCAGCTGGGTGTCATCGAGGTTTCCGGTGACTTCCTTGCGGTAGCGGGCAATGAAGGGAACAGTGGCGCCTTCGTCGAGCAATGTAACGGTAGCGGCTACCTGGCTGGCGTTGACATTGAGTTCTGTTGCAATGGCTTTGACGATTTTCAGCTGTATGGCCGGTGTTGCGGTGCTGCTCATGTTCTGGGTTTCTCCCCGCCCAATGCCTTCGTCAGATCGGCCAGCAGCAGTGCCAGCTCGCCGGACATCAGGGCAAAGTCGATTTCGAATTGTTGATCGTCATCCTCGACCTCGGCATCGGATTCGCGCTTGAGGATGTCGAGGAAGGTAACGCGTTTGATCTGCAGCTGTTCGGTCAGCACGAAGGAAATGCGGTCATTCCATGTGAGGCCGAGCCGCACCACCGTTTTGCCGCCATTGATGTGATCGCGGATTTCCTTGCCTTCGAGGCTGTGACGTACATAGCGCACGGTAGCCTTGCTGCCGTCGGCTGCACGCAATTCCAGGTCCTGGTCGATGGTGAATGCGCCGGGCACTTCACCCTGGATCAGCCACTGCGACATCGCCGAAGCAGGCGAACGCTCGGTGTCGAGACGGCGCGCCGGAAATCCTTCGTCCGTACGACGCAGGACTTCCATGAATTGTTCAGCCTTGGCCTCCCCAGCCGTATCTATGGCCATCCAGCGACTGGCGGAATCAATCCAGGCGCGGGTCATCCGACGTCGTACCAGCGCACGCGGCAGCAGTTCGTTCAGCACCTGTGCCTTGAGATCACGCATCTGCTTACGGCTGACCGGATGCGCCTGCTGGCGCGCCATTTCATCGGCGCGGTCCTGAGCTTCCTGGCGAACGACGGAACCCGGCAGCAGCTTCTGCTCCTCACCTAGTGCCATCAGCCACTGCTGATTTTGCCGGTGCAGGAAAAGGCCGTCTTCATGAGGGCAAACCCAACCGCGGCTTTCCATCTGGAATCCACCACAGGGCTGCATGGCTTCGTGAGCCAGTTTGCGATCCAGATCGTCAGCGTCTGCGGACCAACCTTCAGGCAAGCGGTAAACAACGAGATTCTTGAACCACATGGCGGTATAAAAAGTCGAAGATTATAAGGCTTGGGCAACGTCGCGCTGCGGTTTTCTCTCTGCCATTGTTTTCTCAGGACTTTCTGCCGCTGAAGGTCAACAGCGGATAAAATCGAAGCTATTGACATCAATGCCGGAGTGACTGTTGTGCCCGAAAAAAATCTGCATGAATTGACTGCCACCGAAATTGTCAGCCGCATCAGCGCAGGTAAAACCACCGCTGAGGCCGTGGCTCGCGCCTGCCTGGATTACATCGCTGAACGCGAACCTGCAGTACAGGCTTGGCAGTTCCTGGACCCTAAACTCGTCATCCAGCAGGCACAGGCGCTTGACAGCGGTACCTCGATAGGACCCTTGCAGGGCGTGCCGGTCGGCATGAAAGACATTATTGACACGGCAGACATGCCCACCGAATACGGCACGCCGATTCATGCCGGTCATCGCCCGCATATGGATGCAGCCTGCGTCGCGCTGACCCGCCGGGCCGGCGGCATCATCATGGGCAAAACCGTGACGACCGAATTCGCCAATCGCCATCCCGGCAAAACCATGCACCCAATGGATCCGAAGCGCACGCCTGGCGGTTCCTCCAGCGGTTCAGCGGCAGCCGTCGGCTGCAGCATGATTCCCCTCGCCATCGGCACCCAGACCACCGGCTCTACGATTCGTCCTGCCGCTTATAACGGCTGCGTCGGCTACCGCCCGACCTGGGGCGACCTGCGCCTGGCCGGTGTAATGGAAGCGGCGGGTTCACTCGACACGCTGGGACTGATTGCGCGATCGGTCGAAGACATTGCGCTATACCGCAACATCCTGATCGGCGTTCCGACAGAAGCCTTGCCGGCGACGCCTTGCCAGCCGCCGCGCGTTGGTGTCTGCCGCACCCAGTTTTGGGATATCACGGACGATGCCACCAAGCATGCCATCGAATCCTGCGCAGCGGCCATGGCCAAAGGCGGCGCGAAAGTATCCGACCTGACCCTGCCCGCCAGCTTTGATCCCATCGAGGAAATCCACCAGCGGATTTCCAGCTTTGAGTTCGCCCGCAATCGCGCCTGGGAAATCAATCATCATTACGAGAAGATCAGCAAGACCCTGCGTGAAAACCGACTGAAACACGGGTTGGCTTACAGCTTTGAAGAGTATCGCGAAGCCCGCGCGCAGGCTGAAGCGCTGCGATTGCAACTCGATGACATTTTCCGTGATTACGATGTGATCCTGACGCCTTCAGCGCCGGGTGAGCCGCCGGTTGGTCTGAACGCAACCGGTTCAGCCGCCTTCAGTTCAATCTGGACGGCTTGCCACAATCCGTCGATCACGCTGCCGCTGTTCAGTGGTCCGAACAAATTGCCGATTGGCGTGCAACTGGTGACCCGCCGTGATACGGACCGTTATCTGTTCGAGGCAGCGCGCTGGACTAACGCGTTATACGGCCGCTGATCGGCCGGCGGCGCCTGGATGGCGCCGCCCTGCCGCTGTCTTATTCGACGCTGATATTGGCGTCTTTGATGACTTTGGCCCATTTGGCGGTTTCGGCTTTGACATAAGCCGTAAAGCCCTCCGGACTGCTCGAGGTGGCCACAATCCCCGCCTCCAGCAGACGCTTCTTAACATCCGGAGCAGCGAGCGCCTTGACCACATCGGCATTCAGCCGCGTGACGATGTCCTTCGGCGTGCCTGTCGGCAGGAAAATCCCGTACCAGTTATTGACCTCAAAGCCTTTCAAGCCGGCCTCGGCCACCGTCGGCAGTTCCGGCATCAGTTCAAAACGCTGATTACCGGTCATCGCCAGCGGCCGCACCCGTTTAGAATCCATTGCAGCAATGGCGGTACTAACGGTGGAAAACACGACCTGCACGTTGCCCGAGACGAGATCGAGCATCGCCGGAGCACCGCCTTTGTACGGTACGTGAACCATCTTGACGCCAGCAAGGACGTTGAACAGCTCGCCTGCCAGATGGTCCGTTGCACCGGGGCCCGATGAGCCGTAATTCATCTGACCGGGACGCGCCTTGGCAATGGCAATCATCTCCTTGACGTTTTTCGCTGGCAGTGACGGATGCACCACCAGAACGTTCAGCGCATTGGCTGCCTGTGAAACCGGGATCAGGTCGCGCATCGGGTCATAGGTCATTTTTTTGTAAAGACTGGGATTGATCGCAATAGGCCCAATGGTGCCCATGACCACGGTATAACCGTCCGCCGGTGATTTGGTCGCGATATCCACGCCGATCATGCCGCCGGCGCCGCCGCGGTTTTCCACCAGCACCTGCTGCCCCAGCGAGGTGGACAGCTTCTGCGCCACAGCCCGGGAGGTAATGTCTGCACCGCCCCCGGGTGCAAACGGGCTGATCAGCCGCACCGGCCGGGTGGGCCAGTTCTGGGCGTCGGCAATTGACGGCGCAAGGATCGACACAAAAAGTGAAATCACTACAGCAGCTGCACGCATAACCTGAGTCTCCAGAAAATAAGAATGCCTGTTGTTGATGCCGCGGGTCCCGGCTTGTTAGCCGCCCGCAGCCTTGAAAATGGCTTTCAACTGCTCACGCTCGTTGGTGCTGGCCAGTGCAACCATCAGCAGAATCCGCGCCTTGATGCCGCTCAAGTAGCCGGAGGAAATCGCGCCCTTGGCCAGCAGGCTCTGAAATGAACCCGGATAACCTTTTCCGAGATGCGGTGCGCCCGACGACAGACGCAGACCGGCGATTACCGGTATACCTGCCTCCAGCGCCGCGCAGGCCCCCTCGTAAAACGGCCCGTTGACGTTGCCGCCGCCGGTGCCTTCGATGACGATGCCGTCGACTTTTCCGGCAATACAGGCGCGGAACAGCAGATCATTGCCGCCCTGCCCCATGCGGATGATGTGTACGTTGTCGCGGACGTGATCAACCTCGAGATGAACCCGCCGCTGCGGCATCGACAAAAATACCGCACCGTACTTCGATACGGCCCCGATGGGACCGCCATCACGCGCACCGAAGCAGGTCAGCACCTCGGGGTTGATCTTGGTGACGTCGCGCGCAGCATGAATCTGGCTGCCGAGCGAGACCATCACGCCGCGGCCCCGCGCATCGGGATCTGCCGCGATCATGGCTGCGTAAAGAATATTTCGCGGTCCATCAGGATCCTTTTCGTCGGCATTGCGCTGCGCGCCGGTGAACACGATAGGCTTTTCGCTGCCCACGGTCAGATCCATCAGGTAGGCTGACTCCTCCAGGGTGGCCGTGCCGTGTGTGACCACCGCGCCGGCGACGGCTTCATCCGCCAGCACGCGGCGCAGGGTGTCGCGGAGCGCGAATGCCGTCGGCGTATCCATCAGCGCGCTGTTGATGTTCGAATGCTCTACGACTTCGATATCCGCAACATCCTGCAGTTCAGGAACTACTGACACGAGATCCTGCGCAGTGGCTGCAGACACATGGCCGCCGAGTTTTTTATCGTAACGGGAGGCGATGGTCCCGCCGGTGCCGACAATACAGATTTTCGGTTTAGCCACGGGTGCCGAGCCCCCCGCGAGTTTGCGATGACAATGACATCGGCTTAATCAACCTTAATGCTGGCCGCCTTGACCACCAGCGCCCAACGTTTGACTTCTTCTTCAATCATTTTACGGAATTCCTCAGGGGAACTGGCAATGACATCAAGGCCCATGGCATCAAAACGGGTTTCAACCGCCGGCTCTTTCAGAATGCTGCGGATTTCACCGGACAGCTTGTCGGTAATGGGTTTCGATAGGCCTTTTGGGCCAAGCATGCCTTGCCAATCAAGCACGGCAATTTCGCCAACCCCCGCCTCTTTCATGGTCTGCACATCGGGAAGCTGACGCGCGCGCGTTTTTGCCGCAACGGCCAGCGGACGTAGCCGGTTGCTCTTAATATGCGGCAATGCCGAAGTCAGTGACGCGAAACTCATGGTCACGCTGCCGGCCAGCAGGTCAATAATGGCGGGACCACCGCCCTTGTAAGCGATGTGCTGGAGCTTGGTTCCGGTCTGCATCGCAAAAAATTCTCCGGCCAGATGCGGCGCACCACCAATACCCGAAGAAGCAAAGGTCAGCTGACCCGGTTTTTCCTTGGCCTGTGCGACGAGCTCCTTGACGGTTTGAATACTCGATTTTGTATTCACTACCAGCACGTTGCCCACGGCTGCCGTCATCGACAGCTGGGTGAAATCCTTGACGGTGTCGAAGGGCACCTTGAGCAGACTGGGATTGACTGCAAAACGAAGGGATACCATGCCGATGGTGTAACCGTCCGGCAGCGCCTGCGCAACGGTGCCCGCACCCAGTATGCCTCCCGCCCCACCGCGGTTATCGATCACAACCTGCTGCCCCCATTTCTCACCGAGGCGCTGGCCAATCACTCGCGCTGCACCATCACTGCTGCCGCCGGGCGCGGCCGAAACCACCAGCCTTACGGGTCGATTGGGGTAATCGGCACCAGCTTTGACCGCTTGTGCTGCAGCGAGCGGACTGATGGTGCACGTCGCCAACGCGAGGGCCGGGAGTGCCAATAAACGAAATTTAAACATAACCATTTGATTCCTTAGGATATTTATACACATTTCAGACCGCTTAACAGCTGACATATTGCCCGCTGCAGGATCAACAGAGCAAGGTTCTTGCCATGCAGACCAAACCCGGATTCAGGAAAAATCTTCGCGCGGAAATACGGGTGGCAGCGGTTCAACTGCATCCATTTCCGGTCCCAGCTCAGCCTCCATTCGCGCCATGGACGCCAGCAACGCCGATGTACGCAGAGCGACGCTATCAATGTCCCTATCCGGTATTTCCAGTCCCACCGCAGCGGCTAACGTCCTAGTTTGCTCTCTCGTCAGTTTCATGAGTGTATGGCTCCGGAATCGATGCGATGAAGGTCAGGATGATGCGTATGCCAGGCCGTAGCCTGCTCATAGGCATGAGCGACACGAAAGACGGTCTCCTCGTCGAACGGTTTTGCAGCCACTTGCAGCGATAGAGGCAAACCAGTGTGGGTGAAGCCCATTGGCAGTGCCATCGCCGGGATGTTGGCCATGCTGAAGGGATAGGTGCTGATCCGCCGCAGAATCACTTTCTTCTCCATCGCCTCTTCCGAGTCCACGGTTTCCTTGACGGCATCGATCAGTCCCGGCGGTTGCAAACTGGTCGGGCAGATCAGCGCATCGACACCTTTCAGCGTATCCAGAACTTCCCGCCTTACCAGCGCCCTACCGCGCATCGCGCGGTGATAAACAGCGGCCGGGATCAGGCAGCCTGCAGCAAGTCGCGTCCGTGTGCCGACATCCAGATCATTCCAGTTCGTGCGTAACCATTTGCGTAGCATCATCGCCGCGATATCTGAATCCGATGTCAGCAGTTGCAGCGGCACCGCGTATTTTGCTTTGGGCAACGACACTTCACGAACGGTCGCACCGAGATTTTCAAAGGCGCGGATGGTTTCTTTCATCGCCGCAACAACTTCGGCATTGGCGCCGTCCGGCCAGCTCAGTTCACATACAACGCCAAGGGTCAGGCCGCGCACGCCGCTATTCAATGTTGCGGCATAGTCCGCTACTGGCCGGTCGCTGGACAGCGGATCTCGCGGATCATGCCCGGCGATCGCCTGCAGGAACAGTGCATTGTCTTCAACAGTTCGCGTCAGCGGTCCGATGGTATCGGCAGTCCAGCCGTACATGATGCCGCCCCAGCGGCTGACTCGGCCGAACGTCGGTCGCAGACCGACGATGCCGTTGGCGGCGGCAGGACTGCGCACGGAGCCGCCGGTGTCCTCTCCCAACGATCCGGATGAGAACCCCGCAGAAACCGCAATGCCGGAACCACTCGAAGAACCCGCCGGATTGCGGGTGATATCCCAGGGGTTACGTGGCTGCCCATAGGCAAAATCGACAGTTCCGCCCTTGCCAAACTCATGCAGATTTTCCTTGCCGATCAGAATCGCCCCGGCAGCCTTGAGTCTCTCAATGACCGCAGCATCATGATCCGGCACATTATTGGCAAGCACACGTGACCCCAGTGTGGTCAGCACGCCTTTGCTGTTCAACTGGTCTTTCACACCGAAAGGCAGGCCGTGCAAGGGGCCGCGCCAGCGGCCGGCGGCTATTTCGCGCTCTGCCACGCGCGCCTCGGCAAGAGCCGATTCCGCGCAGACGGTAATGTAAGCGCGAAGTACCGGATCCCAGCGTTCGATGCGATTCAGGCAGTGCTGCACCAGATCCACCGGAGAGAGCTTGCGGTCGCGGATCAGCCGGCCCTGCTCGGATGCGCTGAGAAATTCGAGATTGTCTGCGGTCATGATTTCAGTAAGAAAAAGGGCGGCGATGCAGTCGATGGCTGTTAGTCATGAGAGTATCGGTCGCTCTGCAAGTAAGCAAGCGGCTGTCCCGGTCACCAAGTGGACCTGCAGCCGCTACAGGCAAAAAAATACTTTATTGTTCAATCATTCACTTCATCTGCACGGAACAACCGAAATGCTGCGTATACCCGTTTTGATTTTTGCTCTTGGCCTTTTTCCCTGCTCGAACACCGTCGTCGCGCAACAGGTATATCCGGCAAAATCTGTTCGCGTGGTCATCCCCTACCCGCCCGGCGGCGGCAATGACATCATCGGGCGCATTGTTGCCGATGATCTCGGCAGGAGACTGGGCCAGCAGATGCTGGTGGACAACCGTCCGGGTGGCAGCACCGCCATCGGTGCTGAACTCGTTGCGAGGGCACCTGCTGACGGCTACACCGTGCTGATCACCAGCCATACCACCTATGCCCTGTTACCCAATCTGCGACCCAAGCTCAATTACGATCCGGTCCGCGACTTCGAGCCCGTTTCTTTGCTCGCCAAACAGTCCTTCGCTTTGGCAGTACATCCGTCACTGCCCGCTAACACGGTTAAACAGGTCATTGCGCTTGCCAAGGCGCGGCCGGGACAACTGACCTTCTCATCTGCCGGTGCCGGCACGGGGACTCATTTCTCCGGAGAGCAGTTCAAAGTGCTCGCCAAAGTGGACATGCTGCATGTGCCTTACAAGGGCGGAAACACGGCCTTGAATGCCGTACTCAGTGGCGAAACCACGATGACTTTCGGCAGCCTTTCGGCGCTTTCGCCATACGTGAATGCCAAAAAGCTCCGTGTCATCGCGGTCACCAGCGCAAAACGAACACCGCTGGATCCCAAAATACCGACGATCGCGGAAAGCGGTCTGCCGGGCTATGAAATGACGCCCTGGTACGGGCTGGTGACACCGAAAGGTGCACCCCAGTCAGTTATTGAGCGCCTTAATGGTGCGGTCATCGCCGCCATGCAGTCGAAAGACATGCAGGAAAAAATCGCACGTGTCGGCTATGAGCCGGAAGGCAGTACGCCTCAACAACTGGCCGAGCACATCAAAGCAGAGCTGGCGCGTTATGCGAAGCTGATCAAGGTGATCGGCTTCAAAGAGGAATAAAAAAGGGGCTCAACGCCGGTTAAACGCTCTGCGGCGTTCCGGGTTCGGCAGTCTTCACCTGAGCAGCCTCAGGCGTCTCGGCAGCCTCACCTTG
>CANHZX010000034.1 GCA_947465215.1 Betaproteobacteria bacterium | reverse complement strand
GTCAGGTCACAGGAAAGCCTACGGCTTATCATCACACTGACCCTTTGAAACCAAGGAGGAGAACCATGGCAAAAGCTTATTGGGTAGTCAGCTACCGGGCAATCCACAAACCCGAAGCCTTTGCGCGATACGCAGCCGTCGCACCAGCCGCCGTGCAGGCCAATGGCGGGCGTTTCCTGGTGCGCGGCATGGCCGCAAAAGTCTATGAGGCCGGAATCCAGCAGCGTGTCGTCGTCATCGAATTCGACACGCTGGCGCAGGCGCTGGCGGCGCATGACACGCCGGCCTACCAGGCGGCACTCAAAGAACTCGACGGCGGCGCCGTCGAGCGTGACCTGCGCATTGTCGAGGGCATCGCCTGACGGCGCAGCCCCGAAGAGGATTTAGTTCAGGACCGGCAACCCGCCACGCACTTCGCCGAACCGTCGAATTCCATGGTGACCCCGCTCAGCGCCGGATAAACCGCGCGGCCCTTGAGCAGTGCAGCGAAGGCTTCACTGCGCGACTTGGGTACAAACTTGCCGCCGCTGGTTGCCGCCTCGTTGGCATGGGAAACGATCACCGTAGCCGGCTTCACCAGTTCATTGACCGCGTAAGCCGCCGAGTGTGCAGTGATGGCGTTCGGACCAAGATTCATCACCGCCATATTCGGTTTGTGATACTCGTGAACGATGGTTTTCATCTCGCTGTGCAGACCGGTATCACCGGACAGATAAACCACCAGTCCATTGGTGAAACGAACCACATAACCGGTCGCCGGTCCGGGCGATACGCTGAGTCCATCGGCAGCGAGGCCCTTGCCGTCCTGGTTCGTCAGCATGCTGACGGGCAGGCTGTTGGCGTGGGACGCAAAAACCATGGTGATTTCAACGCCGCGTACCGCGCCCGGTGCCTTCATCACATGGGTGCCGCCAAGATGAATATTGGAGCGGCAAGGCGCGGCAACCGGCACCGTGGTACCGCCGCCGGCCTGTGAGCAGATGCCGACCGGTTTGCCGGTAACGGCTTCAACCTTTTTCGCGACAAACGTCGACAGGTCGACGACCATCACCAGTGCAGCGTTCTTGGCACCGGCAATTTCAGCGGTGGTGGAATTGGGGCCGGCGTCGACAGTCTGCGGACTGGCGCAACTGCCCGCGCCCATCGCAGCCATCTTGCGGTCGCCGATGTGATCGCCATGGGCATGCGACAGCAGAACAGCATGGATATCACCGAGGCGGGGATCATTGCCGCCCATGACGGAATGACCGGCATCATAAAGAATACGCACGCCGGTTGGATCTTCAAAAATCGTGGCGCGATCGCGATCGCACAACTCGCCGGCATGCGTACCCAGCGGTGTCACCTTGACGTTCTGAGCGAGCGCAGAAGTGCTGCCCAGCATCAGCGCGAGCAGCGCGCATCCTGCAACGGTAATCCTCATGACTCCCCCTTTTTTGTAATGGCCTGCTCCAGGCCCCGACGACGCCGCATAACTTACCGTGAGCGCGGGATAAATGCCAATTCCTTACAGCCATTCACCGGCCACCCTTCCTGACGCAGTGCACCAAGTTGATGGTTACCGCGGCACTCAGTCATTGACCAGCGCCAGCAGCGCCGCGCCATAACGTTCGAGTTTTTTTGCGCCGATGCCGCTGATCATGCCCAACGCATCGATATCGCGCGGATGCGAAGAAGCAATTTCCGCCAGCGTGCGGTCATGCAGAATGACATAGGCCGGCACCGACTGCTCCCGGGCCTGCTCCAGCCGCCAGGCCTTGAGCTGATCCAGCAATCCGGCATCGGCTGAAGACAAACCGGCGGCAGCCGCACTGCGGCTCTTGCTCACCTTGCCCTTGCGCGGCTGCAGCTGGCGCATTTCCACCGGCTGTTCACCTTTCAAAACCGGACGGCTGGCATCGGTCAGTTTCAGCGCGCCGTAGGCATCGTGATCCGGCTCGGCAAAACCCAGCGCCACCAGTTGGCGGAACACGTTGCGCCACGCCGCCTCATCCAGATCGGCGCCGATTCCGAATACATTAAGCTGTTCATGCCCCCATTGCGCCGTGCGTTCGGTAGCGCGGCCGCGCAACACGTCAATCAGATGCACCGCGCCGAAACGCTGACCGGTGCGGTAGATGCAGGACAACGCCTTGCGTGCGGCTTCGGTGGCATCCCAGGTCTGCGGCGGTTCGAGGCAGGTGTCACAATTGCCGCAGGGTACGCTGGCCTCACCGAAATAATCGAGCAGGCGCACGCGCCGGCAACCCGCGGTCTCGCACAGTCCGAGCAGTGCATCGAGCTTGACCACCAGCACCCGGCGGTATTCCTCGCTGCCCTCCGACTGATCGATCATCCGCCGTTGCTGCACGACATCACCGAGACCGTAAGCCATCCAGGCATCCGCCGGTGCACCATCACGCCCCGCACGACCGGTCTCCTGGTAATACCCTTCGATGCTTTTCGGCAGATCGAGGTGGGCGACAAAACGCACATCGGGTTTGTCGATACCCATGCCGAAAGCAATCGTCGCAACCACTACAACGCCGTCTTCACGCTGAAAACGGCTCTGGTGATCGGCACGTGAAACCGTATCCATGCCGGCGTGATAAGGCAGCGCATGCACGCCGTGGCTGACCAGCCAGGCAGCAGTTTCATCCACTTTCTTCCGCGACAGGCAGTAAACAATGCCTGCTTCGCCCTTGTGTTCCTCGCGGATCAAACGCAGCAGCTGGTTGCGCGCATCCAGCTTGTCGACGATGGTGTAACGGATATTCGGCCGGTCGAAGCTGGAGATGAAAACGCGTGCGTCATCCAGTGCCAGACGGCGGATGATTTCCTCGCGGGTCTGCGGATCGGCGGTCGCCGTCAGTGCGATGCGCGGCACCTGCGGAAACTGTTCATGCAGCACTGACAGCTGCAGATACTCCGGCCGGAAATCGTGGCCCCATTGCGCCACGCAGTGGGCCTCATCAATCGCGAACAATGCAATCTTCGATTCGGCCAGGCAATCCAGCATGCGCGGCATCATCAGCCGTTCCGGTGCGACATACAGCAGGTCGAGTTCACCGTTGCGCAGCGCCTTTTCACAGGCGTTGACTTCACGACCGTCGAGTGTCGAGTTGAGGAAGGCAGCGCGCACGCCGAGCTGTTTCAGCGCAGCGACCTGATCCTGCATCAACGCAATCAGCGGTGATACGACCAGTGCAGTGCCGTCACGCAGCAGCGCCGGCAGCTGGTAACACAGGGATTTGCCCCCGCCGGTGGGCATCAGCACCAGCGCATCACCGCCGCCGGCGACATGGGTGACGATCTCTTCCTGCGACCCACGGAACGCGGGATGGCCGAACACCGTGCGCAGCAGCTGCAGCGGGCTTTGATCAGCGATGGCGTTCATGATGACCCTGAACAACGCGGTAGACGGACAGGCGTTGTCGCGGCTGCGGACCGGATGGTCGCCGCCATAAATTATTATTTAAAAACAATTACTTATTTCACTTCTTGCGGCTGCGCCCGGCGAGCTTCAGCAACTCCTGATGCAGCGCATCCGCCAGGCTGATGCCTTCGGCCTGCACCTTCGCCACCGCCAGATGACGCCGCGCGCCCGGCAGACGTACACCGGCATCGCCAAGCATCTGTCCGACCATGTCTTCGATGCGCGAGAAGTAAACGTCCGCGCCGGCCAGTGCTTCGGGATTGATCACGATCAGCGCGTGGCCGATGCGCGGTTTGTTGCCGGGTTCGAAGTACGAATCGTTTTCGTAACTCAATGCAGCGCCGGTCAGTGCCACACAAAGCGCTTCGACCATCAACGCCAGCGCGGTGCCTTTAACACCGCCGATGGCGGTGAGACTGCCGGTCAGCGCGGCCTGCGCACTGGTCGTCGGATTGCCATCGCGGTCCACTGCCCAGCCCAGGGGAATCGGCTTGTTTTCCTTGGCATAGAGCATGATCTTGCCGCGGGTGACTTCGGTCAGCGACAGATCAACGACAATCGGCTGTGCGTTCCTGCGCGGAAAAATCGCCGCCACCGGATTGGTACCGAAAAACGCCTTGCTGCCACCCCAGGCATTGATCGCCGCCGGTGAATTGGTCAGGGCGATGCCGGTCATGCCGGCGTCAGCAATCGCCGCGAGGTGATATGCCGCAGCACCGAAATGATGACTGTTGGTGACGCCGACAAAGGCGACGCCGTATTTTCTGGCGCGTTTAATCGCCTCATTGACCGCGAGAGCCGCGGCAGGAAACGCGAGGCCGCCGCCGGCATCGATCAGGCAAGTGGCTCCGTTCTTACGGACAACTTTGGGTTTGGCCTTGCCGTCGGCACGACCTTCGCGCAGATGCTGCGCATACAGCGCGACCCGGGACAGCCCATGGCCCGACAATCCCTCAGCCTCAGCAACCACCAGCGCCTGCGCCGTCGTTTCGGCCATGGCCTTGGACGCGCCGGCACGTTTCAGCGCACGCGCCGCGAGTTCGGTCAGCTCCGCAATCGACAGGACAGGCATGACTTCAGTCCACGGTAGTGCCGGATTGTTTGGCGACGTCAGCCCACTTCGCGGCCTCGGCACGGAAAAATGCATTGAATTCCGCAGGCGTATTGCCGCTGGGTTCCGCACCTTCGGCGCGGATGCGCTGCACGACGTCCGGTGATTTCACGGCGGCCACCCATTCCTTGTAAAGCTTGTCCTGAATGGCCTGTGGCGTTTTCGACGGTACCAGCAGGCCGTTCCACTGCACCGCGACGTGATCAGGCACGCCGGCTTCGATCATCGTCGGCACGTTCGGCGCCACTGCCGAGCGCACTTTGTCGGCGACACCCAGGCCGCGCAGGCGATTGCCGGCGATATGCGGTGCAGCGACTGGCATCACCACAAAGGCGACCTGCGATTCACCAGTCAGCAGCGCCACCGTCGCCGGCGCGGCGCCCTTGTACGGCAGATGGGTGATCCGGGTACCCGTTTTGACCCGGAGCATTTCCATCGCCATATGCGACATCGTGCCGGTGCCGGCCGAAGAATAATCCAGCGTATTCGGTTTGCCCTTGGCCAGCGCGACCAGATCCTTGACGTTTTTCACCGGCAGGGCCGGGTGCGCGACCAGCACAAAGGGATAGGACGAGGCCATCGATATCGCCGCAAAATCCTTTACCGGATCAAAGGACAGCTTTTTGTAGATCGCCGGGCTGATGGAGATCGACGAGTTGGCGAAGAAGATCGTATAGCCGTCGGCCGGGGCTTTGGCCGCGAGATCGGCGGCGATATTGCCGCTGGCGCCGGCACGGTTGTCGACAACCACCTGCTGGCCAAGCTGCTGCGCATATTTCTGCGCAATGATGCGTGCGACCAGATCACTGCCGCCGCCCGCCGGGAACGGCAGAATCATCCGGATGCTGCGCGTCGGATACTCCTGCGCAGTCGATAAGACCGGTGCAAACGCACCGGCGAATGCTGCAGCGGTCAGCGCAATGCCGAGCGAAATGGAACGGGCCATGATATGTCCTCCAAGCTTGGTTTTATGTGATTCCGGACCGGCAGTCTCCCCCGCCGGCCCGGAAAAATCAAACAGCAGATGTTGCTGCTGAATCAGTCTGCCGTGAGCAGCGATTCGCCGGGCTTGACCCGGGTGAATTTGACCGGCCGCGTTTCGATGTTGAAACGGCCGTCCTTCCAGCCAACACAGGTGTAGCGCGAGTTCTCGAGATCGCGCACATCCGGGTGATCGGCACGGAAGTGGGCACCACGCGAGTCCTCGCGCGCCATCGCCGCAAAGCGGATCGACTTCGACACCATGACCAGGTTCTTCAGGTTGAGCCAGTCATGCCAGGTCAGATTGAAAGCCAGGGTCGAGCCGTTGATGCCAACCGTATCGAGCTGGGCATCGAGCTCATCGAGCTGCGCCTCAGCGCGAACCAGCGAAGCGGCATCGCGGACAATACCGACGTCATCCCACATCACGTTGTACAGCCGTTCGCGGATCGAGTTGAGATCACCTCCCTTGCGCGACAGCGGCGCCTGGCAGCGGGCAACGGCCGCATCGATGGCTTCCTGATCGGGGGCGCGAAACTCGCCGTTGGCCTTGACCCAGCCCGGCATCACGTCTCCGGCGATGCCGCCGAACACCGTGGAATTGGCCACCCCGTTGCCGCCGAGGCGGTTCGCACCGTGTACACCGCCGGAATCTTCACCGGCAACGAATAGGCCGTGCAGATCGGTGGTGCAATCAGTTTTGAAGACCACACCGCCCATCATGTAATGGGCAGTCGGCACGACGTCGGCAAGGCCGCCGACCAGATCAAAACCGCAGTCGGCACAGCGCTCGACCATGCCCTTGAATTCCTTGCGCACCATCACCGGATCGAGATGGCGCATGGTGATGTAGAGGCCGCCGCGCGGACCGACACGGCCGGCGCGCATTTCTTCGAACATGCCGCGGCTGACGATGTCGCGCGTCGCGCGTTCGTTGCGCGGGTCGTACTTGTGCATGAAACGCTCGCCGTCACCGTTAAGCAGGTAACCACCGGCGCCGCGCAGGCCTTCTTCGATGATGGTGCCGGTGATTCGCGTGTCCATGCCGGCGATCAGGCCGGTCGGGTGAAACTGCACCATCTCCATGTCGCGCAGCTGGAGCCCGGCACGCATTGCCATCGCCATGCCGTCGCAGCTCTTGTCACCTGAGGGCGTGTGGTACTTGTACATCGTCGGCCCGCCGCCGGTGGCCAACAACACCGCCTGCGCCTGCACGAAGGTGAACTCGCCGCTGCGCATGTCGATCATCAGCACGCCGGAAACCGCGTCGCCGGCTTTTGTGCGGATGAACTCGACGGCGCGATGCTCTTCCAGCCGGTTGATACCGCGTGCCCACACCTGTTCGGCGAGGCGATTGATGATTTCGATACCGGTCAGGTCACCCTTGTGCACAGTGCGATCGAAAGTCTGCCCGGCGAAGGCCTTCTGGTGAATCGTGCCGTCGGGATTACGGTCAAAAAAACAGCCGAGTTCGTTTTCCAGTTCATGGATGCGCTCGACCGCGGTTTCCACCAGCGTCCACGCGAGATCCTGATCGGGTAGCCATTTGCCGCCTTCGATGGTGTCCATGAAATGGCGCTCAACGGAATCACCTTCAGCCAGCGCGACGTTATAGCCGCCCTGCACCATGCGCGTGCAGCCGCTTTTACCAAGCAAGCCTTTCACGGCAACGGTAATCGACAGCTCGGGGTTGTGCTGATGGGCATGCAGTGCTGCAAACAGGCCGGCGCCGCCGGAACCCAGAATCAGAATATCGGTCTTGATGGTTTTCATGAATGACTAGCTTTTGACGCCAAGTGCGGCCAGCACGCCGGCGCGCTGGTCCTTGGCGGCGGCATTGACCGCGGTATAAAGACTGCCGCCATGGGAATCCATCGCGACCAGTAGCGGGCCGAAACCCTTGATGCGGAATTTCCACAGCGACTCGGGATTGAGATCATCAAGATCGACTTCCTCGATCTGTTCGATCCAGGTCGTCTCCAACGCGGCCGTGCCGCCGATGATCGCCAGATAGACGCCGCCGAGATCGGCGAAGGCCTTGGCCGAAGCGGCAAACAGCCCGCCCTTGCCGATGATGATGCGTACGCCGTACTGCTCCATCAGCGGACGCGTGAAACGCTCCATGCGCGCGCTGGTGGTGGTGCCGATGCAGATCGGCGCATAGCCCGAAGGATGCGCCTGCGTCTCACCGACCCATTTGACGTTAGGAGCGGTATGCACCACCGCGTGCCCGCGCATGTCGAATCGCGTTTTGCGGTTGTGGTCGAACATGTGAATCTGCGTGGCATCTCGAATGCCGTACAGGGTCTGGTGCAGGGTGACCGTGTCATTGATGCGCAGCTTGCGGACCTGCTCTTCCGTCACCGGCATATTGAGTTCGTAATGCGCCATATCAGTATCCCGTATCTATCTAGTACCCGTACGTGAGGCCTTGCGGCGTGAAGGTGGCCCGCGCACGCCGCGCCGAATGGCACTGCATGTTCACGGCAACGGGATTCATCGTGATGTGCGTAGCCGCAGTCTCGACATGGACTGCAAACGCCGTGGAATCACCGCCGAGACCCTGGGCACCGACGCCCAGCTTGTTGACCACAGCACTCAACTCCGCCTCGAGCTTCGCGCCCTCGGGATCATCGCATTGGCTGCCGAGCGGCCGCGTCGCGGCGACTTTCGAGAGGTGCACGCACAGGTCGGCCGTGCCGCCGACGCCGACGCCGACAATGACCGGGGGGCAGCTTTTGCCGCCGGCCTCAAGCACGCAATCAATGACAAAAGTCTTGATCGCATCAATGCCGTCGGCGGGTATCGCCATTTTCAGCCAGGAATTGTTTTCCGAACCCGAACCCTTGGGAATCATCTCGATCGACAGCGTTTCAGCCTGCGCCGAAAAATCGATATTGATCACCGGAACATGGCGGCCGCCGGAGGTGTGCAGATTCTTGCGCGTGGTCGGATGCACGACGGAGGAACGCAGCGGATGCTCCTGGGTCGCACGGGTACAGCCGCTGATGATCGCCTGCTTCAGCGCATGGCCCTCCACCTCGATGCCACTGCCGATCACCACGTTATAGATCGGGATGCCGGTGTCCTGGCACAACAGGTTGGTGTTGTCCTCGGCCACTTTGATGTTGCGGATCATTGTGCCGAGAATCGCCTTGCCGGTGGCATTGGTTTCAGCACCGTCCAGTCTCTGAAAACCCGCCTTGATATCCGGCGGCAGCATCTTCAACGCGCGGATATACAGCTCCTTGCTCGCTTCTTCAACCTGCTTGAGATCGACCTTCACGAATACACCTTCACTGGAATGAGAACCCGGCAGCCGCTGCGGGGCGTTGCGCCCGCGCAGACCGTCAGCCCTGACTGTTGCGTTACTTCACCTGCAGATTGCGTTCCTTGATGATCTTCGACCAGCGCTCGGACTCCGCCTTGATATCTTTGGTGAATTCCTCAGGCTTGTTACCGACCGTGGTCATGCCGATTTCGGTAATGCGCTTGCGCAGATCCGCACCAGCCAGAACTTGCACGGTATCGGCATGCACCTTGGCGATTACTGCTTTCGGAGTGCCCGTCGGCACCATGAAGCCGAACCAGCCGAGATTTTCAAAGCCGGGCAGTGTTTCGGCGACCGCCGGCACGTTCGGCAGTTGCGCCGAACGTTCCTTGCTGGTCACCGCCAGCGCGCGCAGCTTGCCGGTATTGACGAAAGCGATCGCGGCCGAGAGGTTGGGGGTGACGAACTGGATCTGGCCGCCGACCAGATCGCTGACCGCCGGACCCTCGCCTTTGTACGGCACATGAGTCACGTCGATTCCGGACGCGTAAATGAAGTTCTCGGCGGCGAGATGCGTCTGGGTGCCGACGCCAGCCGAACCGAAGGTCATCGACTTCGGCTTGGCCTTGGCCATCGCGATGAATTCCTTCAGCGTTTTCGCCGGGTTACTCGGATTAACGACGATGGCCTGCGGTCCGCTCGCGACGTTGGTCACCGCAACCAGATCCTTTTCCGGACTGAACGGCATCTTCGCGTACATGTGCTGGTTGGCCGTAACAATGGAGCCGGATGTCATGAACAGCGTGTAGCCATCGGGGTTCGACTTAGCCGCAATGTCGCCGCCGATGTTGCCGCCGGCGCCCGCGCGGTTATCGACGATCACGGGCTGACCCCAGCCTTCATTGAGTTTCTGTGCCACCAGCCGCGCCACGATGTCGGTGGCGCCGCCGGGTGCAAACGGCACAATGATGCGCACCGGACGGTTGGGATAAACATCCGCGGCAAACGCGGTGGATGCGGCGAGCATGCATGCCGTGGCAATCAATCCTGCTTTGCTCATCATTCTCTCCTCACAGTCCGGCGTTACGTTATTTGAACCCGCATTGCAATCTGGAATCCACGATACCCGACTTACAGCCCCAGCGCATCCGCAGCGAGGCTGCGTAAATCCTTGGTCATTTTTTTTCGGACGTCTGCGTAAGCCGGCTTTTTCGCGACATTGATCAACTCAAAAGGATCTTTCTCCAGATCATAAAGCTCGTCGAGTTCGCCGTTGCGCGCGCGGTTGACCCAGTGAATGTATTTGTAGCGGCCGGTGCGAATGGCCCGGAAGCTCATGCCGACCAGCCAGGGGTAGGCGTTCTCCGCCCAGTATTCGACAAGAAAGGACTTTCGCCAGCCCGCGCGTTTGCCGCGAATCAGCGGCAGCAGCGAACGGCCCTGGATATGCGCTCCGGGTTTGCCGCCGGCGATTTCGAGCAGCGTCGGCGCGATGTCCTGCAGGATCACCAGATCGCGCACTTCGGAACCCGGCTTGATTGATTTCGGCCAGCGCACGATCAGCGGCGCGCGGATGCCTTCTTCATAGGGGAAACGGCGCTCCGGTCCGAGACCATGCTCGCCAAAGAAATAGCCGTTGTCGCCGAGGAACAGAATGACGGTGTTATCGAGCTCGCCGGTTTCCTCCAGCGTCTTGAACAGCATGCCGACGCCCTCATCCACCGCCGCCATCATCGCCGCACGCAGACGGATCTCTTCCTGTTTGCCGGAGTGGATGGCGTCATGCATGATTTTCGAGGCTTCGGTCTTGCGCAGTTCCACCGCCTCCGCCCATACCGGCTTGTGTTTGAGAAATTCGGTGGGCTTCTGCATGTTCGGCTTTTTCGGAAACACGCAGCCTTTGTACAGATGTTCATGACGCTTGGCGGGCCGGTAACCGTCCATCTTGAACGAGCCGTCGGCTGCCTGCTCCGCATCAGGGTGCACCGCCTTGTGCGCAAACCACAAAGACCAGGGCTTGTCGGCATTCTTGCCCTTGCGCCGGCTTTGGCCTTTGATCCAGTCTACCGCCATCGTGTTCATGATGTCGGTGACATAACCCTTGTGCTGCACGTATTTGCCGTTCTCGTTGAGTTTCGGATCGTAAAGACTGCCATGGCCGTCGTACGCGACCCAGAAGTCATATCCGGGGCGCGGCTTGCCGTCGTTGCCCATATGCCACTTGCCGATATGCGCGGTCTCGTAACCCAGGCGCTGCAGTTCGAGGTGATAGTTGGGCAGGCGGTGGCTGGCCATGTCGCGGGCAACGTTGTCGATGATGCCGTGGCGGCTGGCGTATTGCCCGGTCAGAATCGACGCGCGGTTCGGTGAGCAGATCGATGTAGTGTGAAAGGCGCGATCGAATTTCACACCCTCATGGGCGATGCGGTCGATATGCGGCGTTTTCATATACGGATGGCCACCGGCACCGAATTCGTCGAAGCGCAGGTCATCCACCAGGATCAGCAGGATGTTCGGCTTTTTTGTTGCGCTTTTTTTTGCGGTGTTCTTTTTCATATGCCCCCTCCTTGCGGTTTGCCGCAATCAGACCAGGTTCAGCAGAAAAGCCAGCACGACCACCAGCGACACGCCCGCCGCAGCTGCAAGCAGCGTTTTCTGCCAATCGCGCCAGTCGAGAAATTCGATCATCAGCAGGCGCGCGCCACCGGCCATATGCGCTGAAAGCAGCAGCACCAGACCGGTTTCGGCGAATTTCACCAGCGGGTTCTGCGTCCACTCCAGAAAACGGTCGAGTCCGGCCGCGCCGTGAAAGGCCTGGCCCAGCGCCCAGAAGTGCAACGGCAGAAAAAAAGTCAGCAACAGGCCGGATGCACGATGAACAATGAAGGCCCAGTACGCCGGATGATTGCGCGCGCGGAAGTCGTTCTTCATGCCTGGCCTCCGCCGAACACTGCCGTCACTGCGCGCAGTCCCCACATCGCCAGACTGAGGCCGACGATTGCCGAAAACACGTTGGCACTCTTGCCGCGCCAATTGAGAGTTTCAGCGAGTATCGTGCGCAGGCCGATCGGTGCATGCACGGAAACCGCGGCGACAAAGAGCGCGTAAAACGCGAACCAGCCGACGTTACCCTGTGTGCGCCCGAGAATCTCCGCACCGCTCAGGCCGCTGCGCACCGCGTAGATCATGGTGATCAGATGCACAACGACACACAGCGCAAGCACCATCGCGCTGATGCGTTGCGCGCCCCACAGCAGCACTTCGCTCCGCCGGCTCATACGCCGCAACCCCCTCCAAAAAAACTATGTAACTTATTGTTTTTTAACATAATTTAAATCTCGCCCGCGAGCGTCGCAGCCAGTACGGCGCGCTTCAGTCCGGCAATGCCCGCGGTGGGCGACAGGCCCTTGGGGCAACGTTCTGTGCAATTCAGATGGGTGTGGCAGGCATGGCAGCCGGCATCACCGGCGACCGCGGCGAGTCGTTCAGCGCGTTCGGTATCCCGCACATCGTTGACCAGCGTCCACGCGCGATTGAGCGCCGCGGGGCCGAGGTAATCCTTGTTCCAGGTCACCACATCGCAGGCGCTGTAACAGACGCCGCAGCCGATGCATTCGATCCCGGCATCGACGCGTTTGCGTTCCTTCGATTCGGGGGACACTGGCGCAAATCCGTCCTTGCGCGTGGTAGCGCCGGCAAAACGACCGCGAGCCTTGGCCCACTTGTCAAAAAACTCGCTCATGTCGGTGACCAGGTCCTTGATCACCGGCAGGTTGCGCAAAGGCGCGATTTCAACCTTGTTGTCTTCGGCGACCTTGTCGACATGGGTGCGGCAGGTCCAGCGGGATACGCCGTTGACCGTCATCGCACAGGAACCGCAGACACCGACACGGCAGGCAAAACGATAGGACAGCGTCGGATCGCATTTGCGCTGCACATAGGTGACGACGTCGAGTACGGTCTGGCTTTCCTGACGCGGCACTTCGAATTCCTGAAAGCCGCCGTTTTCCTGGCCGCGCCAGATTCTGACCTGAAGATTTTCCATACGCAGGGTTCCGTAAGACTTTCGCTTAGTGTGCGCCGCCGGTCGTCGCCGCCGTCACCGTCGGCGCGGGCAGACACTGAATCATCACATTGACGCATGCGGGTTTGCCGCTGGCCATCGCGCGCTGCAGTGCAGGCCGCAGATCCGCTGCACGGGTCACCAGTTCACCATGGCCGCCCAGCGCTGCCACCGCCAGATCATAACGCGTGCCACCAGCGAGTTCGCAGCCGTGCGCGCGTTCCTTGCCGTAAGTGCGCAGCTGGATCTGGTGTTCGGCGTTCCAGCAGGAATCGTTGCCGACCACGACCACCATCGGAACGCCTGAGCGCACTGCGGTATCAAACTCCATCAGGTGAAAGCCGAAGGCACCGTCGCCCATCACTGCAACAACCGGCGCTTTCGGGCGTGCCATGCGTGCCGCAAAGGCAAACGGCACGCCGCTGCCGATGGAACCGCCGGGGCCGTTGATGATGCGGGTCGGCACACTGATGCAGGCCTGCGCCCACTGGCCGATTTCGCCGCCGTCGGCGACAAACACCGCATCCGCTGCCCCTTTGAGCGCTTCCTGCACGGCGCGTCCCAGTTCCACCGGATGTACAGGGCCTGCATCGCCACTGTTGATGTCGCGCCAGGCCGCGGGACGCATGGCCACCGCAGCGGCGACTTCGTCAAACCAGCCCTTTGCCGCCTTGGCAGTCGCGCTTTTGATCAGCGCGCGCACAGCCGCCACCGAGTCGGCCTGCGCCGACAGGGCCACACGCGCAGCGCCGATGTTTTTCACCGAGCGCTGCAACACTTCGTTCTCAGGATCGATCACCACAAACTTGCAATCTGTCGCCACCGCCGGCGTCTTACCGAAGCGCAGCGTGAAATCGGGCTGCTTGCCGAGCAGCACTACCAGATCAGCTTTTGCCAGCACGCCTGCAAAAGCGCCCAGCGAAGGATCGTTGACGCCACGCGGGCTTTCCATGCACAGCGCCTGCACGCCGGTAGCATCTGCAAGCTGCTTCACCAGCGCCGATACCGGCGCATGAGACATCACAGGGCCCAGCAGAATCAGCGGACGCGCTGCAGAAGCGATCAACGCGGCCAGTGCGGCTGCCGTCTTGCTCTCCAGTGCGTGTTCCATCGGCGCGAATTGCGCGGCAGTGGCCAGCGCACGTTCTCCGTCGGCAACTTTGGTTTCGAGTACATCAAAGGGCAGGCTCAGATGCACCGGGCCGGGCCGGCCGGACCGCGCGATGCGACAGGCCTTGGCGATATCCGCACCCAGTGATTCGGCGCTCGATGCCGTCCACGAAGCCTTGACCAGTGGCGCGGCAATATCCGCCTGACGCATTTCCTGGAAGGAGCCGCGTCCGAGCTCATTGAGGGGCGCATGGCCAGACAACAGGACCAGCGGTGACTCCGAAGCCAGTGCGGTATAGAGCGCGCCGACGCCGTTGGCGTGACCGGGTCCACCGGTGAGCATGACGATGCCAGGCTCGCCGGTCAGGCGCGCCCAGGCATCCGCCATGTGTACGGCAGCACCTTCATAACGGACATGGGTAATGGCCAGCTTCGCTTCGATGGCCGCGTCGTACACCGGCATGATGTGATTGCCGGACAGCGAGAACATCCGCGTCAAACCGGCCGCAGCCAGTGAACGCGCCAGGATGTCAGCACCGCGCATTGAGGTCATGGGCAGATTCTTCCGTTCAGAAAAAACAAAGGCCGCGCAGAAGCCGTGAGCAGCTGCAACGCAAAACTTCGCATTGCAGCCCGGTCACGGACCTCCGGCGGCCTCTCGGGTCAGGCGCTTTCGTACAGGCGGGTCATCACGAACTCGCGATGGCCCAGTGCTTCGGCAGCCGTCAGGCGGCCGTTGCAGGTACGCAGCATGACTTCGATCAGCTCGTCGCCGGTCTGGTCGAGGTTCTTCTCGCGCTGCAGAAGCCCCGAGCAGTCATAGTCAACGTGCTCGCTCATCGTGCGCACGGTGCGCGGATTTGCGCACAGCTTGATCACGGGAATGATCGGATTGCCGATAACGTTGCCCTGGCCGGTGGGGAAGAAATGCACCACGTAGCCGGAAGCTGCGCACAGCGTGACCATTTCCGCAGCGGCCGAGGACGAGTCCATGAACCACAGACCGGGTTTGGTCGGCTCTTCGGCCTTATCGAGCACGCCGATGACTTTGCACTTCTTACCGATTTTCTGGATGTTGCCCAGCGCTTTTTCCTCGATCGTTGTCAGGCCGCCGGCGATATTGCCCTTGGTCGGCTGCGAATCAGACAGATCGCTGGTCTTGTGACGCTCGACCACCTCCTGATAGCGGTTGAACATTTTCATGAAATCTTCCCGAACCTGCGGCGTTGCGCAGCGGTCGGCAACAATGTTCTCGCCGCCGGTGATTTCAGTCGTTTCGCCGAAGCACATGGTGACGCCCAGCGGCTCCATCTTGTCGAAAGCGCTGCCGACTGTCGGGTTGGCGCCGCAACCGGAGGTCGTGTCGGACTCGCCGCACTTGGTCGATACCCACAGATCGCTGATCGGGCATTCGACGCGCTGCAGTTCCGAGGCCCACTGCACGTATTCCTTGGCCACTTTGGAAGCGCGCAGGATGGTGTCATGGTCGCCGTGGAGTTCGATGCCGAAGCCGGTAACCGGCTTGCCGGTCTTGGCAATGCCGTCGACCACTTTTTTCGCCCAGCCTTCTTCGATACAGATAACGACAACGGCGGCAACGTTGGGGTTGGCGCCCGCGCCGATCAGCGTGCGGAAGTGCAGGTCCAGGTCGGCGCCGAACTGCAGGCGGCCGTAGGGGTGCGGAATCGCAATCGCGCCCTTGATGTTGTTGGCTACCGCTTCAGCTGCCGCGTTCGACAGGTCGTCAACGGGAAGGATCAGCACGTGATTGCGGACGCCGACGCGGCCGTTCTCGCGGCGGTAGCCCATGAATGTGGTTTTGCTGTTGATCATTGTTCAGTCTCCGGAAATGGGGCGGGATCTAGTGGCTTGCCAGCCGCTTGTTACCAACGCTTTGTCTTGATGTTGTGCACGTGGGCGTGCTCGCCGACCTTGATGTCAGCGACGGCCTTGCCGATGTCAAAACCGTATTTGATGATGGTGTCGCCCTTCTTGATTTCGCAAAGCGCGGCCTTGTGGCCGATGGGAATGTCGTTGATCGCCTTGACCTTGATCGTGGAGTCGTCTTCCATGACCCAGCCGATCATCTCCTGACCGGCCTTGATGCCTTCGATGACGGCCACGCCGACCGTGTCCTTTTTGTCGTGTACCAACAAGTGAATCATTTCGCCTCCTGGATGAAATCTGGGTGATATGCAGCCGGAATAAAAACGGGTGTGCAGGGCCAGAGATGCTAACCCCCGCCCTTTCGGCCAGTCAACTATATGACCTATATGAATTCGGGATGTGCGTGATAGACTGCCGCGCGCTGCCATGGACACCCCCGCCCGCATCACCGACAACCTCGCCGCCGCACCGCTATACCGCGAAGTGCAATGGAAAATCACCCGCGCACTGGCCGCCGGCGAGTGGAAACCGGGCGAGGCCATCCCCAGCGAATCGCAACTGGCGCGGCAGTTCAAGGTGTCCATCGGCACCATCCGCCGCGCGATTGACGAACTGGTCGCCGGCCGCATCCTCGTGCGCCAGCAGGGCCGCGGCACCTTTGTCGCGACCCACACCGAAGACCGTACGCTGTTTTACTTTTTCCATGTCGTCGGCAAGGACGGCAGCCGCGAATTTCCGGTCTCCGAACTGCTGGGCTTCCGCAAGGAACGCGCCGATGCCGACGACGAAACCCAGTTCGGACTCGTCCGCGGCAGCCGCGTGGCGCGGGTGCGCAATCTGCTGAAGTTGGCCGGCAAGCCGGTGGTCCTGGACGACATCACGGTGCCGACCGAGCGCTTCTCCCGGCTCGACGAATCCACCTTCCGCAATCGCGAAGGCACGATCTACGGCCTTTATCAGGCGCGTTACGGTGTCAATGTCGTACGTATCAGCGAACGGCTGTCAGCAGCGCATCCGCCTGCGGACATCGCAGCCATCCTCGGCCTGCGTATCGACCAGCCCGCGCTGCAGATCCGCCGCGTCGCCTACACCTACAACGACACCCCGGTCGAATACCGTCGCAGCTGGATCAACACCAGCGACCACGAATACCTGAGCGATCTGTGGAAAAGCGCCGCGCGCTGAGTGCGGGCTTTATTGACTAGAACCCGAGTTCCCGCCGCGCCACTGCGATCTGCGCCGGATCGCGCGCATTTTTCAGTACCCATTCAAACTGCACACGGGCATCATCGCGCAGGCTGCCGCGCGCCAGATTGAATCCCGCACGCAGGCGGGACTCTGCTGCTGAGTCGGGCTGCGGCGCGCTTGTCGCCAGGCGCAACTGATATTCAGCTGCAAGCAGTGGCTGGCTGCCGTACTCCAATGCGCGCGAGGTCGCAGCCAGCAGCAGGCGCGCCTGCGCCGCATCGCTATGTGGTGTAACCCGCGCCGTCAGCAGTTGCGTTTCCGCAGACAGCCCGTGATCGGCAAGTTGCGCCGTCAGCGCGAGCCACTCCGGCAATTGCGCGGGCGGTATCGGCGTCTTGGCAGCCGCCAGTTGCCGGGTGATGGCGGCAACCACATCGCCGCGACCGGCACGCAGGGCGAGTCCGGCCATGCGCAGATCCCATACTGCAGCCGCGGTACCTTCAGGTGCCGGTAATCCCTGCCGGTATTGAAGGGCGCGCATATGCTGTTGCAGCGCTTCAGCCGCGCCGCCCAGCTGATAACGCGTATCTGCCGACAGCGCCGCCGGATCGGCGGGCCATGCATCAAACAATTGCAGCGCCATGCGCGGCAGACGTGCGGTCATCAATGCGGAAACAAGCTGAGCCTGCGCGGTGCGGCGCAGGGATTCACCGCGCCCCTCGCGCGCAAGGTAGGCCAGATAGGCGCGCGCCACGGCGGGTTCGGCTTCTTTGCGTTTGAGTGCGAACTCCAGCCAGCTGGTTTCGTCCCCGGCCAGCAGCTGATGCGCATTCGCGGCGCCACGGGCGTAACCGAGATAAGCCGCCCACAAGCGGGAGGCATCCGCTGCCGTTGCTTCGGAACGATCGAGCAATTGCTCCAGGGCTTCAATTTTCAGCAGCGGGGCCGGCTGCTTTTCGGCAGCTTCGAGCAATACCCTCCACCACGCCGGATCTTCGCTGCGCGCAATACCGGCCCGTGCCTGGATCACCGCATCCGCCGGCAACAACAGGCCGGTATGCAACCGGAGGCGCAGCTTCGCCGGTCCGCGCTCATCAAGCAGGCCCAGCCAGCTCACAGCTTCCTGGACCCGCTTCAGATCGAGCAGACTGTCGACAAACTGAGTCGCCGTCGCCGCATCGAGCGGCCGGTAATCCTGCTGGAAACGCAACATGCTGCGATAGGCATCGTCCGCCTGACCGTCCACTACCAGACTGCGGATCACCAGCAGGCGCATGTCTTTCAGGCGCATCGCGTCGGTGCCCGCGACCCACAGCGCGCGGCCGGCCTGATCACGTGCAGCTGTACCACGCCCGAGCGTCAATGCAGCGCGTGCCGCAGCGGCATGGAAATCAGCGGCAACCGTCGCCTCGACACCGGCCGGCATGGCAGCAACACGCTGTAGCAGCAAATCATTCGCGCCGCGGGACGCCAGCAGTTGCAAGCGCAGACGCTCCCAATCCACCCAGCCCGCCACCGGGGAAGCGCTTTTGGGAAGCGGCGCATTTGCCGTCGCCGGCTGCAGCATATCGACACGCTGCAGCGCGAGTTGGATCGCACCGGCTTCAGCAAGACTGCGCGTGGCTGCAAGTTCGTCGGCGGCGTGTGCGGCAGACACCGCCATCATCACGGTCCAGAACACCGATGCAAAAAGGGGGGCGATCAGCCGCTGCAGATTCATGCGCTTATTGTAGCGGCGGCCCGGCGCGAAGCGCCTGCGCAACGGTCACTGAAAATGAAAAAGGCGGCCGCAGCCGCCTTTTTCAGGAATACAGAATGCTTATTTCTCGGCCGGTGCGGCTTCGGCTTCGACCTCAACAGCCACCGTGCTGCTGACGGTGAGCTTTTCCTTGATGCGGGCCGCTTTACCCGAAAGGCCGCGCAGGTAGTAGAGCTTCGAACGGCCAACATCGCCGCGGCGCTTCACTTCGATGCTGGCAATCGACGGTGAATAGGTCTGGAAGGTCCGCTCGACGCCTTCGCCCGAGGAGATCTTGCGCACGATGAACGAGGAGTTGATGCCCCGGTTGCGTTTGGCAATGACCACACCTTCGTAAGCCTGGACGCGCTTGCGCTCGCCCTCGACCACGTTAACGTTGACGATGACCGTGTCACCGGCAACAAACTCCGGAGTCTTGCGACCCAGACGCTTCATTTCTTCCTGTTCCAGCTGCTGTATGACGTTCATCTCGACACTCCCTC
>CANHZX010000033.1 GCA_947465215.1 Betaproteobacteria bacterium | reverse complement strand
TTCAGGCGCACGCACTTGCCGTCCTTCAAATCGATGGCGGGAATGATCAGCATGGAATTAAACGAATTGCGAAGCCGGGTTTGGTCAGATGAGTGGGCGACGGAAAAGCCGGATCAGGGTGTCATCTGCAAATGCGTTGGAATGATGCGAATAATACTACAGCGCCTGCGGTTGCCACGCCACAAAGTTTGCAAGCAATTGCAGTCCGGCTGCGTGGCTTTTCTCCGGATGGAACTGCACCGCGAACAGATTGCCGCGCGCCGCCGCGCAGGCAAAACGGAAAGGATAGGCACTCCAGCCGGCGATCTGCGAGGAATCTGCAGGCTCGGGATAGTAGCTGTGGACAAAATAAAAGCGACTGCGATCCGGAATGCCCGCCCACAGCGGGTGTTTGATCGCCTGCTCGACCTCGTTCCAGCCCATATGCGGCACCTTTAGCTTTTCACCATTGGCGCCAACCATGCGCGCCTGAGGGAAACGCCGCACCACACCGGGCAGCAGGCCGAGGCCGGGCGTATCGCCCTCCTCGCTGCGCTCGAACAGCATCTGCAGGCCGATGCAGATGCCGAGGAAGGGTTTGCTGCGCGATGCTTCGATCAGTACCGGACGCAGGCCGCGTGATTCCATCTCGCGCATGCAGTCGGGCATCGCTCCCTGCCCGGGGAACACCACGCGGCCGGCGGAAGCAACTTCGTCCGGATTGCTGGTGACCACAACCTTGCGGCCGGGCGCGACGTGTTCAATGGCCTTGGACACGGAGCGCAGATTGCCCATGCCGTAGTCAATGACTGCAATATCGATGGTCATCGGGAGCGTCAACAATTCGGATGATGAAACCGGGGCGCGAGAACCGCCGCGGAAAGCCTATAACTTTCCTTTGGTCGACGGCACACCCTTGACCCGCGGGTCAAGTTCCACTGCCATGCGCAGCGCACGTCCGAAGGCCTTGAACAGCGTCTCCACCTGATGGTGCGCGTTGACGCCCTTCAGATTATCGAGATGCAGCGTCACAAGTGCGTGGTTGACGAAGCCCTGGAAAAACTCACGCACCAGATCGACATCGAAATCGCCAACACGCGCGCGTGTGAACTTGCCGCTCATCTCCAGACCGGGGCGACCGGAAAGGTCGATCACCACGCGCGACAGCGCCTCGTCCAGCGGCACATAGGCGTGTCCGTAACGGCACACGCCCTTCTTGTCGCCGATCGCTTTGGCAAAAGCCTGGCCCAGCGTGATGCCGATGTCTTCAACGGTGTGGTGGGCGTCGATGTGCAAATCGCCCTTGGCCTTGACCTCGAGATCAACCAGTCCGTGACGTGCAATCTGATCAAGCATGTGGTCGAGAAAAGGGATGCCGCTCGCGAGTTTCGCGCGGCCGCTGCCGTCGAGATTCAGCTTGACGCTGATCTGCGTTTCCTGAGTGTCGCGGTTGATCTGCGCTTGCCTTGCCATGATTGCCCGTGGATATCGGTAACTTGTTGATTACAGAGTATAAACGAATTCGCCCCGACCCGCCGCCGCTTTACGCCGGCTTGAGGATTTCGCGCAAAGCCTCAAGCAGCCCGGCGCATTGCTCATCAGTACCGACGGTAATGCGCATGAACTCGGCGATGCGTACCGGTTTGCGGAAATGTCGGACGATGATGCTGCGATCACGCAGCTTGGCGGCAATTTCGCCGCCGTCGCGACCCGGCACGCGAGCAAACAGGAAGTTAGCAGCCGAGGGCAACACGTCAAAACCAAGCGCCTGCAGCTCCTGCACCAGCTTTTTCTTGGTGACGATGACCTTGCTGCACATCGCCTGGAAGTAGGCGTCGTCTTCAATAGCCGCCGCGGCGCCGGCCTGGGCAAAACGGTCCAGCGGGTAGGAGTTGAAACTGTCCTTGACCCGGTTCAGCGCCTCGATCAGGTCGGGATGGCCGATGGCGTAACCCACCCGCAAGCCGGCCAGCGCCCGCGATTTCGACAGCGTGTGCGTGACCAGCAGTTGCGGATGGCGCTGCACCAGCGGCACCACCGACTCGCCGCCGAAATCGACATAGGCCTCGTCGATGACCACCACCGAGCCGGTGTTGGCGCGCAGCAGCCGGTCGATATCGGCCACCGGCACAAAGCGTCCGGTGGGCGCATTGGGGTTCGGAAAAATGATGCCGCCATTGGGCCGCAGGTAATCATCCACCACGATTTCGAACGCGCGATTCAGCGGCACCGGCTCGTAGGGAATGTCGTACAAGCCGCAGTACACCGGATAAAAACTGTAGGTGATGTCCGGGAACAGTACCGGCTTGTCGTGTTTCAGCAGTCCGAGAAAGACATGCGCCAGCACTTCATCGGAACCGTTGCCGACAAACACCTGTGCCGGGGTGACGCCGTAACGCTTCGCAATCGCCTCGCGCAGTTTGTCGCTGGCGGGGTCCGGATACAGGCGCAGCGATTCGCCGATCTCGGCGCGCAGCGCATCAAGCACGCGGCGGCTGGGCCCGTACGGACTTTCGTTGGTATTGAGCTTGATCAGATTGGGCAGCTTCGGCTGTTCACCCGGCACATAAGGCGTCAGACCCTGCACCACCTTGCTCCAGTAGCGGCTCATGGTCAGCCCTTGCCCCGCAACCGCAGTTCAGCCGAACGCGCGTGCGCCGTCAGGCCTTCGCCGGTCGCCAGTTCAACCGCAATCCGGCCGAGCTTCTCGGCACCTTCCGCAGAGACACGGATCACACTCGAGCGCTTCTGGAAATCGTAAACGCCCAACGGCGACGAAAACCGCGCGGTGCGCGATGTCGGCAGCACATGGTTGGGTCCGGCGCAGTAGTCCCCGAGCGCTTCCGATGTGTATTTACCCATGAAAATCGCACCGGCATGGCGGATCTTCGGCAGCAGTGACTGTGCGTTTTCAACCGACAGCTCGAGATGTTCCGGCGCAATGCGATTGACCAGCGCGCAGGCCTCATCAATATCGCGCACCTGGATCAACGCACCACGACCTTTGAGCGAGGCCTCAATCACCGTGCGCCGCGGCATGTCGGACAGCAGCTTCGCAATGCTTGCCGACACCGCATCGAGATATTTGGCATCGGGCGCCAGCAGAATCGACTGCGCGAGTTCATCGTGCTCGGCCTGCGAGAACAGATCCATCGCCACCCAGTCGGGATCCGTTGAGCCGTCGCCGACGACCAGAATTTCCGACGGGCCGGCAACCATATCGATGCCGACGACACCGAACACACGCCGCTTTGCTGCAGCGACATAGGCGTTGCCCGGGCCGACGATCTTGTCGACCTGGGGAATCGTTACCGTGCCGTAGGCCAGCGCCGCCACTGCCTGCGCACCGCCGATGGTGAACACGCGATCCACACCGCAGATCGCCGCAGCCGCCAACACCAGATCATTTTTTTCACCACGCGGCGTTGGTACCACCATGATCACTTCCGTCACGCCCGCAACCTTGGCGGGCACTGCGTTCATGATCACCGATGACGGGTATGCCGCCTTGCCGCCGGGAACATACAGTCCTGCGCGATCCAGCGCGGTGATCTGCTGGCCGAGCTCATTGCCATCGCTGTCGGTATAACCCCAGGATTCCACGCGCTGCCGCTGGTGATATTCCCGCACGCGTGCAGCGGCGGCTTCCAGGGCCGTGCGCCGTGCTGCGGGAATACGCGCCAGCGCGGCCTGCAGTTCGGATTGGGGGATTTCCAGCGCCGCGAGCGTATCGGCCTTCACGCCATCAAAGCGCGCCGTATATTCGAGCACTGCGGCATCGCCGCGTTGTTTGACATCGGCAAGAATCGCCGCGACCGTTGTATCGACCTGCGGATCCTGCGCGGACTCGAAGGCCAGCAGCTCGGCCAGGCGCTGTTCGAAATCAGGCTGGGTGGTGGAGAGCCGGCGCATGATCAGCCGACGGCACGGGTGAAAGTATCAATCAGCGGCTGCAGCTGGGCGCGCTTGAGTTTCAGCGCCGCCTGATTCACCACCAGACGCGAGCTGATCTGCACGATCTCCTCGACCGCCACCAGACCATTCGCCTTCAGCGTGCCCCCGGTGCTGACCAGATCGACAATGGCGTCGGCGAGCCCGACCAGCGGCGCCAATTCCATAGACCCGTAGAGCTTGATCAGATCGACATGCACGCCCTTGTTGGCGAAATGCTCGCGCGCGGTCTGCACGTATTTGGTCGCGATCTTCAGCCGCGCCCCCTGACGCACAGCGCTGGCGTAATCAAAATCCTTGCGTACGGCAACCATCATCCGGCACTTGGCGATTTTCAGGTCGAGCGGCGTGTACAGGCCATCGCCACCGTGCTCATCGAGCACATCCTTGCCGGCCACACCGATGTCGGCGCCGCCGAACTGGACATAGGTCGGCACGTCGGTCGCGCGGACAATAATCACGCGCACGTTGCGACGGTTGGTTTCGAGAATCAGTTTGCGCGAAGTCTCGGGGTTTTCACGCGTGACGATGCCCGCGGCTTTCAGCAGCGGCACGGTTTCGTCAAAAATGCGGCCCTTGGAGAGCGCAATGGTGATCATGGCTGGATGGTGTCCCATACCGGCGCCCGCAGGCGCTCGGAAAGTCATGAATTGTAACGTATTCCCGCTGCTGCCCGGCGTGCGAACGGTTCACGAAAGCGCCGCCAGCGGTTACACTGCAACCTTGATTACCGCTCTCATTGTTCAGCAAACCCTGACCCGAGCCGCTCCCCGCCATGTCCGCCAAAAATGTCGTTGAAATCGAGGATCTCGCTTTCTCCTACGGGAACCGCGAAATCTTCAAATCCGTGAACCTGACCATCCCCAAAGGCAAGGTTGTCGGCATCATGGGTGCGAGCGGTTGCGGCAAAACCACGCTGATGCAGTTGATCGGCGCGCAACTGCGCCCGTCCAAAGGCAGTGTCAAGGTGCTGGGTCAGGACATCCACGGCCTCGACCGCGATGCGCTCTACAAGCTGCGCCGGCGCATGGGCATGCAGTTCCAGCAGGGCGGTCTGTTCACCGACCTGTCGGTATTCGAAAACATCGCCTTCCAGATGCGCGAGAAGACCCAACTGCCCGAGGACATGATCAACGACCTCGTGCTGATGAAACTCAACGCGGTCGGCCTGCGCGGCGCGGCGCAATTGATGCCTTCGGAGTGTTCGGGCGGCATGTCCCGGCGTGTCGGTCTGGCCCGCGCCATCGCGTTGGATCCGGACCTGATCATGTACGACGAACCCTTCGCCGGACTTGATCCGATTTCCTGCAACGTCGTCGGCAAACTGATCCGCCGGCTGAATGACGCGCTTGGCGTGACTTCGATCGTGGTGTCCTACGATGCGCAGGAATCGCTGAAGGCCATCGACTACGTCTACTTCCTCGCCGACGGTGCCGTCGTCGCGCAGGGAACGACGGAAGAAGTGAAGAATTCAGCCGATCCCTTCGTGAAGCAGTTCATCGGCGGCCTGCCCGACGGCCCGGTGCCCTTCCACTACCCGCAGAACACCTACGCCGCCGACCTCGAACTGTCGGCGTAACCGTTCAACCGAACCGCAGTCCGGCGTTGCGCCTCAGCGCTCGCGACGAATACGTGCGCCCAGCCGCGACAGTTTTTCCTCGATGCGCTCGTAACCGCGGTCAAGATGGTAAATCCGCTCCACCGTGGTCGTGCCGCGCGCCACCAACCCGGAAATCACCAGACTCGCCGAAGCCCGCAGGTCAGTCGCCATCACCGTGGCGCCGTTCAGCGCCGGCACGCCCTTGATCACCGCAGTATTGCCTTCGACCGCAATATCGGCGCCAAGCCTCTGCATTTCCTGCACGTGCATGAAGCGGTTTTCGAATATGGTTTCGACCACTCGCGCGGTGCCCTGCGCCACGCAGTTCAGCGCCATGAACTGCGCCTGCATGTCCGTCGGAAACGCCGGATAGGGCGCGGTGCGTAGATTGACCGCCTTCAGCGCGCCATTGGCTTTGACATGAATCCAGTCGTCGCCGGTTTCGATATGGACGCCGGACTCGCGCAGCTTGTCGAGCACGGCGTCGAGCGTTTTCGGCCGCGCACCGGTCAGCCGCACATCACCGCCGGTGACTGCGGCAGCAACCAGGAAAGTTCCGGTTTCGATGCGGTCGGGCATCACCGAGTGACGCGCGCCGTGAAGGCGCTCGACGCCTTCGATGGTAATCACATCCGTGCCGGCACCGCTGATTTTAGCGCCCATCGATATCAGGCAGGCGGCGAGATCGATAACCTCGGGTTCGCGCGCGGCATTCTCGATGACTGTCGTACCGTCGGCCAGCGCTGCCGCCATCATCAGGTTTTCGGTGCCGGTGACCGTGATGATATCCATGCAGATGCGCGCGCCCTTGAGTCGTTCTGCGCGGGCGATCATATAACCCTGCGACATCTCGATGGTCGCGCCCATCGCCTGAAGGCCTTTCAGGTGCTGATCAACCGGACGCAGGCCGATCGCACAGCCCCCGGGCAGCGAGACCCGTGCCTCACCCAGGCGCGCCACCAGCGGGCCGAGCACCAGCACTGAAGCGCGCATGGTCTTGACCAGCTCGTAAGGCGCCACCGGTTCGGTGATTTTCGCCGCGCGCAGTTCGACGCCGCCCTTGTCATCGAGCATGGTGGTCACGCCCATCTGCATCAGCAGATTGAGCATGGTCGACACATCGCGCAGATGCGGCACATTGTCTACGTGCAGGGGTTCGTCGGTAAGCAGCGCTGCAGTCAGTATGGGCAGCGCCGCATTCTTGGCGCCGGAAATCGCGACATCACCTTTCAGGGCAATGCCACCATCAATCACCAGTTTGTCCATGCCGGACTCAGCCCTGCCACTGGTCAGGGGTCAGGGTCTTCATCGACAGCGCGTGAATCTCCTCACGCATGCGATCGCCCAGCGCCTTGTAGACCAGCTGGTGCTGCTGCACCTTGTTTTTGCCGCGGAAGGCTTCGCTGACAATCACCGCCTCCCAGTGATGGCCGTCGCCGGTAACTTCGATATGACTGCAGTCGAGTCCGGCGGTAATGGATTGTTTGATGCTTTCGGGTGTGACCATAGTCAGGTTCTCAGTTTGTAGCCGCTGCGCAGCAGCGTCAGGTTCAGCCATGATAAGGCGGCGAAGCTGCCGCCGACAATCGTCAGGCTGAGCCAGGGCGAGGTATCCGCAACGCCGAAAAAGCCGTAGCGGAATCCGTCGATCATGTAAAACACGGGATTGAAGTGCGATACCGCCTGCCAGAACGGCGACAGCGAACGGATCGAATAAAACACGCCGGACAGGAAAGTCAGTGGCAGGATGATGAAGTTGGTGAACGCGGCCAACTGGTCGATCTTGTCGGACTGGATGCCCGCGACAATACCCAGCGCGCCCATCACAGCACTGCTGGCAATGCCGAACAGCAGCACCCACAACGGATTCGCCACCGGCAGGTCAACGAACCAAAGCGTGGCGAGCAATACGCCGCTGCCAACCACCACGCCGCGCGCCACAGCCGCCAGCAGGTAAGCCGCAAAAAACTCGCGGTGCGACAGGGGCGGCAGCAGCACGAACACAATGTTGCCGGTCATCTTCGACTGCATCAGGCTCGATGAGCCGTTGGCGAAGGAATTCTGCAGTACAGACATCATCGCCAGACCGGGAATCAGGAAACTGGTGTAATCGACACCGGGAAACACTTCGACGCGACCGCTCAGCGCATGACCGAACACCAGCAGGTATAGCAGTGCCGTCAGCACCGGTGCCAGCACGGTCTGCACGCTGACTTTCCAGAAGCGCAGCCATTCCTTGTAGAACAGGGTCTGGAAACCGGTCATGACTGAAAACCATTTTTCATCATGATCGTTGCATGATCTGCACAAACACTTCTTCAAGATCGGGCTGGAGAATTTCCATTTCCAGCACCGCGACACGCGACTCGCGCAGCGCCGCCAGAACACCTTCGATCGACGCATGATCGGGCAAGGACAGCTTGAACGATCCGTCTTCGCGCCGCTCGGCCACTTTCGCTTCGAGAACCCCCGGCAGCACGCCATCGAGCCGCAATACGACCTGACAGCCGCTGTGGAGCCGCAGCAGGTTTTCGGTACGGTCCAGAGCGACCACGCGGCCCTGCTTCAGCATGGCAATGCGGCCGCACAAAGCCTCGGCTTCCTCGAGGTAATGCGTGGTCAGCACAATGGTGTGGCCGTCGCGGTTAAGCCTGCGAATGAAGCGCCACAAAGCCTGGCGCAATTCGACATCGACACCGGCCGTGGGTTCGTCGAGCACGATCACCGGTGGCTTGTGTACCAGCGCCTGCGCAACCAGCACACGGCGCTTCATGCCGCCGGACAGCGCACGCATATTGGTATCAGCCTTGGCGGTAAGGTCGAGGTTTTCCAGGACTTCGTCGATCCAGGCGTCGTTGTCGCGAAGACCGAAGTAACCGGACTGGAAGGTCAGCGTTTCGCGCACCGTGAAGAAGGGGTCGAACACCAGCTCCTGCGGCACCACACCCAGCGCGCCGCGTGCGCCGCGGTATCCATCGGTAACATCGTGACCCATGATGCGGGCAATGCCGCTGCTCGCGCGGCTCAAGCCGGCGAGGATGCTGATCAATGTGGTTTTGCCGGCCCCGTTGGGGCCAAGCAGGCCGAAGAATTCGCCGGGCTCGACGCTCAGGCTGACGCCGGCGAGCGCCTGCAAATCACCATAACGCTTGGTGACATCAATGATTTCGATGGCATGTGTCATCGCCGGATGCACAGCGGACAGTCGGCGCAGCGCCGGCCGTTACTCGGCTGCCACCAGTTCCGTGACGCCGTATAGCTGGGCCAGGCTGGTGAGATTTTCGGGCAGGTTGACGTAGCGGATGCTGTGTTTCGCAGCGAGTGCCGCGCGCCGCCACTCGAACAGCAGGCTGAGCGCGGTAGAGTCAACTTCAGTGACTCCGGACAGGTCCAGCGTCACATCGGCCGCAGTAAACAGACGCAGCCCCTCTTCACGCAGGACCAGCGCGCTTTCAATATTCACGGCGCCCTTCAGCGTGCAGCGCCCGTCGTTACACTCAATCATGCATTCGGTCATGCTTGGCCGGTTATTTGGTCTGCGCCACCAGCGAGCGGTTTTTATCGCGCAGCGTTTTGATCAGACCGTCGACACCGCTTTTCTGGATTTCAGTATTGAAAGTACCGCGGTAGTTCTCGACCAGGCTGATGCCGCCGATCTTGACGTTGTAGACCTTCCAGCCCTCATCGGTCTTTTCCATGCCGTAGTCGACCTGCACCGGTTCGCCGCCACCGGAGGATTTCACCAGCGAACGCACCAGCACGTCTGTGTCATCCGGCGCGATCTTCAGCGGGCGGTATTCGATTTTCTGATCCTTGAACAGCGTGATCGAAGCCGTGTAGGTCTGCACCAGCAGGGCACGGAATTCCTCGGTCAGCGCCTTGCGCTGCTCGGGCGTCGCGGAAGCCCAGTTTTTTCCCAATGCGAGTTTGGTCATGCTGGTGAAATTGAAATGCGGCGCGATCTTGGTTTCGATCAGGTCACGCGCTTTTTTCTGGCTGCCGGCCTGCAGATCCTTGTCGCTGCGCAGGATTTGCACCACTTCGTCGGTGACATTGCGCGCCAGCGCATCAGGCGCCGTGGTGCTCGCAGCCGCGCCGGCGGCCACTGGAAGGAACAGCAAGGATACAGAAAAAACTAATGAAAACAGTAACTTATTCATGGCATCGTCTCTGTAAGGAATGTGCGGATTTACTTCTTTTTGGCATCGCCGCCCTCGGCGGCCTTGTCGAACAGGAACTGGCTGATCAGCTTCTCCAGCACGACCGCCGACTGCGTCAGACGGATGCTGTCGCCGGACTTGAGCATCTGGTCGTCACCACCGCCCTCCAGGCCGATGTACTGCTCGCCGAGCAGGCCCGAGGTCAGGATCGACGCCGTGGTGTCTTTCGGAAACTTGAAGTTCTTTTCAACGGCCATTTTCACTTTGGCGGTGAAACGCTCGTTGTTGAACTCGATCGACGTCACGCGACCAACGACCACGCCGGCGCTCTTGATCGGCGCCCGCGGTTTCAGGCCGCCGATATTGTCGAAATTCGCGGAAATTTCGTAGGTCTCGCCGCTACCCATGCTCGACATGTTGCCGACCTTGAACGCGAGAATCACCAGCGCGGCCATGCCGGCGACGACGAAAATACCTACCCACAGATCCAGCATTGAACGTCCCATTACATACCCCTGAACATGAATGAGGTCAGAATGAAGTCCAGACCCAGAATTGCCAATGATGAAGTTACCACGGTGCGCGTTGTCGCGCCCGAAACGCCCTCGGCGGTCGGCGGCGCGTCATAACCCTCGAACAGCGCGATCCAGGTCACCGCCACCCCGAACACGAAACTCTTGATGACGCCGTTGACGATGTCTTCCCGGACATCGACGGCGCCCTGCATCTGCGACCAGAACGACCCTTCGTCGACACCGATCAGCACCACGCCGATCACATAGCCGCCGAAAACACCCATCGCGCTGAACATCGCTGCCAGCAGCGGCATCGAAATCACCCCGGCCCAGAACCGCGGCGCGACCACGCGTGCTATCGGATCCACCGCCATCATTTCCATCGCTGACAACTGCTCCGTGGCCTTCATCAGGCCGATTTCCGCAGTCATCGCCGAACCGGCGCGGCTGGCAAACAGCAGTGCAGACACCACCGGACCCAGCTCGCGCACCAGAGACAGCGCCACCAGCACGCCCAGCGCCGACTCGGAACCATAGGTGGTCAGCGTCTGATAACCCTGCAGGCCGAGCACCATGCCGACGAACAGTCCGGAGACCAGAATGATGATCAGCGACAGCACGCCGGTGTAATACAGCTCGCGGATGATCAGCCGCGGCCGCGCAAAGCTGGTGCCTGAATGCGCGATCGTCAGCCCGATGAAGCGCGCCGCATAACCCAGCCGTAACACGATGTCGATGGCATTGGCGCCGATGCTGCGGATCGAAGGCAGCGTTCTATGCGGCACGGCGACCTCCCAGTCTCAAGTCGTCCGAGAAATCCTTGCTCGGATACTGGTAAGCCACCGGCCCTTCCGCCTCGCCGTGCACGAACTGGTAGACCAGCGGGTCCTTGTTCGCGCGCATTTCTTCAGGCGTGCCATGCGCCATCATTTTTCCGTCCGACAGGTAATACACATAATCCACCACATCCAGCGCCTCCTGCACGTCGTGCGTCACCACCAGCGACGTCGTGCCCAGCGTATCGTTCAGTTCGCGCACCAGGTTCGCGATGACACCCAGTGAAATCGGGTCCAGCCCGGTAAACGGTTCGTCATACATCATGATCATCGGATCCAGCGCGATTGCCCGCGCCAGCGCCACGCGCCGCGCCATGCCGCCCGACAGTTCCGCCGGCATCAGCTTGTGCGCGCCGCGCAGCCCGACGGCATGCAGCTTCATCATCACCAGATCGCGGATCATGCTTTCCGGCAGGCCGGTATGCTCGCGCATCTGGAACGCCACGTTGTCATACACCGACAGGTCGGTGAACAGCGCGCCGAACTGGAACAGCATACCCATGCGCCGGCGCATGCGGTAAATGCCCTGCGTATCGAGCTTGCTGGTGCATTCACCGTTGATCCACACCTCGCCCGTGGTCGGCTTCATCACGCCGCCCATCAGCCGCAGCAGCGTGGTCTTGCCGGAACCGCTGATGCCCATCAGCGCGACAACCTTGCCGCGCGGGATCGACATGTTGATGCCCGTCAATATCGGACGCTCCGCGTAAGCGAAGTTGACGTCCTTGATTTCGATGAGGGGTTCGGAGGCCACGGGGCGGCTGTTGCTGCCAGAAACAAAGGGGGGATTCTAGCCGAGATTGGCAGTGCAACCAAACGCCGCGCAGCGCTTTACCGTCGCCGCAGGCACCCTAGCCCATTGATTCAATTGCACTCTGAACTCTGCCCGGTGTTTACCCCCGGGATGCTTTACGCTAAGTTACGCCGCATGTCCGTGCCCGCCCTGCGCATCAATCATCTCGCAAAATCATACGCCAGCGCCGCCGCGCTCACCGATCTCTCGCTCGAAATCGCCGCCGGCGAGTTTTTCGGGCTGGTCGGCGAGAACGGCGCCGGTAAAACCACGCTGATCAAATGCGCCCTGGATTTCTGTGACACCGGCAGCGGCAGCATTGAAATTTTCGGAACGCCACACCGCCAGACGGCGGCGCGCAGCCGCATTGCCTACCTGCCGGAACGATTCACGCCGCCCTATTTCCTCTCGGGCCGGGACTTCCTGCGTTACACCGGCGAACTGCACCGTCGCCCGTATGATGAAGCCGCGACGCGCAGCATGCTCGAATCGCTGGAACTGGCAACCGACGCACTGGAAAAGCCGGTGCGCGCCTACTCCAAGGGCATGACGCAGAAGCTGGGGCTGGCCGCCTGCCTGCTGTCCGGCAAGGAAATGTACATCCTTGATGAACCGACCAGCGGCCTCGACCCGAAAGCACGCGCCCTGCTCAAGCGCGAACTCAAGGCACAGCATGCCGGCGGTCGTACGGTGGTGATGACAACCCATGCGCTTCATGACGTCGCGGAAATGTGCAGCCGCATGGCGGTCATCCACCGCGGCGAGTTGCGTTTTGCCGGAACACCGGCAGACTTCATCCGGCAGCATGACGCCCCCGATCTTGAGCAAGCCTACCTCGCCTGTATCGCCGGCCATTGAATCGGCGCGACACCGCGCCTGCCAACCCCACGCCGGCGTGGCAATCTGGCACAATGCCTTTTTGTTTCAGCCACTTATATAAAAAGATTCAAACGTGACAGAAACCGGAAAACCGGAACTGCTGATCGTCGATGACGATCCGGTCATCGCTGACACGCTGAGCTACGTGCTGAGCGGAGACTTTACGGTCACCACCGCGGAATCGCGCCCGCATGCCAAGGCACTGCTGCGCCAACGCGACACGCCGCCGGCACTGGCGCTGATCGACCTCGGCCTGCCGCCGAAGCCGCATCGCCCCGACGAGGGCTTCCAGCTGATAGCCGAACTGATCGCGATCGCACCGACGATCAAGATCATTGTGCTTTCCGGGCAAAACGACGAGTCCAACGCGCGCCACGCCCGAACCCTGGGCGCCATCGATTTTGTCTCCAAACCGGCCGACCCGGCGCAGATCAAGGCGTTACTGCTGCAGGCGCTGGAAGTCACATCCGCAGAAACCGGCAGCGATGCCTCGGGCCTGATCGGCAACAGCCCGCCGATGAAAAAACTGCGAGAACAGCTCACACAATTCGCCGACGCACCGTTCCCGGTACTGATTGAAGGCGAGTCCGGCAGCGGCAAGGAACTGGTCGCGCAGGCACTGCACAAACAAAGCCGGCGCGCCGGCAAACCTTTTCTTGCGCTCAACTGCGCGGCGATTTCGCCGACCCTGGTCGAACCCACGCTTTTCGGTTACGCCAAGGGCGCGTTCACCGGGGCGGTGACCGCACGCGCCGGTTACTTCGAAGACGCCGTCGATTCAACACTGTTCCTCGACGAAATCGGCGAACTGCCGCTGGAATTACAGGCCAAGCTGCTGCGCGTTCTCGAAAATGGCGAATTCCAGCGTGTCGGCGAAACACAAAACCGGGTATCCAACGCACGCATCATCACCGCAACCAACCGCGACCTGCGCAGCGAAGTCCGTCACAACCGTTTCCGCGCCGATCTCTATCACCGGTTGTCGGTATTCACCATCGGCGTGCCGGCGCTGCGCGACCTCGGCGATGACAAGCAACTGCTGCTCGATCATTTCCGCTCGTTCTACGCGCAGCAGATCGGTGCGCAGCCGGTTGAATTGAGCAAGGACGCGCTGCGCATGTGGCGTGACTATCCCTTCCCTGGCAATGTGCGCGAACTGCGCAACGTGGTGATCCGCCTGTGCACCAAATATGCCGGCACAGAAATCACACCGTTGCTGCTGCACTCAGAGTTCGACCGCGAAGTGCAGGCGCCGGCGGGTCTCGCCGAGATGTCCGAAGAAAGCGTACTGCTCGACGCTGCGCGCCGGCAGATCGAAGCCGATCCGGATTTCAAGCTGGATGAAGTCCTCAAACGCTGGGAACGCGGATTCATCGAAGCCGCGCTGGCGATGACCAACGGCAACCTGTCGCAAGCCGCAAAACGGCTTGGCGTCCAACGCACCACCCTGTACAGCCGCATGCAGACCCGCGGCGATGCCGGCGAGGACAAATAATGTATTACGAGCATTTCGGCCTGACTCAGCCGCCCTTCAAGATCACCCCGAACACGGACTTCTTTTTCGGCGGCGGCAATCGCGGCCCCATTCTTGAAGCGTTGATTTACGCGATCACGCAGGGTGAAGGCATCGTCAAGGTCACCGGCGAAGTCGGCAGCGGCAAGACGATGCTGTGCAGTATGCTGCAGACACGGCTGGCGGAGAGCGTCGAGACTGTTTATCTGGCGAATCCGAGCGTTTCTCCTGAGGAAATACTCCACGCCATCGCCTTTGAGCTGCAATTGCAGATCACCCGCGACGAAAGCCGTCTCGCCGTTATGCACGCGATCCAGGATTACCTGCTGAAACGGCACGCCGAAGGCAAACGCGTGGTGCTGTTCGTCGAAGAATCACAGGGCATGCCGATCGCGACGCTGGAGGAAATCCGCCTGCTGTCGAATCTGGAAACCAAATCCGACAAGTTGCTGCAGATCGTATTATTCGGCCAGCCCGAGCTCGACGAAAACCTGCGCCAGAACCAGATCCGCCAGTTAAAGGAACGCATCACCCACAGTTTCCGGCTGGAACCGCTGACCGGCCCTGAAACCCGCGAATACCTGATGTTCCGGCTGCGCACCGCCGGATACCGAGGACCGGACCTGTTCAGCGACGCCATCATCCGTGAAATCGCGCGTGTTTCCGGTGGCCTGACCCGCCGCATCAACTTGATCGCCGACAAGGCGTTGCTGACCGCCTTCGCCGAAAACACCCATACACTGCGCCAGAAACACGTCGAAGCCGCCATCCGCGACAGTGAATTTGCGCATCAGCAATACCAGCCGGCACCCAAGCCCCGGTCACCCTGGATTTTGGGGGTCGGACTCCTGACTGTCGGCATGGCGGCCGGCGCTGCGCTGTTTGCGCTGCTCGGCGGTATCCGGCAAGCCCCGGTGGCAGCGCCCGCAGCAACTGGGGCGCCCTCAACGCCCCCCGCGGCCACAAACCCGGCGCCTAACCCCGAAAATTTATCAAATAAAACAGGTATTTATAGTGATCCCGCGAAAACCGGTGCAGTGATCGAACGCGCACCGGAAACCGCAGCTGCCCCCCTTTCCGCTGCAAGCGCATCCCAGCAACCGGTGGCAGCCTCCGCAGCCGAAACCGTCAAACCGGCGACTACGGTGAGTGCGCCGGCGACGGCAAAACTGCTACAGGAAAGACTCACCGCAACGACGGCCTGGCTGAGCGCATCGCCCCCTCAGACTTACACCATCCAACTGCTCGGCGCTCGCGACGAACAACAGCTGAACCAACACCTCAGATTTATCTCGAATATCATTGAAATAAATAATGTTTTTGTGTATCGTACCCTCGCAAAAGGTGAGCCTGCGCTGACCATGACTTGGGGCAGTTTTGACAGCCAGCGAGCCGCGCGTGAGGCAATGGCGCAATTACCGGCCCGACTGAAGTCTTACCGGCCGCTGTTGCGCACAGTGCAGGGGATCAGAACCGAGGTCGCGAGTAATAACCCGTCATGACGGCTGTAAATCCCCGTCACGATACGTAAAATCACCCGTGTAGCCAGGGGAGTATGCAAAAAATGTCCGAACGGCAGCCCACCCGCCGACCGTCCGCCACACCAACCGGCACCCGTCTGACCAGCACTGCACTTCCGGCTGCAATGACCTGCGTTGCCGTACTGCTTTCCGCATGCGTCCAGTACAAGCCACAGGTTCAGCCTTCGCAAGGCCACATCTCCGCCCCGCCGGTCGCAGCCAAGCCGCCTGCCGCCCCGATTCCCCAGCCAGCACGCGTGCCAACGCTGGTGCCGCCGCCTACGGCGCAGATCAAACCGCAGACCTACAGCGTTGTTGTGCATGAAGTGCCGGTCAAGGAACTGCTGCTGGCGCTGGCTCGTGACACCAAACAGAACATCGACATTCACCCCGGCCTCTCCGGGCTGGTCAGTCTGAATGCCATCAATGAAACGCTGCCGGCAATCCTGGAGCGGCTGACCAAACAGGTCAATCTGCGTTATCGCACCGAAGGCAACACGATCATCGTGTCGCCCGATGCCGCCTACGTCAAAACCTATCGCGTCAATTACGTCAACATGACGCGCGACACCACATCGTCGATCGGCGTCGCCGGCGAAATTGCCACCGGCGGCTCTTCGGGTTCCGGCGGCAGCGGCGGGTCCACATCCGGTTCAGCGACCATGGTGCGCTCGACATCGACCAACAATTTCTGGGTTGAACTGCGTGACAACATCCGCGGCATCCTGAATTCGACACGCCTTCAGGCCTTGAGCGAAAACGCACGTGCCGACCGGCGAGAACTGATCAAGCAGGAGCAGGAACTGCGCGTGCGTCAGATCGAGGCCGCAAGCAAGGCCGCCGCAGGAGCGGCGCCGCTTGCTGCCGCAGTCATCACGGCACCCGGCGCCACGCCGACACAGGCTTCACTGGTCCCGGATGACGTCGTGGTCAATCCCGTTTCCGGAACCATCACCATCAACGCCACGGACTACCAGCACCAGTTGATCCAGAAGCATCTGGACAGCGTAACCTCGGCCATTCAGCGGCAGGTATTGATCGAAGCGACAATCGTTGAAGTTTTGCTCTCTGACGGTTTCCAGGCCGGCATTGACTGGAGTCGTCTGCCGATCAGCGGCGGTTTGTCGATCACCCAGACTCTTCTGGGCGGCTTCAACGGCGCCGCGACCGGGGCCGGCGCCAGCCCGGGCAATGCGATGACCATTGCCTACACCAACCCGACAACCAACGTCGGCAACATCAGCGGCACTGTCAAATTGCTTGAGGAATTCGGCAGTTCAAGAGTGCTGTCGAGTCCGAAACTGATGGCGATGAACAATCAGACCGCCCTCCTCAAGGTGGTCGACAATCTGGTCTACTTTGAAATCAAGGCGGATACCACTACAACGTCGACGGGCCCTTCGCAAACCACCTTCAACACCACCGCCAAAAGTGTTTCGGTCGGCGTCGTCATGGGCGTCACACCGCAGATCAATGAAGACGGCCGCGTGCTGCTCAACGTGCGTCCGACCATTACCCGGTTGAATACGACCCAGCCTTTTGTCAACGACCCCAATCCGAGCCTTTGCGACGTCACGCGGACGACCTGTATTGCAAACCCGGTGCCGCAGATCCAGGTGCGCGAAATGGAATCCGTGCTTCAGGTGGTCAGCGGACAAACGGTCATTCTCGGCGGACTGATGCAGGACAACGCCTCAACCTCGCGTGAACAGATTCCCGGGGCCGATGCCCTCGGTGCCGCGGGTGACCTGCTCCGCTTCCGCAACCAAGGCTCGCGAAAAAGCGAACTGGTCATCTTCCTGCGCCCGACCGTGATTTCCAACCCGACGCTGGACAGTGAGGAACTGAAGTTCTTCCAGCGTTTCCTGCCCACTGCTGAATCCCTAGCCGCGCCCAAACCCGCCGCACCATGAGCCTGCTGATGAAGGCCTTGGAAAAGGCCGCCAAGGACCGGAACGAATCAGCACAACCCGCTGCATCGCCGGAATCAAGCTCGCCTGCAGCGCAGCCGCCGGGCATGGCACCGATACCACGCGGCGCAGCGCCGATTCCGTCCGCCTCATCGAAGTTGGAACTCGAGCTGGAACCACTGACGGCTGACGCCCCTGTGATGCAGGAGCATCCCGCAGCCTCCGCACCCTCAGTAACCGCCAGTAAACCTTCTTCCGGGAACAAGGCCACCGGGGAGCAAGCCCGGGCCGCTGCCGTGCTTCAAGCGACCGCGAGCACGCCGCTGCCTGTAACCTCCGGGAAACGCTTCAAACCTGTTATCGCCCTCAGCATCGCCGGCGCCATTGCCGTCATCGGCTTGGGCATCTACGTGTATTTGCAGATCACCAATCCTGGTCTGTTCATCCGCCAGCCCGCGCCGGCACCGAAACCACCGATTGCGCAAAAGCCGGCGTCTGCGCCACAGCCGCCGATCGCCACCGAAACGCTGGTGGCACCTGTAAACGCAGGCACCGCAAGTGATGAAAAACCGGCCGCTGCAGCACCTGCGAGTCCGTCTGCAACCGCACCCGCCCCGGCCCGCGCTGAAGCACCACGTGACAACATCAAGATCAGCGCCGGCTCCACAGACGCACAACTGGATCCGCGACTGAGTGACGCTTACAGCGCACTGCAGTCAGGCAAACTCGACAGCGCGCGCCAGCTTTACGGCGACGTCGTACGCAGCGATCCGAAAAACATCCAGGCGCTGCTCGGCGCCGCCGCCGTCGCGATGCAGCAGAATGGCGCCGATGAAGCCAGCCGCATGTACTTCCGGGTATTGGATCTGGAGCCGCGTAACGCCTATGCGCAGGCCGGCATCGTTACCCTTATGGGACGTGCCGATCCCGCCGCCGCAGAGGCCAAGCTCAAGCAACTGATCGGCCGTGAACCGCTGGCGTCGCTGCATTTCACGCTGGGCAATCTGTATGGTGACCAGTCACGCTGGGCCGAAGCGCAACAATCGTATTTCCAGGCACATCACCTGGAACCGGGGAATCCCGACTATGCCTACAACCTGGCAGTCGGCCTTGAACATGTCGGTCAAGCCAAGCTAGCAAGCGGTTACTACCGGCGTGCAGTCGAACTGGCGCAGGCGCGCGGCCGCGCCGGTTTCAATCTGAACCAGGCGCAGGACCGCATCCGACAACTCGCCGCGCAGCCCGAATAAACGGCCGGGCAAGCGCGATGTCCGAACAACGAAAAAAACTGCGGCTCGGCGAGCTGCTGGTCCAGCAAGGGCTGATTACCAAGGATCAGCTGGCCATCGTCCTTGCCGAACAGCGCAACAGCAACGTCCCAATCGGCCGGCTGCTGGTCCGTCTGGGCTTCGTCACCGAAACCGCGATCCGCGACATCATGGCGCGGACTGTCGGCCAGGAATCGATCGACCTTGCGCAGGTTATCGCCGACCCAGAAGCGCTGAGCCTGGTCCCCGAGGATTTCGCCCGCCGCAACCATCTGCTGCCGATTGCCTATGATCAGGCGGATCATGTGCTGACGATCGCCACCACTGAAATCTTCAACGTGGTGGCGTTGGACCAGTTGCGCGCCATGCTCGGCACGCATGTCGAACTGAAAACCCAGCTTGCCGCGGAAGCGCAGCTCGGCGATTTCATTGACCAGTTCTACGGCCATGAACTTTCGGTCGACGGCATCCTGACCGAGATCGAAACCGGCGA